>JAFWDM010000054.1 GCA_017513005.1 Lachnospiraceae bacterium
CCTGTTATTTTATCGCCTGCCGCAGGCGTAAAGATGGTTTCAGGCAGCGGCGGGATCCGCAAAACGCTGCCGCTCCCGCGAAGATGGTTTCAGGCAGCGGCAGGATCCGCAAAACGCTGCCGCGCTCCCGCGAAGATGGTTTCAGGCAGCGGCAGGTTCCGCAAAACGCTGCCGCGCCTCCCGTGAAGATGGTTTCAGGCAGCGGCAGGTTCCGCAAAACGCTGCCGCGCCTCCCGTGAAGATGGTTTCAGGCGGGAGGCGGATCCGGATACATAGAAAGCCCCGCAGGCAAAACCCTGCGGGGCTTTTTTACCGGAATGCCTTTCATACCGACCAGTGAAGTCTCATCCGATTGAAGTCACGTGTATGCGCCGGTTTTATTCTTCGGCGCGCAAGACTCGCGCGCGGGTCTTGATTCTTTATCGCCACTCGGACATGACCAGGTCGCCCTCTTCGCTCAGTTCGATGCGGTCCCGGATCTGGAGCATGCGCCGGTCGAGCTGATTGATGAGGTCTGCGCTGTAGCGGAGCTCTTCGGCAATGGATTCCTCGTTGCGGATCTCCTTTTTGTATTTCATCTTGTGCTCAACGCTGGCCCAGAAGTCCATGGCGATCGTGCGGAACTGGAGTTCCACCCGCATATACTTCTTTTCCTGCATCAGAAAGATCGGCACTTCCAGGATCAGGTGGAGGCTCCGGTAGCCATTCTGCTTGGGGTGTGCGATGTAGTCCTTCTCCTCGATGATCTGGACATCGTCCTGGGCAGCCAGGCTGTCCCGGATACTGTAAATATCATCGATAAAGGAACAGATGACACGCAGCCCCGCGACATCCGTGAGGTACTTCTCGATATTTTCCACGGAAAAGCTGATCCTGCGGAGTTTGAGTTTCTCATAGATGCTGACCGGCTTTTTGAGACGGCTCTTGATCGACTCAAAAGGGTTTCTGTTTTTCTTGAGCGATACTTCCTTGTTCAGGACCTCCAGTTTTGTGCGGACCTCGGCCAACGCGCAGTCATAGTACATCATGAGGGTCTCAAAGGCTTCCAGCTGCCCGGTCAGTTCGAGTACGCGGTCGATATCCTCCTGCGAGATCGCCTTCATCTCCAGGTGGCGGATCCTCACGTGTCCGGCACCCGGATACACCGGCTGTTCCCGTTCCATGTTCTCTGCCGTCCCCCTGGCCCTTTCCGTCTCCACAGTCCCTTCCGGGGTTGATCCTGCGTCCGGGCTTTCGTTCGCAACAGCGCCTTCCGGGGTCGATCCCGTGTCCCGGATTTCGTTCACAACAGTCCCTTCCGGGGTCGATCCCGTGTCCCGGATTTCGTTCGCAACAGTCCCTTCCGGGGTCGATCCTGTGTCCTGGATTTCGTTCACAACTACCGGTGCCCGGTCCGCAGCGGATCTTCCGGAGCTTTCCTTTTTTGTCTCGTGTTCTACCGCGAGATTATCCATGTGTTGTTCCCTCCCGTGTGCCGCAGGCAGGCCCCCGCCCTCCGCAGCACAAAAGTGATCTGCCGTCCGGTTCCGGATGCATGCTGCTCCGGCAGATCATTCATTATTACATCGCATCTGTTCAGCACCCCGCGCCTCTTTCAGCCCGGAATTGCAGGTGCAAAGCACCTGCAATATGGGGGTGCTGGATAGTTACACAAAAAAAGTGCCATAACGGGTCCTGTACCCCCGTCACTGCCGGAGCGCATGCAGCAGAGCGCGGTCCTGCATGAAGGCATTCGCCCCGTAGAGATACAGGATCTGCCCCGGCTGGTACTTTCTGATCAGGCTCTCCAGGCTCTTTCCGCACCGGGCGGGATGCATCAGGATGATATTTTCATAGGAAGAGACAAAGAGCGGTACGACACTGTCGGCTGTGCGGTCGCCCACTACCAGCAGTGTCTCTCCGTTGGCGGCTGTAGAATGGATCTCGGTCAGCGGCCTCTCCCCTCCGAAAAAGACATCGTAGGGCTCTGCGGTCGCAAGAGCGTCTGCACTGTAGATACTTGCGTACTGTCTGCCGGTCGCAACGTCCTCCCGGTAGAAGACCGGCTCTCCTTCCGGGACATAGATCTCAAGCCTCTCCGCCTTTCTCTGGAAAAACCTCTGTCCGGGGTCTCTGTCCTTTGCCAGTTTTCCCTGGAAGGTATCAGAAAGGAGGAAGCACTTGTCTGAACCTGTCGGAACGTATGCCTCCATGGAAGTGAGCGCTGCCTTTGCCGCATATCTGCTGCCCCAGCCGGTCAGCCAGGTATCTGTCGCATAATACAGTTTTTCTCCCGCATGACCGGCCAGCACTTCCAGAAGATCGATCCAGGTGAGGCCCGTGGGCATGGTCTGGCGGATCGCGGCGAGGTCCGCTGCCTGATCACGCACATCCGCCCCTGAAGGGAGATAGACAGACTGGACGCAGGCAGCCGCGGGAACAAGCATCATGTACTGGGTCAGCTCCGGATGCGCTGCGGCGATCGCCTGTATGCCGTCGGCCGTCTCCCTGACTGCCGCTTCGTCCGGCGCAGCAGGTTCCTCCATCATTCTGCCACCCTCGCAGCGGTAAACACCATGTCTGTAGTCCCTCTGCTGATCGAAGTACATAAGCGCCGTGCCGCCGCCTGCGAGCAGTACGCACAGCAGTACAAGGAGAATCCTCCCTGCACCTTTTCCGGATCCGGAACGCTGCGGCCTTTCATCCTGCTGCCGCAATTCGCGCCCGGCTTTTTTATCAAATGTCATCTCTGCCACCCGCCAAACTCTGTCTTTTTCATTTCACGACTCACCCGCTCAAAAATGCTTCAGGGCATATCCGCTGAGAACCAGGGACTGAGAAGCCTTCCATGGAATCTCCGCCGAGGAGCAGAGACTCAAAGGTGCTTCAGGGCATGTCCGCTGAGGACCAGGGGCCGAGAAGGTGTTCAACGGCATCTCTGCTGAGTACCAGGGTCTCAAAAGTGCTTCAGGGCATATCCTGCAGCGGATCCCGGAATGTCAGGTACCCCTGCTTCAGATCAAAGACAGCCAAAAGCTGGTTTTCCGCCCAGTAATAATAGAAATCAGGCTGGAAATGGACCCCGTCCTGTTCATAAAGATTTCCCCGCTCTTCCACCAGGGCATCATTGTCAATAAAGGGGATCTCCTTCCTCTCGCACATCCGGCGCACGGCCTCGCTGTATTCAGGAAGTCCTCCCCAGACCGGAGAGCCTTCCACTGCATACTGCGTCGCAGGAAGGATGGAATTGACATAGATCTCTGCATCCGGAAGCGCTTCCCGCAGCGCATCGATCTTGTCTTCATACGCATCTGCGTATTCCTCGGGCGTCGGCCACAGGCCGACACCGATATCGTTGATCCCGTAGCTCAGAAAAACATACTTCGGATCATAGCTCCTGACCGTATCGAGTCTGTCTGTGATGGCATTGATCGTATCCCCGCTCTCTGCGAGAACGCGGTCCGCGGCCAGAAAACCGTAGACATCAAATCCAACTACACGGGAATCCCCCAGAAAAACATAGTCGTCAAACGCGTCCCATACTCCGTTTTCCTCGAGTTCCTGCCGGTAAGCGTCTCTCTTTGCACTGTATTCCTGCAGCTGTTTTCTCAGCTGGTATTCCTTTCTGGCGTCCTCGATCTGCTGGGCGGTATCCACAGGGCTCCGGTTTTCCAGCATGCGGAGATAATCTCTGCCCTCCTCGAGCTCTGTGGCAGTATGATCGTAGGCAGGTTCGGCCGTCTCTTCCGCCCCTGTGGCCCCGGATCCGCTCTGGTCCGGACTCTCCTTTGCTGCGGCCGTCTCATCCGGTCCCGTGGAGGCCGCTCCCAGAGAGTCCTCTGCCGCTACCCCGAGATCTGCACCCCCGGCAGTCGTTTCCCCGTCCGGGGATCCCTTTTGGCCGCTTTCTTCTGCGGAAGCTGTCCCTGTGTTTTCCTCCGGGGACAGCTTGTCCGACCCTGCGTTTTCCTCTGTAAGGGCATAGGCAGCCGTACTCCAGGCGGAAGAGCCTGCAGCGGACGCCTCTGAAGCCGTTCCCGCCCCGGATGCCGAGTCTGTCCCGGTCACACCACGGTCAGCAGGCACAGAAGCTTCCTGATTTTTATTGAAAAAAATGCCGGTCACCAGTCTCAGGATCACGACGACCAGCACAGCTGCGAGAACCGGGATCACCCAGCGGCGGATCCGGCTGCTTCTGCGTCTATTTTTCTTCATAGTTTCTCTCCATGGTGTGTAATGCCGCTGTAACCCCCTGCTGCAGCTTTTGCGTCGACTGCACAGATGGATGCGTCCGCATGTCCGGATGATCAGGCACCGGGCCGGCCTCATAGACGGCAGAATCCGGTAAAAAAGCCCCGCCGTGATTACGCGGCGGGGCCCAAAGATCAGTTGTTTTCAGTACAGAGAATGAGACTGTCCCGTTAAGGAAGCGCTCATCTCTGCCCGGTCTGTTGTTCCCGAATTATTCGATAACAGTAGCAACACGGCCGGAACCGACAGTACGGCCACCTTCACGGATAGCGAAAGTAAGACCCTGCTCCATAGCGATGGGGTGGATGAGCTCGATGGTCATCTCAACGTGATCGCCGGGCATGCACATCTCGGTGCCCTCGGGAAGGGAGATAACGCCGGTAACGTCAGTTGTTCTGAAGTAGAACTGAGGACGATAGTTGTTGAAGAAAGGAGTGTGGCGGCCGCCTTCATCCTTGGTCAGGACGTACACCTGAGCGGTGAACTTCTTGTAGCAAGTCACGGTGCCGGGCTTTGCGATGACCTGGCCGCGCTCGATGGCGGTCCTGTCAATACCACGGAGCAGAAGACCTACGTTGTCGCCTGCCTCTGCATAATCCAGAGTCTTGCGGAACATCTCGATACCGGTAACGACGGACTTCTGAACCTCTTCCTTGATACCAAGGATCTCAACGGGCTCCATGCTCTTCAGCTGGCCACGCTCGATCTCTTTACGATCGACACCACGAAGCAGAACGCCGATGTTGTCGCCGGCCTGACCTTCGTCAAGCAGCTTACGGAACATTTCAACGCCGGTAACGACTACCTTTCTCTTTTCGTCGGTCAGACCAACGATTTCGACTTCGTCGGATACCTTGACGACGCCTCTTTCAACACGACCGGTAGCAAC
>JAFWDM010000055.1 GCA_017513005.1 Lachnospiraceae bacterium
CCATCGGCCGCGCCGCCCGCAACGCCGACGGCCACGTCATCATGTACGCCGACAACATGACCGATTCCATGCGCCGGGCCATCGACGAGACCGAGCGCCGCCGCGCCCTCCAGCAGAAATATAACGAAGAACACGGCATCACCCCCCAGACCATCCGCAAGGCTGTCCGCGACCTCATCTCCATCTCGAAGGAGATCTCCAAAGAAGAGGTCCGCTTCGAAAAGGACCCCGAGTCCATGGACGCGAAGGAGCTCACGAAGCTCATCGCCGACGTCGAGAAGCAGATGCGAAAAGCTGCCGCAGACCTCAACTTCGAGGCGGCCGCCGAGCTCCGCGACCGCATGACCGACCTCAAAAAGCACCTGCTGGAGGTCGAGAACGGCATCGCGGCCCCCGGGGTGTCAAAAGGGACGGTTCCTTCTGACACATCCGATGGCAAAGCCAATATGCATGACGCCGTCCGCAGCGCCGAGCGCGCCGTCAGTCGCCGGGGCAGGAGGAAAGCTTCCGGGAGGACAGAGCACAGGACGAAACCGTGAGCGGGTGGTAATTCTTGTGGAATTTCACAGGCTCAGGTATTGCGGCGTCCACAAGAATAAAGAGGGGAGGGAATATGAAAAATGAAATCGAACTGTTTTGTGACGGGAGTATTCGCCTGGAAGTTCCGATCTCACCGGAAGAGGATACTGTATGGCTGAGTCAGGCACAGATGGTGGAGTTATACGGGAGAGACGTTTCTGTTATTTCCAGACACATTAACAACGTCTTTAAGGAAGGGGAAGTGGAGAGAGAAAGCAATTTGCATTTTTTGCAAATTGCCGGTTCTGACCGCCCGGTGGCTTTTTACAGTCTCGATGTAATTATTTCGGTCGGCTATCGCGTCAAATCAAAGCGAGGCATCGCATTCCGCAGATGGGCGAACAGAGTCCTGAAGGACTACATCCTGCAGGGATATGCTGTAAATGAGACCCGCCTGAAGCAGCTGGGAGATGTCGTCCGCCTGATGCGTCGGACACAGGATTCCCTGGACAGCAGGCAGGTTCTGTCCGTGATCGAGAGCTACAGTTCCGCCCTGGACCTGCTGGATGCCTACGACCACCAGAATATGACACGGCCGAAGGGGACGGGCGCGGCTTATGTGCTGACCTATGAGGAGTGCCGAAAGGTCATTGACCAGATGCGGTTCGGAGATGAGTCGGATCTGTTCGGGAGAGAAAAAGACGGTTCCTTTAAGGGAAGTATCGGAAACATCTACCAGTCCTTCGGCGGGGTGGAGATCTATCCGTCCCTGGAGGAAAAAGCCGCGAATCTGCTCTATTTTGTGACCAAAAACCACAGCTTCTGGGACGGCAACAAGCGGATCGCCGCCACCATGTTCCTGTTTTTTCTGGACAGAAACGGGATCCTGTACGATGAGAACGGGATGAAGCTCCTGGATGATCACACATTGGTTGCGCTGACCATTATGATCGCGGAATCCCGGGCAGAGGAAAAGGAGATGATGATCAGCGTGGTCATGAACTGCATCGGAACACAGCCGAGATAAGAGGGACGACTGCCATGGAGATGGGCTATGAAAGAGATTAAGTGTCAGAATTGCGGGAGTTTGGCCCTTCACAGAGAAGACGGTTTCTGGGTCTGCGACTACTGCGGCAGTCGTTACGAAATCGACCGCCGGCAGAAGGAAAAAATCGAATACCTGGTGATGAAAGCAGAGGAGGCCTTCGAGAAGCAAAAGTATGGGAAAATGAATGATTGTGCCATGCACATTCTGGCAATCGATCCATATCATTCCTATTCCTGGCTGATCCGCATGCTCAATGAGGATATGGAACACCGGCTGAAAAAGGATCGCAAGTGAGTGCCTCCACACGCTGCAAGTCCGGATTCCGACATGGAGGGGCGTGAACCGCATTGTGCTGTCTGGTGCCGAAATACCGCGTCTCCTTTTACTCGTTGAAGTCGCGGCGGTTTTCCAATAAACTATATTTGTACAATTTGTGGAAAATGATATTCTGCGAAGGTTTAGTACCCTGCGGTCATTAGACCGGGGACTCACGGGAAAATACAGGAAGGTGCGGAAGGTCTGAAAGCGAGTCTGGAAAAACGGAGGCCGTAGAACGAAGCTATGAGAACTGTCGGATTGGGGATACAGAGCTTCGAAAAAATCAGAAGCAATAACCAGTTTTATGTGGATAAGACGGCCTTTATCGGAGCGTGGGTTCGAAAGAATGATGACATCACGCTGATCACCCGGCCGAGGCGGTTCGGGAAAACGCTGACAGTGGATATGCTGAACTGTTTTTTCTCCCGCACTTACGAGGGGAGAAGCGCGCTTTTTGATGGCCTTGAAGTTTTTCGGATCAGGAGATCATGCTCCTGCAGGGAACGGTTCCGACGATCAAGCTTTCGTTTGCCGGGGTAAAGGGAAAGAACTTCAGGGAACTCCTGCGGGCCTGTCTGTGACCAATCATGAATCCAGGGTCTGCCTGTCGGAGCTGGTGAAGGGCTGGTTCGAAGGTCCGTCCGGCAACTACATGGAAAAATTTGCGGATGCCCTGACACAGACCTCCTGTCCCGGGGATTTCTGCCTGAAGCAATCGTAAAATACGGATTCGGCTTCCGCGGAAAAGAGGTTCTGATCACGACATAATGATCACGACATAAATAGAAAGGCAATAAATGGAAAAACAAAAAACAGCTGCCGGAAAGAAGACTCCGGTGAAAATGCGCAGGCCGGACTACTGGCCGGTCCTGGCGGAAAATGAGAAAAAGGCCCTGGCCCAGCAGGAGATAGATGCCGAGCGGCGCAGAAAGATCTACGCGGACGACTGCATCAGGATCCGGGGGGCCAATGAACATAACCTCAAGGGAATCGATGTGTCCATCCCCCGCAATCAGCTGGTCGTCCTGACCGGCCTGTCGGGCTCGGGCAAGTCCTCCCTGGCTTTTGATACGATCTATGCGGAAGGGCAGCGGCGCTACATGGAGTCGCTGTCCTCTTACGCCCGCCAGTTCCTGGGTCAGATGGAGAAGCCGGACGTGGAGAACATCGAGGGCCTGTCCCCTGCCATCTCCATCGACCAGAAGTCGACCAACCGCAACCCCCGGTCGACCGTGGGCACCGTGACGGAGATCTACGACTATTTCCGCCTGCTCTATGCCCGGATCGGCATCCCCCACTGCCCCAACTGCGGGCGGGAGATCGCCAAACAGACCGTGGACCAGATGGTGGATCAGATGATGGCCCTGCCCGAGGGCACCCGGGTCCAGATTCTGGCGCCGGTCGTCCGCGGCCGCAAGGGCCGGCACGAGAAGGTCATCGACCGGGCCCGCAGGGCGGGCTACGTCCGCATCCGGGTCGACGGCAATATGTACGATGTCTCCGAGGACATCACTCTGGACAAGAACATCAAGCACAACATCGAGATCGTGGTGGACCGCCTGGTCATCCGGCCCGGCACCGAGCGCCGCATGACGGATTCCGTCGAAAACGCCCTGGCCCTGTCCGAGGGCCTGGTCCAGGCCGACGTGGTCGGCGGAGAGCTCCTGCAGTTCTCCCAGAGCTTCGCCTGCCCCGACTGCGGGATCAGCATCTCCGAGATCGAGCCCCGCAGCTTTTCCTTTAACAACCCCTTCGGGGCCTGCCCTGACTGCGCGGGCCTGGGCTACCGCATGGAGTTTGACCCCCGCCTGATCGTGCCTGACGAGCGCCTGTCCATCAACGACGGGGCCATCGCCGTCCTGGGCTGGCAGTCCTGCATGAACAAGGGCAGCTTTGCCAATGCCATCCTGGTCGCCCTGGCCGGGGACTACGGCTTTGATTTCAAAACGCCCTGGAAGGACCTCCCGGAAAATGTCCGGAAGATGCTCATATACGGCGCGGACCACAGCGTGGATGTCTACTATGAGGGCCAGCGCGGCAAGGGCATCTATCCCATCGTCTTTGAGGGGATCCTGGAGAACACCCGCCGCCGCTACCGCGAGACGGCCTCCGAGGCCATGCGGGGCGAGTATGAGACCTTCATGCAGATCACGCCCTGCGAAACCTGCGGCGGCCGCCGCCTGAAAAAAGAGTCCCTGGCCGTCACGGTCGGAGGAATCAACATCTACGACCTGACCTGCATGTCCGTGAAAAAGCTCCAGGAATACCTGGAGGGCCTGGAGCTGACAAAGACCCAGGAGCTGATCGGCAAACAGGTCCTCAAGGAGATCCGGGCCCGGGTCCGCTTCCTCAACGACGTCGGCCTGGACTACCTGACCCTGGCCCGGGCGACCGCGACCCTGTCCGGCGGCGAGGCCCAGCGCATCCGCCTGGCGACCCAGATCGGGTCCGGCCTGGTCGGCGTCTGCTACATCCTGGACGAGCCCAGCATCGGCCTGCACCAGAGGGACAACGACAAGCTCCTCCACACCCTCAAGAACCTGCGGGACATGTGGAATACCGTCATCGTGGTCGAGCACGACGAGGACACCATGCGGGCCGCCGACTATATCGTGGACATCGGTCCCGGCGCAGGATCCCGCGGCGGTGAGATCGTCGCCTGCGGCACCGCTGAGGAAATTATGGCGGTCCCGGAATCCATCACCGGCCAGTATCTGTCCGGCAAAAAGATGATCCCTGTCCCCGCAAAGCGCCGGGAGCCCACAGGCTGGCTGCATGTGCGCGGGGCGGCCGTCAACAACCTCAAAAATATCGACGTGGACATTCCGACCGGCGTCCTGACCGTCGTCACCGGCGTCTCCGGGTCGGGCAAGAGCTCCCTGGTCAACGAGATCCTCTACAAGCGCCTGGCCCGCGACCTCAACCGCGCCCGGACCATCCCCGGACAGCACGACGATATCGAGGGGATCGATCAGCTGGACAAGGTCATCAACATCGACCAGTCCCCCATCGGCCGGACCCCCCGGTCCAACCCGGCGACCTACACCGGCGTCTTCGACCTGATCCGGTCCCTCTTCGCCGGCACCCAGGATGCCCGCGCCCGCGGCTACGCCAAGGGCCGCTTCTCCTTCAACGTAAAGGGAGGCCGCTGCGAGGCCTGCTCCGGCGACGGCATCATCAAGATCGAGATGCACTTCCTGCCCGACGTCTACGTCCCCTGCGAGGTCTGCCACGGAAAGCGCTACAACCGCGAGACCCTGGAGGTCCGCTACAAGGGCAAAAACATCTCCGACGTCCTGGAAATGACCGTCGAGGAGGCTCTGATCTTCTTCGAGAATGTCCCGACCATCCGCCGCAAGATCCAGACCCTCTACGACGTCGGTCTGGGTTACGTCAAACTCGGCCAGCCCTCCACAGAGCTGTCCGGCGGCGAAGCCCAGCGCATCAAGCTGGCCACCGAGCTGTCCAGAAAGAGCACCGGCAAGACCATCTACATCCTGGATGAGCCCACCACCGGCCTCCACTTTGACGACGTCGCCAAGCTGACGAAGATCCTCCGGGAACTTGTCGAGGGCGGCAATACGGCGGTCGTCATCGAACACAACCTGGATGTCATCAAGACTGCCGACTACATCATCGACATGGGGCCCGAGGGAGGGGACGGCGGCGGCACCGTCGTGGCCTGCGGCACCCCCGAGGAGATCGCGCAGCGGCACGATTCCTATACGGGCTATTACGTGGACAAGATGCTCCGCGCACAAAAGAGATATGACTGAATTAAAGGGATTTGTGTCGCACATTATTTATCGAAATGAGGCGAACGGCTATACGGTTTTTGAAGTGACCCTCTCTTCCGTTTCGCAGGAGGAAAGCACAGGATCCACGGCAGGAAGGAATGTATCCGGAAATGCGATGGAAGCCGTCTCCCGGGATGGGAAGTCCCGGTCAGGGAGACAGAGATCTGTAGAGGAGGCCGGTGCGGACATCGGCGAGGTCCTCACCTGTGTCGGATACCCTGTCTCGATCAGTGAGGGGGAGAGCTGCGTCATTGCGGGAGACTATATAAGCCATCCTGTCTACGGAGAACAGGTGAAGGTGCGGTCTTATCGGACTGTGGCACCGGAGACGGCAGAAGCCGTTTACCGCTGGCTGGCGGCAGGCAGCATCAAAGGAATCAAAAAGGCGACCGCTTCCAAGATCGTAAAACAATTCGGCGGCGACACGCTCCGGGTCATGGAGGAGGAACCCGAGAAGCTGGCGGAGATCAGGGGGATCAGCCTGCAGAAGGCCCGGGAGATCGGGGCGCAGATGGAAGAAAAAAAAGACCTGCGCGATGCCATGATCTTCCTGCAGCAGTACGGGATCGGAAACGCGAATGCGGCGAGGATCTGGCGGGCCTACGGGACGGGGCTCTATGAGGTTATGAAGGTGAACCCCTACCGGCTCGCGGAGGAGATCCGCGGAATCGGGTTCGCGACGGCGGATGAGATCGCGCGCCGGATCGGGATCCGGGCAGATTCGGAATTCCGGATCCGGAGCGGTCTTTTGTACACGCTGGCAATGGCATCGGGAGAGGGACACAGCTTCCTGCCGGAGGACGTCCTGATACAGAGGACCTGCACCCTTCTGCAGCTGCTGCGGAGGAGGTCCTGCTGCAGATGGAGAACCTGACGCTGGAACGCCGGCTGCGGGTCCGCCGCAGGGCACCCGACCCGGAAGATGCATTCTTCGGTGATTCGGTTTCCGGTGATCCATTTTCCGGTGATACATTTTCCGGATCCCCCCTTTCCATTGACCCGGTTTCTGCAAAAACACCCCCTGCGGTCCCTCCCGCTGCTTCTGTCGAAGTCTATCTGGCAGGCGTCTACCGGAGGGAACAGGAGATCGCCCGGATGCTGCTGGATCTGGACGCACAGATCCGGCGGACATCCGGCAGTCCGGAGAAGCGGAAAAAGCTGGAACAGAAGATCGCCCGTCTGGAGAAGGAGGAGAAGATCACTCTGGATCCCCTCCAGAGGCAGGCGGTTCTGGAATCCTCTCTGAACGCAGTCCTGGTGATCACCGGCGGGCCGGGGACAGGTAAGACGACGACGATCAATACCATCATCCGCTCTTTCAAAGAGGAAGATATGGAGGTCCTTCTGGCGGCCCCTACCGGGCGCGCCGCCCGGCGGATGTCGGAGGCGACAGGGCATCCGGCCATGACGATCCACAGGATGCTCGGGGTCCGCACGGTGGGGGACGGAGACGACGGGCAGGATGTTTTTAAAGACACTGGAGACTTCTATCGGGACGACAGCTGCAGCGCCGGAGAGAAAACAGACCGCACCGGGAGAGATAAGGGGGCCGGCGGGAAAAGTTATTCGTTTTTCGAGCGAAAAGAGGATAACCCCCTTGAGGCGGATGCCGTCATTATAGATGAGATGTCCATGGTGGATATGAATCTGTTCCATGCCCTGCTGCGGGCAGTGCCCGTCGGTGCCAGGCTCGTGCTGGTGGGGGACGTCAATCAGCTGCCCAGCGTGGGGCCCGGCTGCGTCCTGCAGGACCTGATCGATTCGGGCCTGTTCCATACGATCATGCTCCGGCATGTGTTCCGGCAGGCCAGCGAGAGCGACATTGTCATGAATGCCCACAGGATCCTGGAGGGGGAGTCCCTGCCGCTGGATAACCGGAGCAGGGATTTCTTTTTCCTGGAGAGAGACCGGGTGCCCGTGATCTACAAGCATACGGTCCAGCTCCTGCGGGAGATGCTGCCCGGATATACCGGGTGCCGGACGGAGGACATCCAGGTGCTGACACCCATGCGGCGGGGAAGCCTGGGGGTGGAACAGCTCAACGCAGTTCTGCAGAGCGTTCTGAACCCTCCCGCAAAGGGACGGCGGGAGTATGCGCGGCAGGAGACGGTCTTCCGCGAGGGAGACAAGGTCATGCAGACCCGCAACAATTATCAGATCGGATGGGAGATCCGCGGTAATTTCGGCATGCCGGTCGAGCAGGGTACCGGGATCTTCAACGGGGACTTTGGCAGGATCGAGTCGATCGACCTGCATAGCCAGATCATGACCGTATGTTTTGACGATGCCCGCATCGTGGAGTATCCCTTCCGCGAGCTTGAGGATCTGGAGCTCGCGTATGCGATCACAGTACACAAGTCGCAGGGCTCGGAGTATCCGGCGGTCATCCTGCCCCTTCTGGACGGCCCTTCCGGTCTCTTTAACAGGAACCTTCTCTACACGGCAGTTACCAGGGCGAAGAACTGCGTCGTCCTTCTCGGCAGCCGCAGGGCTGTGGACCGCATGATCGCCAACACCCGGCGGACGAAGCGTTATACGGGGCTCTGCGACCGGATCAGGGAGCTGGGGTCTTTCCCGCCGGGATAACGTTCAAGGAGACAGAGGATGGCACAGGGGAAGAAGCATCCCTCAAAGCCTGCGTTGATAAATTCCGGGGAGACAGAGGATGGCGGGGAGATTTGAAAAGCAGTATCGTGATGGCGGCGGGAGCCCCGGTCTTTTCGGAGAAAGAACGGAAAGAGTCCGGCATTTGTACGGCGCGGTCCGCAGAGAAGCCTCTGCAGCTGCCGGAGCGGCCGCAGACCTGTTCTATCCGCGCAGGTGTCCGGTGTGCGACCGGCCGGTGCGGCCTGCGGGGGCCCTGGTCTGTCCGGACTGTACGCAGATGCTGCAGCGGGTGCAGGCTCCTGTTTGCCGTCGCTGCGGAAAGCCGCTGCGGGCAGTGGCGCCTGCCCTGTCCTCCCTGTGCGGGGACTGCCGCAGGATCCCGCATGCCTATGACCGCGGCAGCGCTGTTTTTACCTATCACAGCGCCGCGGGAGGCCTTTTCCGCTTTAAATATGGCGGCCGCCGGGAATACGACGCCTACTATGGCATGGTGATGGCGCAAAAGCTGGCAGAGGAGTATCCCGCAGGTACTTTCGATTTTCTCGTCCCGGTCCCCCTCTCTTCGCAGAAACTGCAGAAGCGCGGATACAACCAGGCCCTGCTGCTTGCGCGCGTGATCTCTGAGAGGACGGGGATCCCGGTGCGGGAGAACATACTGCGAAGGGAGGAGGATACCCGTCCCATGAAAAATATGGGCCCGCAGGAGCGGCAAAATAATTTGAAAAAGGCTTTTCACGTCTATGGAAATGATGTAGAATTAAATACGATTATGCTCATTGACGATATCTACACGACGGGAGCGACGATCGATGCCTGTGCAAAAGCGCTTTACAGGCAGGGGGCCCGGCGTGTTTGTTTTTTGACTCTTGCCATTGGAGAGGACCTGCCGGGAGCAGGAGGATAAAGAAGAGTCTGAAAGAAAGCTGGTCAAAGAAAGCTGATCGGAGAAAGCTGATCAAAGAATTCAGATAGAAGAATGGTGAATAAAGAATGCTGAATTTAGAAAAGATCCGTCTGATGACCCGCCTGACGGTCTATGAAGAAGGCGGCGGGACCAGGGACCGGAGAACAGCCGGGTTTTTCCCGGGGGATTATGTCTTTGCCCAGATGGTCTGGTCCTTTGTCACCGGTACGATCGCATGGGGGATCTGTGCGGCGGTCTACTGCGGGTATTATTTTGAGCAGATTTTTTTCTCTGTGTATGAGGACGCGGCGGGACCGGTCCTGCGTTTTGCGGTCCTGAGCTACGCCGCCTGGATCGTCTTTTTCCTGCTGGTGACCTTTCTGGTCTACAGAAAACGGAGTATTGCCTGTCAGAGACGGCGCAGACTTTACGAACAGGATCTGGATGCCATGCTGGCAATCTGTGAGGAGGAGCGCGCGGTTCCCGGCGGCTCTGCAGGTGTTCCCCGGTAACTTCCCGACCCTATGGAGGAATGATGAACAATAATGCTGTCAACAGACTTCGTGAAAGTCTGATCCTGTTTTATAAGAAGCAGGAGTATATCATCGTACCGGTCTTCCGGTTTGTGGTAACGCTCTGCCTGCTTCTGCTGCTGCGGACGCACCTGGGAGCATATGGCCCTGCAGGGGCGCCGCTTCAGAACACCCTTCTGAACGTGATCATCGCTCTGTTCTGCTCCATGCTGCCGCCAGGTTTCACGGCGGCGATCCTGGCACTGGTGATGGTCTGGGACCTGTACAGGCTGTCGCTGGAAGCGACAGCTCTGTGTGCCGCACTGATCCTGGTGTGCCTCCTGGTCTATTACAGGTTTGCGCCCAGGGACTCCGTGATCCTTCTGCTGATGCCGATCGCATATGCCGTCAATCTGCACTATGCTGTGCCGGTCCTCGCGGGTCTCCTGTTCGGGCCGGGCGCGGCAGTCCCGGTGGTCTTCGGACTGCTCTTTACCAGATATGTACTGCTGGTGGAGAAGCTGCTCCCGGTGATCGGACGGGATGCGGGGGGAGCGGTCCTGACCAGTGAAAGTCTTATCTCGAACTTTCGGGCGCTGGTCGACGGCATGATGAATGACCGGGGACTGATCGTTCTCGCGGCGGCTCTGGCGGCTGCAGCCGTAGTGGTCTGCTTCATCCGGCACCTGGTCATGGCACACGCCTGGATCACTGCGATCACGGCAGGGTGTATCCTGGAACTGGTGATCCTGCTCATAGGGGATATGCGGTTCGGAACGCAGATCGACCTCACTATGGTCCTGGCGGGGATCGTCGTCTCCTTCCTGATCGCCCAGATCGTCCGTTTCTTTCTGTTTCATGCTGATTATCTCCGCATCGAGAACGTGCAGTTCGAGGATGAGGATTATTACTATTATGTAAAGGCAGTCCCGAAGGTCGTGGCATCCGGGCCGGAGACGGAGGAAGAGGATGTGTTTTCTCCGTAACAAAAGAGCTTCTGAGACTGCTGCAGAAGGATAACAACCATTGAATGTTCCCGGGTTCTATAGTCTTCAAGAAATCATATCCCAGCTGCGTATACCTGATGTAAGGTGGACGGATCTTGTCGAGGTTCTGATCATAGCCTATCTGGCATACCATATCCTGCTCTGGGTCAAAAACACACGTGCCTGGCAGCTGATGAAGGGGATCGCCGTCGTTCTGGTGATCGCTCTTGCAGCGGCCTTTTTCAACATGACTACGATCCTCTGGATCTTCCAGAATTTTGCCGGGATCGCCGTGACTGCCCTGGTGATCATTCTCCAGCCTGAGCTGCGCAATGCCATGGAGGAACTGGGGCGCCGCAACTTCCTCAGCTCGATCCTTCGCATGGATCCGGGCAAGACGGAAGAGGGACGGTTTTCCGACAGGACCATCAACGAGCTGGTGCGCGCCTGTATCGAGATGGGCCGGGTCAGGACCGGCGCCCTGATCGTTATCGAACAGACGACGCCGCTGACCGAGTGGGTGAGATCAGGGATCGAGATCGACGGCATCGTGTCGAGCCAGCTTCTCATCAATATTTTTGAAAAAAATACGCCGCTCCACGACGGGGCGGTCATTGTGCGCGGCAACCGGGTCGTGTCAGCGACCTCTTATCTGCCGCTGTCCTCCTCGCGGCTGGACAAAAATCTCGGAACCAGGCATCGCGCGGGCGTGGGCATCTCAGAGGAAACGGATGCGCTGACTCTCATCGTATCGGAGGAAACCGGGCATCTGAGCTATTCCTATAAGGGGAAGCTCTGGGCTGATGTGACACCGGAGCAGCTCCGGGAAGCCCTGCAGCTTTTGCAGAACAAGCTCTCCCGGGAGGAAGCGGCGAAGAACGCAGCCCGTTCTCCGTTGAGCGGGATCGGCATGTATTCGATCTGGAAGAAGCGGGAGCCGGATGCGGGAAGCAGCGGCACCGTGGGCGCCGGTTCCGATACCGGTCTTCTACAGAAAAACACATCTGCGGAGGAGGAAGGAGGTGCGCATGATTGAGCGTATCAAAAACCTGGATCCGAATTTCCGGCTCAAGGTCATCTCCCTTCTGCTCGCCATGGTGCTGTGGTACATGATCAACTATTTCAGCGACCCGGCGATCCGGATGACAGTCAACAATGTCAGTGTTCAGATCCTCCACGGCGAAGTCATCGAAAACCGGGGGGATGTCTATACGGTCCTGGACAATACGGACGTGATCCCGATCGTCACCGTTACGGCGAAACGCTCTGTGATCGACAAGTTGGAATCAAAAAATGTCATCGCCACGGCAGACTGCCGCACGATGGAAGAGGACGGATCGATCCCGATCATTCTCACGACGGATAAATACAGCAGCAGCATCGAGCGCATCACCGGGAGTATTCCCAGCGTGCTCCTGCGCGTGGAACCTCTCGAAACGAAGTCGCTGTCCCTGGAAGTGGATACAGAGGGGGAGCCGGCAGAGGGCTATGTCCTCTGTGAGACAAACATGGAACAGAACCAGGTGGACCTCTCGGGACCCCAGTCCTATGTCAACAGCGTGGAACGGGCGGCGGCCCGGGTAGATATAAGCGGTTCAGAGAGAAGTATCAATTCCTACCCTGCGATCACACTGTACGATTCAGAGGGAAAGGAGATCACGGCGGAGGAGATGCAGCAGCACAGGCTGCACCTGAATATTTCCTCTGTCAAGGTGATGGCGTCGATCTATCCGACAAAGGAGCTCGCCGTCACATGCGGCCGGGAGGTGCCGCTCGCGGACGGATATGAACTGGGATCGGATCCGACGGCTGAGCCGTCGTCCGTACTGGTCGCCGGCGCGGCAGGCATCCTGCAGGAGATCGACACCATAGAGATCCCCGCATCGGACATTGCGTCATTGCCGGTCAGCAGCAATATACATAAGCAGATCGACCTGAAAAAGTATCTTCCGGAGGGTGTCATTCTGCCGGAGGAAAGCGATGCTGCGGTCACTGTCTATGTGCATGTGGTGAAATCCGCGCCCGCAAAATCCGAAACGGCGGAGACAGCGGAAACGGCGGAGACCGCGCAGGCCGCCCCTTAGGAACTTTCGGGGCATTTGACCCTGATCGCATGATATGTTTTAGAAATGGAGTAACAAAAACATGCTGAATTACAAGAAATACACGAAAAACCCGGTTGTCCACTATCCCGAGAGGGAGTGGCCCAACAAGGAGATCGAAAAGGCACCGGTATGGTGCAGCGTGGATCTTCGCGACGGCAACCAGGCCCTGATCGATCCGATGGTGGTCAGTGAGAAGATGGAGATGTACCGTCTCCTCCTCAAGCTGGGCTTCAAGGAAATCGAGGTCGGATTCCCCTCTGCCAGCCAGATCGAGTATGATTTTCTCCGGGAACTCATCGACAATGACATGATCCCGGATGATGTCTATATCCAGGTCCTCTCCCAATGCAGAAAAGAGCAGATCGAGCGGACCTTTGAGGCGATCAGGGGCTGCAAAAACGTCATTTTCCACATTTACAACTCCACTTCGACCCTCCAGCGGGATGTCGTGTTCAATATGGACAGGCAGGGCATCATCGAGATCGCACAGAGGGGAACACGCTGGGTAAAAGAGGGTGCAAAGGATTTCCCCGGAAATCTCGTTCTCGAGTATTCTCCGGAGAGCTTTACCGGCACAGAGCTTGATTTTGCACTGGAGATCTGCACAGCCGTACAGGACATCTGGCAGCCCACCAGGGAAAAGCCGATGATCTTCAATCTTCCCTCCACGGTAGAGATGAACACCCCCAATGTCTATGCGGACCAGATCGAATGGATGAGCAGGCATTTCAAGGACCGCGACAGCATTATCCTCAGCATCCACCCCCACAATGACCGCGGCTGCGGTGTCGCCGCCTCCGAGCTCGCGCTCCTGGCCGGCGCACAGCGCGTGGAAGGGACGCTTCTGGGCAACGGCGAGCGCACCGGGAATGTAGACCTGCTTACGATCGCCTACAATATGTTCACCCAGGGCATCAACCCCGGACTCGATATCGAGGATATCAATGAGATCATCGATGTCTACGAGCGCTGCAACAAGATGAGTGTGGACGAGCGCCATCCCTACGCGGGCAAGCTCGTGTTCACCGCATTTTCGGGCTCCCATCAGGACGCGATCAACAAGGGGATCCAGGCGATGAAAGACCGGAAGTCCGAGATCTGGGACGTCCCCTATCTCCCGATCGATCCCTCGGACATCGGCAGGGTCTACGAGCCGATCATCCGTGTGAATTCGCAGTCCGGCAAGGGCGGCGTGGCCTTTATCATGAGCACCTACTTCGGCTTCAAGCTTCCCAAGGGCATGCACGGCGAATTCGCGAGGGTCGTACAGAATATGTCCGAAAAGGTCGGAGAGGTTCCGCCGGAGAAGATCATGGATGCCTTCCGCAGGGAATATCTCTACAGGAACGAGCCTCTGCACTTCCGCAAACTTCAGGTCGCGGACCTCACCAGCGATGTCAAGACCAATTTCGACACCCGGATCCGGGTGGACTACAGCTACCATGGAAGACCCGAGTTTTTTGAGGCTTCCGGAAACGGCCCTCTGGATGCACTCCAGCGGGGATTCAGGGAAAAGTTCGGCTATAATATCCGGATCCTGGATTATGAGGAGCACGCGCTCCAGTCCGGTTCCGATTCCCAGGCGGCGGCTTATATCCACCTGCTCGATTCGGACCACGGCAATGTCACCTATGGCGTCGGTGTGAGCTCCAATATCACCCGCGCTTCCGTGCGTGCCGTGTTCTCAGCCATCAACAGGCTGGGACTGGGGGACCGCGAAAAGGGGATCCAGGATAATATTTAATGGTATCTGTTCAGCACCGCGCAGCGTCTCTGTCAGCCAGGGATTGCCAGGGACTGCAGGTACACAGCACCTGCAATGTGAGGGCGCTGAATAGTATATTTCATAAAAACAGCACCGGCGGGCTTCCCGCAGCGCACAGTGCAGAGCCGCTGCGCTGCGGGAAGCCGTATAATACTCTGTGCAGGCCGGTGTGCAGCGGATTAAAAAGACAAGGAGAATGCATCGTGGCAGAGCAGAAAAAACTGGTCGCCGAGATCACGGCGATGGACGAGGATTTTACACAGTGGTATACGGATGTCTGCATCAAGGCAGGACTGATCGCCTATTCTAATATCAAGGGATTCATGGTCTATAAGCCCGCCGGATATGCGATCTGGGAGGCGGTCCAGAGTCACCTGGATGCGCGTTTCAAGGCGGTCGGCGTGGAAAATGTCTACCTTCCGCTCCTGATTCCGGAGCACCTGCTGACGAAGGAGAAGGACCTGGTGGAGGGCTTTGCCCCCGAGGTGGCCTGGGTCACGCACGGCGGTTCCGAGGAACTGGATGAGCGCGCCTGTGTGCGTCCCACTTCGGAATCTTTGTTCAGTGATTTTTACAGGGGGGAGATCCAGTCCTATCGCGATCTTCCGAAGATCTACAACCAGTGGTGCAGCGTAGTGCGATGGGAGAAGGAGACAAGACCCTTCCTCCGTTCCCGCGAATTCATGTGGCAGGAGGGACACACCGTCCACGCCACCGCGGAGGAGGCTGAGGCCAGGACCCAGCAGATGCTCAATGTCTATGCGGACCTGTGCGCAGAGGACCTGGCCATCCCCACGATCAAGGGCAGAAAGACCGACAAGGAGAAGTTCGCAGGTGCCGTGGCGACCTATACCATTGAGGCGCTCATGCATGACGGCCGCGCGTTGCAGTCGGGGACCAGCCATGATTTCGGCGATGATTTTGCAAAGGCCTACGGCATTCTCTTTACGGATAAGGATAATAAACAAAAGCATGCCTTCCAGACCTCCTGGGGACTTTCCACGCGGATCATCGGCGCACTGATCATGGTGCACGGCGACAATTCGGGCCTGGTGCTTCCGCCCAGGATCGCACCCACACAGGTGATGATCATTCCCATCCAGCAGCGCAAGGCAGGTGTCCTGGACAAGGCCTTCGAGCTCAAAGAGGTCCTGTCCGGTTTCCGCGTCAAGGTGGATGACAGCGACAAGAGCCCCGGCTTCAAGTTCGCGGACCAGGAGATGCGCGGCATTCCGCTCCGCGTTGAGATCGGTCCCCGCGATATCCAGAACGGGAAATGCATCATCGCCCGCAGGGACACCGGGGAGAAGGAAGAGTGCGCGCTGGATCATCTGGCGGACCGGATCGGAGAACTTCTCGAGCAGATCCAGAAGGATATGTATGCGCGCGCGAAAAAGCACCTCGAGGACCATACCTATAAGGCTGCCTCCCGCGAGGAGTTTGAACAGATCTTTGCGCAGAAGACCGGCTTCGTGAAGGCCATGTGGTGCGGAGAACTCGCCTGTGAAGAAGAGATCAAGGAAAAATACGGCGTGACCAGCCGCTGCATCCCCTTTGAGCAGGAAGAGATCGCACAGACCTGTGTCTGCTGCGGAAAGCCCGCGAAGAAGATGGTCTACTGGGGCAAGGCCTATTGATATATTGATATGGCAGTGCCTTACTCTTCCCCGCGTACTACGCGGATTCAGCCGCGGAATACAAGAGTAAAAAGAAAATGCACCTTTTTGTGTAATACCGTAAGGAACTGTACAGTTAATTCTGCTGCAGTTCCCAGGCTGTGTGAAAAAGCCCGCCGCAGATGGGAGATTGATATTTGGATAGAGAAAAAATCAGAATAGAGATCCCGCCGGAGGCAGCCCGGATCATGCGGACGCTGGAAGAGCACGGCTTCGAGGCCTATGTGGTCGGAGGATGTGTGCGGGACAGTCTGCTGGGCAGGGCACCGAACGACTGGGATATCACGACTTCGGCGCAGCCGATGCAGGTCAAGGCCCTTTTTGCGCGCACGGTCGACACGGGCCTCAAGCACGGGACGGTGACGATCCCCGTCCACGGCGAAAACTACGAGGTCACGACCTACCGCATCGACGGGGAGTACAAAGACAGCCGGCATCCGGAGAAGGTCACCTTTACCGGGAGTCTGCAGGAAGACCTGCAGCGCAGGGACTTTACGATCAATGCGATGGCCTACAATGTGCGCGACGGGCTCCGGGATTATTTCGGGGGGCTCTCCGATCTCAGGCGCGGTATCATCCGCGCGGTCGGGGACCCGGCGCAGCGGTTCAAAGAGGACGCCCTGCGGATCATGAGGGCTGTGCGCTTTGCCGCCCAGCTGGGGTATGAGGTGGAGGAGAACACCCTGCAGGCCATGAAGGAGCTCGCTCCCTCTCTGGTGAAGATCAGCGCGGAGCGGATCGCCTCGGAGCTGGAAAAGCTCCTGGTCTCCCCGCATCCCGAAAGGCTCAGAACGGCCTATGAATGTGGGATCACGGCGGTCATCCTTCCCGAATTTGACCGCTGCATGGAGACAGAACAGCACAATCCCCACCACATGTACAGCGTAGGGGAACACACGATCCACGCAGTCATGCATGTGCGGCCGGACCGGATCCTCCGGTGGGCCATGCTGCTGCATGACTTCGGCAAGCCGGCCTGCCTGTCGACGGATGAAAACGGGATCGACCATTTCTACGGGCATCCCGAGGTCAGTGCCAGGCTGGCAAATACCATTCTGCGGAGGCTGAAAGCAGACAACGGGACCCGTCAGGACGTGGTGCGGCTCACCCGTTATCATGACCGGGGGGTCGGCCTCAGCCGGAAGGCTGTGCGGAAGGCAGTCGTTGAGATCGGCGAGGAACTCTTTCCCCTGTTTCTGGAGGTCAAAGAGGCAGATACCCTCGCGCAGAGTGCTTATCAGCGGGAGGAAAAGCTCGAACACCTGCGGTCCCTCCGTGCGATCTACGAAAGCATCCTGGAGGACCGGAATTGTCTCTCGCTGCGGGATCTGGCGGTGCACGGCGATGACCTGATCAAGGCGGGAATCACACCGGGGCGGGAGATCGGCAGGATACTTGGTGAGATGCTGCAGGATGTGCTGGAGGATCCCTCTCATAACGACCGCGAATATCTGTTGGGGAAGTATGCGGGACATTGACAATTTCGCCATGCAGACAGTACAATATGAAAGATGTAACCATGTTTAACTGATTATTTGAATGTAACCGTCCATGCGGACCTGCAGCGCAGGCGCTATTATAACAAGGATACAAGGAGAAATTATGAACAAAGGACAGTTTGTCGAAAAGATGGCAGAAAAATCCAATCTCAGCATCAAGGATGCAGAGAAGGCTTACAAAGCGTTTATCGAAACGGTGATCGAGGGGCTCAAAGACGGCGAGAAGCTGCAGCTGGTCGGTTTCGGGACTTTTGATATCAGCGAGCGTTCAGCCAGGGAGGGAAGAAATCCCCAGACCGGCGAGACGATCCGGATCGCTGCTTCCAGGACGCCCAGATTTAAAGCCGGTAAGGCTCTGAAAGATGCGGTAAACGGGTGATACACTGCACGGAAACGGGAGGAGCAGGCTATGCGGCTGGATAAATACCTGAAGGTAACAAGGCTGATCAAGCGCAGAACGGTTGCGAACGAAGCCTGCGATAACGGGAGAGTGACGATCAACGGAAAGATCGCGCGGGCCAGTGCGGAAGTGAAGCCGGGAGATATCATAGGGATCTCTTTCGGCGACCGCGAGACAAAGGCGGAAGTACTCGCTGTCCGCGACAATGTCCGCAAGGAAGAGGTCCAGGATCTCTTTCGTTTTTGCTGAAATATGTACATGCTTCTTTGAGGGATCATGTACATAGAAGGCTATAGAAAAGGCTAAATGGAAGGCCATATAAAAGGTTGCATAAAAGGCCGTATAAAACGCTTCCCGGGTTTTCCGGAGAGCAGAGGATGCAGAAGATGAGAACCACCAGCAGTACCGGGAAAAGGGGCCCGGGTTCCCCCGTCGGCAGAACAAAAGTGAATACCCGGTCTGCAGCCGGAAGAAAAAACCGCACAAAGGGTACTGCGGCATATGGACGGCCGGCTTCAAAAAGAAAGCGGGTCTCGTCCAGGAGGACTGCGCTGCGGACAGCACAGGACCCGGGACGCAGAGCGGCAAAGCGCAGAGACAGGGGCGCTGTGTCTCCGGCAGCCATGCAGGCACCGGACCGGAAGCAGAATACATTCAGTATGTTCCTGGCCTCTCTGGTCATCCTGATCCTGCTTGTCGCAGTGTCGGTGAACGGAGTCTCCCTCACAAAGCGGCTTCGGGAAAACAAGGCCCGGACGCTGGAACTGCAGCAGGAGATCCGCGCTGAAGAACAGCGGGCGAAGGATATCGAGGAATACCGCAGGTATACCTCTACGGATGCCTATATTGAAGAAGTCGCACGCGAGAAGCTGGGGCTGATCTATGAGGGCGAGACGGTTTTCAAAGAAGAGAAATAAATGAACTGCCATTTTACCATCTGCACGCTGTACTCTGGCAGAAATAGAGATTTTTGTTTCGCGTCATGCAGGCAGCTGCATGGCGCGATTTCTATTCACAGAGCGGGGCTTCTGAGCAGGTCCTGCATTTTCACAGAGCAGAGCTTCTGAGCAGGTCCTGCATTTTCACAGAGCGGGGCTTCTGAGCAGGCCCTGCAGTAGATATGGTTGGGAAAATGGGTACAGAACGGAAACAGTATTCCTGCGGGAGTGCCCGGGGAGAAAAATTTTATTACCGTGTCCGGCGCTTTATGCTGGAACAGGAGATGGTCCGGCAGGGGGAGGCAGTGATCGCCGGTGTGTCCGGAGGAGCCGATTCCCTCTGTCTGTTTCAGGTCCTTCTGCGTCTGTCGCGGGAGATGGGGTTTGTGCTGGAGGCAGTCCATGTCCACCATGGCCTGCGGGAAGCGGCCGAAGCGGATCTTCGTTTTGTTGAGGACCTGTGCAGGGAGGCAGGTGTCTTCTGTACCTCTGTCCGCGTGGATGCTGCGGCTATGGCACGGCAGTGGGGGACAGGCGTGGAGGAAGCCGGCAGGAGGCTCCGTTACGAGGCTTTCGAGGAGAGAGCCGTGAAGCTGGAGACGGAGCTGCAGACGACCTGCAGGATCGCAGTGGCCCACCACCGGGAGGACCAGGCGGAGACCGTTCTGTTCCATATCTGCCGGGGAACAGACCTGCGGGGGGCAGGGGGGATGCGGCCGGTGCAGGGACGTATCATCAGACCCCTTCTGCAGGAGAGCAGAAGATCGATCGAAGAATATCTTTCGGAGAGAGGTCTTGCGTGGCGTACGGATGAATCCAATGAGGATACATCTTACTCCCGCAATTATCTCCGGAAGGAGATCCTGCCGCGGCTGGCAGCGGGGGTTCATCCTGCTGCTGCGGAGAGGATCGTGCGTTTTGCGCATGCCTGTGCAGATGCGGAGAGGTATCTTGAGAAGATGACACAGGCAGCTGTGGAGCGCTGCACAGTGCCGGGTGCGGACCCGGCCGGTACCGTCCCGGTTCTGAGGATCTCTGCGGTGCGCGGGGAGGATCCCTTTATGCAGACACGTGTCCTCTACAGCTGGCTCGCAGAGGTGTCCGGAACCCGCCGCGATCTGCGGGCGGTACACATCGATGCCCTGCAGGATCTGTGCGCGGGAAGGGCTGACGGACAGCTCTCCATGCCGGGCGGGATCACTGCGGTCCGACGCGGGGACAGACTTATGTCTGCCCCGGCGGATACGCGGTTGCCGCCCGCTGCAGATGCCGGCATTTATCCGGCGGCGGAGGAGGAATACACCTGCCGGGTATTTGCTTTCGACGGTGATCTGTCTGCAATTCCACGAAATGAGTATACGAAATGGTTTGACTATGATAAAATAGGAATGTTTCCTGTTTTTCGGACCAGGCGGCCGGGCGACACCATGAGTCTGCGCGGTCAGGCAGGAGACGGGAGACAGGGCTCCGGGACGGATGACGACGGATGCCTGTTCTCCAAAAAGCTGGCAAGGATCATGCTGGACAGCAGGATACCGGCGGAGATCCGGGACCGGATCGTGCTTCCTTTCGCAGGAAAGGAGGCTCTATGGATCCCCGGCGTGCGCATGGGTGACCGCTGGAGGGTTTCCGGCCGGACAGAGAGGATCCTTGCCATTTCCGTACAGAACCGCGGCGGGAGCATTCGGGCCGGCCTCACGGAGGAGAACTCCTGAAGGAGCATACTGCCGGCGACGTTATACCGCAAACAGGGAGAGAGTGGAAGATGGACGTTATGAAAATGGACTATCATATTGAAACGATGATCACAGAGGAAGAGGTCAACGCCAGGATCCGCGAACTGGGCGAACAGATCAGCGAGGAATATGCCGGGCGTTCGATCCGGCTCGTAGGCATTCTGCGGGGCGCGGTGTTTTTTATGTGTGAGCTCGCCAAGCGCATCACGCTCCCGGTGACATTTGATTTCATGTCGGTCTCCAGCTACGGGAGTTCAACGACCTCCAGCGGGATCGTCCGCATCATCAAGGATCTGGAGGAACCGATCGAGGGCCAGGACGTCATCATCGTGGAGGATATCATTGATTCCGGGCGCACGCTGAGTTTTCTGCAGGAACTCTTCAACACCCGGGGGGCGCGGTCGGTCCGCACGTGTACGCTGCTGGACAAGCCGTCCCGCCGGGCCGCCGATATCGATATTCATGTCGATTACAGCGGTTTTGTAGTGCCGGACGCCTTTGTGGTGGGCTGGGGCATGGACTACGACCAGCGGTTCAGGAACCTCCCCTATATCGGTATCATCAAAGAGTAAGCTGTAAAACAGCGCTTTTCCATTCAAGGCAGGAACTGCAGCCGGATCTTCCCGACGTTCCGGCGGATCCGATCCAGTATCCAATCGTGTTCCTGCACAGACTATGCAAGCATAACAGGAGATAGTTTTGGAGAACAGACCGACAAGAGGCACCGGCAGTTATCTCGGGCTGGTGGTGATGGCAGTGTTGTTTTTTATGTTTTTTTCGCCTTTTCTGCGAAACAGTATTTCTTCTTCCGGCACTGCCTATACAAAGGAAGATTTTTCCAAAGATCTGAAAGAGAACAAGGTGGACCGTGTGGAGATCTCTCCCAACAAGGATAATGCCACCGGATATGCGACGATCACCCTGCAGGAGGGAGAAAAAAAGATCCTGTACGCGACTGTGATCACGGACATAGAAGAGATGGCGGATACGGCCGGCGTGGTGACGGTGGTCCGGGACATTCCCTCCGAGAGTATATTTATGACCAGTGTACTTCCCATGCTGCTGGTCATGGGGATCTGCATGTTCTTCTTCTACATGATGAGCGGACAGGGGATGGGCGGCGGAAATGCCCGGATGATGAACTTCGGCAAGAGCAAGGCCCGCCTGTCGACCGGAGAGGACGTGACCTTCAAGCAGGTCGCCGGCCTGGAAGAGGAGAAGGCAGACCTGGAGGAGATCATTGATTTTCTGCGAAACCCCGGGAAGTATACCAAGGTCGGGGCCCGCATTCCGAAGGGGGTCCTTCTGGAGGGCGCTCCGGGAACCGGCAAGACCCTCCTGGCGCGGGCTGTGGCCGGCGAGGCGAAGGTGCCCTTTTTCAGCATTTCCGGTTCGGATTTCGTCGAGATGTTTGTCGGCGTGGGCGCCTCCCGTGTCCGGGACATGTTTGAGGATGCCAAAAAAAATGCACCCTGCATCGTCTTTATCGATGAGATCGACGCCGTCGCGCGCCGCAGGGGCACAGGCCTGGGCGGCTCCCATGATGAGCGCGAGCAGACGCTGAACCAGCTCCTAGTTGAAATGGACGGGTTCGGGGTCAATGAGGGGATCATCGTCATGGCGGCGACCAACCGCGTCGATGTCCTGGATCCCGCGATCCTGCGGCCCGGCCGCTTCGACCGAAAGGTGTCTGTCGGCAGGCCCGATATCAAGGGGCGCGAGGAGATCCTCAAGGTACATGCCGCCAACAAACCGCTGGGAGATGATGTCGATCTGGCGGAGACAGCCCGCACGACAGCCGGCTTTTCCGGCGCGGACCTGGAGAACCTCCTGAACGAGGCGGCCATTGCCGCCGCAAAGGCGGGCCGCGGCTATATCGTGCAGGCTGATATCAAAAACGCCTTTATCAAGATCGGTACCGGGACGGAAAAGAAGAGCCATGTCATCTCCGAGAAGGAGAAGCGCATCACGGCTTATCATGAGACAGGGCATGCGATCCTCTTCCACGAGCTGCCGGATGTCGGGGATGTCTACACGATCTCCGTCATCCCGACCGGGATCGGGGCGGGCGGCTACACCATGCCTCTGCCGGACCGCGATGAGATGTACTACACGCGGGGACGCATGCTCCAGGAGATCATGGTCAGCCTGGGCGGGCGCATCGCCGAAGAGCTCGTCCTGGACGACATCACGACAGGTGCCTCCCAGGATATCAAGCAGGCGACCAATATCGCCCGGCAGATGGTCACCCGTTACGGCATGTCCGCATCCATCGGCACTATCAACTACGAACAGGGCGGCGAGGATGTCTTCCTCGGCTACGACATCGGTCATGAGAAGCGCAACAGCGAATACATGGCAGGAGAGATCGACAAGGAAGTGCGGAGCATCATCGAGGACTGCTACGCCAGGGCCAAAAAGATCATTTCCGACAATGTGGATGTCCTGCACCGCGCTGCGGACCTTCTCATGGAAAAGGAAAAGCTGACCGGTCCGGAATTTGACGCTCTTTTCAGGGAGAGACAGGGAGGACCGGAGACAGCAGGGGCTGCAGGTCTGTAGGACCCGGCGCGACGCGGGCTTTGCAGTCCTAGGATCTGTCATTTAATAATCTGGAATAGTTCGGACAGTTCCTTACAGGAACGGCAGCATTACAGACTTCTTCGGAAGCTGCCCTGCAGAAAGGCGGTCTGATCGCATTCATTGGCAGCAATGGGGCGTCAGGCCGCATTTTCTTTTTTTACCGGAGAGATTTTCGCGGAGCCGGAAAAGCCGGCCTGTCCTCATGAGGTATTTTAGTATGTCCTTTTATGATAAGGCCAGGGAGCCTGATCCGGAGGCTTTTTTCAGTGATACGACAGCGGACTATCTGTCTCCCGCATGGCCTGCTTTGTTCAGCATGGTGGAGATCCGTCTGCGGGTCGGAAAGGGGGAAGTGGATTCCTGTTTCCTGGTCCTCGCGGACAGTATGTTTCTGCATATGCACCCGGTGGAATCGGATTCCTGTTTTACCTGGTATGCGGTGCGGTTCGAGATCACGAAGAGTCCGCTCCGATATTATTTCGAGATCGTTTCGGGCGGCCGCAGGTATCGCTTTACTCGGCGGGGCGTCCGCAATACGGTCCGTCCGGCGGACTGGTGGCATGTCGTCCCCGGATATCATCCGCCTGCCTGGGCGGAGGGCGCAGTGATGTACCAGATCTTCGTCGACCGCTTCTGCAACGGGGACAGCTCCAATGACGTCCTCACGGGCGAGTACAGGTATATGGGGAAACCCGTGCGCCGCGTCAGGGACTGGGGACAGCCGCCCTCTCCCGAAGGCTACAGGGAGTTTTACGGAGGGGATCTGCAGGGCGTGATCGAAAAGCTGGATTACCTGCAGGACCTGGGCGTGGAAGCGGTCTACCTCAATCCGGTCTTCCTGTCTCCCTCCAGCCACAAGTATGACACCCAGGATTACGAACATATCGACCCGCATTTCGGGCGGATCGTCCGTGACAGAAAAGAACCTGCCGGGGCCCAAAAGCGCAGCAGGACCAACCGCCATGCGCAGCAGTATCTGACCCGTGTGACGGACCCGGCCAATCTGGCCGCCAGCGACAGGCTGTTTGCAGGCCTTGTGCGGGAGGCGCATGCGCGCGGGATCCGGGTGATCCTGGACGGTGTGTTCAACCACTGCGGCTCCTTTCACCGCTGGCTGGACGGTGAGAAGATCTACGAACAGATGCCCGACGGCAGAAAGGGGGCCAGGGCCTCCGGAAGGTCTCCCTACGCGGCTTATTTCCGCTTTTCCCGGGACACCTGGCCGTCCAACGGCACTTACGATGCCTGGTGGGATGTCGGGACCCTTCCGAAACTCTACTACGAGAATTCGGAGGAGCTGTGCGAGTATATCCTGCGGATCGGGAGAAAATGGGTCTCGCCCCCCTATAATGCGGACGGATGGAGACTGGATGTCGCCGCCGATCTGGGATACTCCGAGTCCTTCAACCACCGCTTCTGGAAGAGGTTTTACAAGGCGGTCAAGGAAGTCCGGCCGGACGCTGTCATCCTGGCGGAAAACTATGCGGATTCCCGGAAATGGCTGCAGGGCGGGGAATGGGATACCATCATGAACTATGAGTTCTTTATGGAACCGGTCACCTACTTCCTCACCGGCATGGAAAAGCACAGCGAAGCGAGAAATGAGGCGGGATATGGCGATCCGGACGCCTTCTGGCACGCGGTTCTCTACCAGGACCTGGAGGATATGCCGGACGCACCGCTGCGGCTCAGTATGAATGAACTCTCCAATCATGACCACTCCCGATTCCTGACCCGCACGAACCGTATGATCGGGCGCGCGCAGACGCTCGGGACGGCGGCTGCTCTGGAGGGCGTGCATATGGAAGTCATGCGGCAGGCGGTCCTGCTCCAGATGACCTGGACCGGAGCTCCCACGATCTATTACGGGGATGAAGCTGGTCTGGGCGGTTTTACAGACCCGGATAACCGGAGGACCTATCCCTGGGGACAGGAGGACAGGGAGCTTCTGGACTACCACCGTTTCCTGATCCGGATCCGCCGGACGAGCCCGGCCCTGCGGCGGGGGTCCATCCTGCGCCTTCCCGATGAAGACGGGGTCCTGGCCTATGCCAGATTTGCAAAAGGAAAAGAGGCCTGCGTGGTCCTTCTCAATATCAACTATATCCCGATCAAGTATGAGGCGAGGGTGCTTTACGCGCAGATTCCCGAAGAAACGGAGCTGGAATGCCTGCTCCGGACAGACCGCGAAGGTGTGCAGACAGAGCTCCCCCGCGTCCCTGTGCGGGACGGGTGGATCAGCCTCACCCTGCCGCCGGAATCGGGGATCCTTTTGCGGTGGAGCAGCCCTGTCCAAAGCCCCGGCGATGGCCGCTGACGGTCTGACTGGCAGAACCGCACAAGGCGCCGCGGAACGGTATACATATTTTGTGCATTTGCCACAAAAAAAGGGACAGAACTTCATGGGATTGCGAATTGCGGGACCTTCCTGTTTTTTTTATAATAGTAATGTATGCCATCTGTGAATCGAAATCGTTTACTTCTTCAGGAGGACAGGTACCATGTTTGAAGATAAAAACTGGGATCCGGAATTTACCAGACGACTGGAAAAAAATTATGACGAGCTTAAGTGGCTCTACGCAGAGCTTTATCACAATGATCAGCAGGCCTTTTCCTATTTCTGCGATATGCTCTACAAGTATTTCTCAGAGCGCGCGCCGCAGCTTCGGCAGTGGGATGAGATGCGCGAAGAGGTGCCTGAGTGGTACAAGGGAAATGAGATGCTGGGCATGCTCATGTACACCAACTGCTTTGCAGGGACCCTGCAGGGCGTGCGGGAACATCTGGATTATCTGCAGGAATGCGGTCTGAACTACATCCACCTGATGCCCCTTCTGGAGAGCCCGGCGGGGCGGAGCGACGGCGGCTATGCAGTTGCGGATTTCAGGAAGGTACAGCCGGAACTCGGCACCATGCAGGACCTGGCCGAGCTGGGCGATGAATGTCATGACCACGGGATGTGTGTCTGCCTCGACTTCGTCATGAACCATACCAGCGAGGACCATGAGTGGGCGCGCAGGGCCCGGGCGGGAGAGAAGGAGTACCAGGACCGCTATTTCTTCTATGACGACTGGAACATTCCGAACGAGTTTGAGAAGACTGTCCCCCAGGTCTTTCCGACCACGGCACCCGGAAACTTCACCTGGTGTGAGGAGGCCGGCAAGGTCGTCATGACGACCTTTTACCCCTATCAGTGGGACCTCAATTACGCGAATCCGGTCGTCTTCAATGATATGACTGCGGACATGCTGAACCTGTGCAACCACGGTGTGGACATCATCCGCCTGGACGCGACGCCCTATATCTGGAAACAGCTGGGGACAGACTGCCGCAATCTCCCGCAGGTCCACACCCTGGTGCGCCTGATGCGGATGGCGACGGAGGTCGTCTGCCCCGGCACCCTGCTCCTGGGCGAGATCGTCATGGAGCCCTCCAAGGTCGTTCCCTATTTCGGGACGCTGGAAAAGCCCGAGTGCCACATGCTCTACAATGTCACCACGATGGCCAGCACCTGGCATACGGTGGCTACGCACGACGTGCGGCTTCTCCGCCACCAGATGGAGGCGGTCTTTGCCCTGCCCCACGACTATATCTTCCTGAACTATCTGCGCTGCCACGATGATATCGGCTGGGGACTGGACTATCAGTATCTGAAGCAGTTCGGGATGGAGGAAGTCGCCCACAAGAGATACCTCAATGATTATCTGACCGGCAAGGGCTATAACAGTGATGCCCGCGGCGAGCTGTACAACGATGATCCCCGTCTGGGGGACGCCCGCCTGTGCGGCACTACGGCTTCCCTCTGCGGCATTGAGGCCGCCGAGTATGAACTGGACGAAAAAAAGCTTGACCGCTCGATCCGGCTGGATATCATGCTCCACGCTTTCCTGCTGACCCAGAGCGGCATCCCGGTCCTGTACAGCGGTGATGAGATCGGGCAGAAAAACGATTATACCTACCATCAGGATCCCTTCAAGTGGGACGACAGCCGCTACCTGCACCGCGGAAACCTCAACTGGGAGGAAGTGGCACAGCGGGATGATGCTTCGACCCGTCCGGGCAGGATCTTCCAGGCCCTGCGCACCATGGAGAGTCTGCGCGCGGAGCATGAAGTTTTTGATAATGAGGCCGATACATGGATCGTGGAACCCTACAACGATCACATCCTGGGGATCGGGCGTTACTACAAGGGAGAGAAGCTGATCGCCCTCTTCAATTTCAGTGCCAATGATGAGACCGCCTGGATCAACGAGTCCGAGGAGTATGTCGACCTGATCACGGGCGTGACCCGTCCCGCGAAAGCCGTCGGGATCCCCGCCTATGACTTCGCCTGGCTGCTGACCGACTTCAACAAGCCTGTGCCGAAGCGTGCGCCTTCCGGATTCGCTGCCAGAAGACCGGATACTCCGGAGGAGACAGCTGCCGCACCGGAAGAAGGGACCGCAGCGCCGGAGGAGACAGCTGCCGCACCGGGAGAGGTCCCTGCTGTCCCTGCAAAGACCCCTGCCGATGTCCCGGCAGAGGAAGCGGCTCCGGCAGAGGAGAAAGCGGAGGCTGCGGAAGAGACATCCGCGGAAGCAGCGCCCGTAAAGGAAAACCCGGAAGAGCAGACAGCGGAAGAGAAAACCGCAGAAACAAAGGCGGATGACACAAAGACAGCGGAGAAAAAGCCTGTGGCAAAGAAGACCACTGCCGGAAAGACCACTGCCGGGAAGACCACTGCGAAAAAAACAGCAGCGAAGAAAACGGATTCGAAGAAACCTGCTGCAAAGAAACCCGCCGCAAAAAAAGCTTCGTCAAAGAAAGCGACGGCCGGAAAAGAGGATGCGGCCCCCGCTGAAAAAAAGACTTCAGTCCGCAGAACAGGCGCGAAAAAGACGGCCGGGACCACGGCCGGAACCACTGCGCCGGCTGACCCCTCCTGACTCCGCCGGGAGATGACTGAGAGGATCGCGGCAGGGATGCTTCTTCGGAGCCTCCCTGCGCCGAACATTTACAGAGAGGAATAGAAGAATATGGCATTGGATTACCGCAAATGTGCGCAGGAGATCTCCGATCACATCGGCGGCGGCAGTAATCTGGTATCCGCTACACACTGCCAGACGAGGATCCGTCTCCAGATCAGAGATTACGAAAAAGTAGATAAGGATGGACTCGAGGAGATCGAAGGCGTCAGAGGAATGTTCGAATCGGGCGGATTCCTCCAGCTGATCATCGGAACAGGACTTGTCGGCAAGGTCTTTGACGAGTTTGCATCGATCACCGGGATCGATCCGGGTACGGACCGTGAAGCCAGAAGCGGCGGGACCGGCTATGGAAGCCAGGTACTCAGCTCGCTGATCGCCGGCCTGGCAGGCGGCCTGGCCGGTGCCTTGATCGCGGTCTTTGCAGGCCTGGGGTCGATCGGAGCTGCAGGAGATCCGCCTGCCTCCAATCCTGTCGTCTATGTGATCGCTTTTGTGATCTGCTTCGTGATCGTCTTCATCATTGCCTGGATCCTGCAGAAACGGAAGAGGCTCAAATCATAAGACCCGTATGCTGCCTCTTTTGGCTGCTGTACAGACACACTTGTATATACTATCGATGGTCAAACCATCCGCAAAAAGGAGAACGAACGTAATGAAAGAAATCAAATTCAAAGTGACAGATCCGCTTGGCATTCATGCCCGTCCGGCCGGGATCCTGGTCAAGGATGCCAAAAAATTCAATTCAAAGATCACCGTCTGGAAAGGGGACAAGAGCTGTGACCTGAGAAAGCTCCTGGCCCTGATGGGACTGTCGGTCAGGCAGAATGACGAGATCGTCGTGCAGGTCGAAGGGGATGACGAAGCTGCCTGTGCAGAGATGATCGAGAAATACCTGAAAGAGAATTTTTAAAGCGGCAGTCTGAACGGTGGACGAATCCTGGAGGATACTACAATGAAGATTGCAGCCGGGAAGAGCATCCTTGACCGTATAGGAATCGGAAAGATCAGGATCTATAAAGCCCCCTCCTATGAGATCAGCGACAGGACCGTGAAGGATCCGGAGGCGGAACTGAAGCGCTTTGATGCAGCTCTGCAGAAGGCGATCGGACAGCAGGATATCCTGTACGAGAAGGCAAAGGCGGAGGTCGGTGAGGAAAACGCCGAGATATTCGAGGCGCACCGGATGATGCTCGAAGATGAAGATCTGCAGGGAGTTACCAGGGAGATCATCAGAGAGAAGAAAAAAAGTGCTGAATTTGCGGTCAAGACCGCCTTTGACACCTATGCGCAGTTTTTCGCGGAGCTGGAAGATCCCTATATGCAGGCCAGGAGCGTGGACCTGATCGATATCGGAAATACTGTCCTGGATATCCTGACAGGCAGCGATCCCGGCAGTATACAGGGGACGGAACCCTGCATACTCGTCGCCGATGATCTGACCCCCTCGGAGACTGTCAGGCTTGACAAGTCACTGCTTCTGGGCATCATCACACGGGAGGGATCCGCAAACAGCCATACCGCGATCCTGGCCCGGTCCATGAACCTGCCCGCCCTGATCCAGTGCCGGGACGTTGACGACAGCTGGGACGGCAGGATGGCGATCCTGGACGGGTACAACGGCTGTGTCTATATTGATCCGGATCCGGACCTTCTGGAAAGCATGAAGAAAAAATATGATGCTGTCCTGAAGGAGGACGAGCTTTTGCAGGAGCTCAGGGGCAGGACCGGCACGACCATCGACGGCCGCAGGATCATCATTGCGGCGAATATCGGGGGCCCGTCCGATCTTGGCAGTGTTCTTGCAAATGACGCCGAGGGCGTCGGGCTCTTCCGGTCCGAATTTCTCTATCTCAACAGCAAGGGGGAACCGACAGAGGAGCAGCAGTTTGCCGCCTACAGACGCGTAGTGGAGACCCTCGCTCCGGCGCTTGTCATCATGCGCACCTGTGATCTGGGTGCGGACAAGACCGTGGACTATTTAAATCTGGAGGAGGAGGAGAACCCGGCCCTCGGTTTCCGTGCGATCCGGATCTGTCTGACCAGAAAGGACTTTTTCAAAAAGCAGCTTCGCGCCATGCTGCGGGCCTCCGCGTACGGCAGCATGGGGATCATGTTCCCTATGATCACCAGCAGGTGGGAGGTCATCGAGGCAAAAAAGATCCTGGAGGAGTGCAAAGAGGAACTGCGCCGGGAGGGGCACAGGATCGGGAACTTCCAGACAGGTATCATGGTGGAGACGCCGGCGGCCGTGTTCGTGGCGGACGATCTGGCGGAGGAAGTCGATTTCTTCTCCATCGGGACGAATGACCTTCTCCAGTATACCTGTGCGATCGACCGTCAGAACGAGAAGCTGGAGAGGTTTACCGACATGCACCACCCGGCGGTCCTCAGGGCCATCAAGATGACGGTCGACGCCGGGCACAGGCACGGGATCTGGGTGGGGATCTGCGGCGAACTCGGCGCGGATCCGGCGCTGACAGAGACTTTTCTGCGCATGGGCGTGGATGAGCTCTCCGTGAATGCCGGCAGTGTCCTGCCGCTGCGCAGGCTCGTCCGCAGCCTCGACCTGTCCGGAGCCCCGGAATGGAGTCCGGAGGAAGTCTGACAGGACAGACACAGGCAGAGCTGATTCCGGAAGGAAGCCGGCGTCGAGCAGGAGAGGACCTCGCAAAATGAAAAACCTGTCCGCATCCTTTTGGGGTGCGGACAGGTCCTTTTTTGGAATCAGGACAGCCCGTTGAGCAGGGTCATGATTTTGGGGACAGCCTCCTGCTGCCCGGCCCCGGCCATCGCCGCGGTGTAGTGTTCGCGCTCTGCATAGAGCGCCCGCACTGTGGGGACAAGCTTTTTGTCCAGGATCCCCTCCTCTTCACTCTCTACGAGGACTTTGGAAAAGCCCTGTGCCTCAAAGGAGCGGGCATTGAGGATCTGGTCTCCCCGTGTACCGGCGGAAAGCGGGATCAGCAGGTTTGGCTTGCGCAGGGCCAGGATCTCGAAGATCGCGTTTGCCCCCGCGCGGGAGACCAGGACATCCGCCGCGGCAAAGAGGTGCCTGAGGTCCTCCTTGACGTATTCAAACTGTCTGTAGCCCTCGATGTCCTCCAGGGAGGCGTCGTATTTTCCGGAACCGCACAGATGGACGATCCGGAAATCCACCAGCAGTTCCGGCAGGTGTGCGCGCACGGCCCCGTTGACGGAGGCAGCGCCCTGGCTGCCGCCCATGATCATCAGGACGGGTCTGCCGCTGTTTTCCGAAAAGCCGCACAGACGAAGACCCTCCTCCCGGCTGCCGGTAAAGAGGTCTGCGCGGATCGGCGTCCCCGTGAGGACCGCCTTCCCCTTTGGCAGATTCTCCACCGTCTCCGGAAAATTGCAGCAGATCTTCGCCGCCGCCCCGAAACAGAGCCTGTTGGCCAGCCCCGGTGTCATGTCCGATTCGTGGATGACACAGGGGATCTTCAGGCTGGCAGCCGCCCGGACGACGGGGACGCTGACAAAGCCGCCCTTGGAAAAAACCACATCAGGTCTGTAGCCCTTCAGAAAGCTCCGTGCCTTTGTAAAACCCTTTATGACCCGGAAGGGGTCCGTGAAGTTCTTCCAGTCAAAATATCGGCGCAGCTTCCCGGTCGGCACACCGATGTAGGGAATGCCGCAGTCAGCCATCAGTTCTTTTTCGATCCCGTCTTCTGAACCGACGTAGACGATCTCATAACCTTCCTCCCGCAGCGCAGGCAGCAGTGCGATATTCGGCGTGACATGTCCCGCCGTTCCGCCGCCCGTCAGGACGATCTTCTTTTTCCCTGTATTTGCCATCAGCATATTCCTCCGTGGTTTACGCATTTGTAACGGCCAGCTTCAGGGCCCTGGCCAGCTGATCGGGACAGGAGGTTTTCCTGAATCCGCAGGTCGTACCCTCCAGAGCGCCGATCACTTCCTCGGCCTTTCGCCCGGTCACGAGTTTGCTGATCCCCTTCAGATTGCCGTTGCAGCCGCCTGTAAACTCGACGGAACGGATGATGTGATCCGCATCGAGCTCCAGGTCGATCCGGCTGGAGCAGGTCCCTTTTGTTTTATAGATCATGCTTTCTCCTTTCAAAGGAAAGACGCCGGGGCAGGCTGTTGTGGCTGCACCCGGCATCTTCTTTATTCTTCTCTTTTTCTACACCGCGCAGGATCCGTTACTCCGGTTATGGGGACATGCGCACAGGACTCGCGGGCGGGTCCTGCGGCTTTTCCGGCGCGAATGATCCGCTGCATCTTTTTCAGGAGCAGAGCTCTGCAGCCATGGCCTTGAGGGCGGCTCTGCTGTC
>JAFWDM010000056.1 GCA_017513005.1 Lachnospiraceae bacterium
CGACAGACCGGGAGCAGTGACGTAAAAAACGGGCATGGGGGGCGGGAAGGGGTCTTTTTGCGCAGGAAAAGCCCGGGGATCCCTGCCCGCTCCATCCCGGAGGAAAAACTCTATGAATCTAACCAAACTTGTTTTGAGGCGTCCGGTGTCCACAGCGCTGGTCGTCCTGGGAATCGTTGTCTTCGGTATTTTTTCCATCCCGAACTTTGATATGGAACTGATCCCGGAGATCGATCTGCCCATGTATGTGATCATGACGGTCTATCCTGGCGCCAGCCCTGTGAATATGGACGAGCTGGTGACCAGCAAGATCGAGGATTCCGCGGAGACCCTCAGCGGCGTCGACAATGTGATCTCTTATTCCTATGACAATTACAGTATGGTCGCCCTCACCTATGATTACGACCAGAATATGAATGACGCCTACACGTCGCTGTCCGCAGCGCTGGACCTTCTGAACCTGCCTGACGACTGCCAGGAACCGCGTATCATTGAACTGGATGTCAATCAGGCACCCACGGTTCTGGTCTCTGCGACGGCGGACGGCGCCTCCGATATGATGGCCTATATCAATGAGACCGTCGTCCCGGCGCTCGAGGGTGTGAGCAACGTCGCCCGCGTCGAGGTTTCCGGCGGACGCACCAACTATGTACGTGTCCGTCTCAATGAAGACAAGATGCGTCAGTACGGACTCAATATTTCCGGGATCTCCCAGCAGATCGGCGCAGCGGACTACAACGTGCCGACGGGCAAGATCAAGGCCGGGTCCCAGGAGATCAGTCTCTCGACCAGTGCGGATTTTCTCTCGCTCCAGGACCTGGAGAACACGACACTCTCCACAGCGACCGGTGCCCAGATCCGCCTGGCGGATATCGCCGATATCAGCATGAGCGCCCAGGATCCTTCCTCCGTCAGCCGCTACAACGGGGAGGAGAACGTCTCGATCTCGATCTCCAAGGTCCAGAGTGCCTCGACCGTGCGCGTCGCGTCCAATGTGCGCCGTGCGATCCGGAATCTGGAAAAGCAGGACGCGGGCGTCACCTACGACCTGATGTATGATGCAGGCGCCGAGATCGTCTCTGCCCTCAAGTCGGTCGGAGAGACACTGGCCCTCGGCGTCGTATTTGCCATGCTGGTCCTCTTCATCTTCTTCGGGGACATCAAGGCCTCCCTGATCGTCGGCAGCTCCATGCCGCTTTCCGTCTTCGCGACCCTGGTCCTGATGTTTATCCTGGGATTTGACCTGAACATTATCACGACGGGGGCCCTCGTCATTGCGATCGGCATGATCGTGGACAACTCCATCGTCGTCATCGAGAGCTGTTTCCGCGCGACGATGGAGGGGGATGACCTGCGGGAGGCCGCGGTCCGGGGTGCCGGTACCGTCATGATGAGTATCGTGGCATCCACGATCACCACCTGTGTCGTTTATCTGCCGCTGACCATGATCAAGGGGCTCACGGGACAGATGTTTTCCCAGCTGGGCGTCATCATCGTAGTCGCCATGATCGCGTCCCTGATCAGCGCCCTCTGCATCGTGCCTCTTCTGTATGTGGCGATCGGTCCCCGCGAGAAGAAGACGAGCGCGGTCAACGGGATCCTGGACGCCGTGCGCCGCAGGTATGACCGCCTGCTCCGCAGGCTCCTGTACAGAAAAAAGACGACGCTCCTTGTCAGTGTCCTGCTCCTTATCCTTTCTTTCTACATCGCCTCGACCCTGACCTTTGAGCTGATCCCGGCGGATTATGACGGCAGCATCACGATCACGGCGGATTTCCGCCCGGGAACGCAGCTCGCTGTCATGGACAGGGAGATGACGAAGATCGAAGAGATGGTGCGCGCGGATTCCAATTTTGAGAACTACAGCCTGAGCATCTCCGGCAGCCAGGCGACGGTCACCGCCTACGCCGTTGACAAGTGTAAACGCAGCAGTGAGGCGGCAGTCGATGAATATACCGCCGCACTCTCGAACACGACAGGGGCGGACATCGCTGTCGCGCCCTCCGGCGGTTCCTCCAGCGCCATTTCCAGTTCCTATTCCACAGACACGGTCGACGTGGTCATCCAGGGCGAGGATATGGATGCTCTGGCAAATGCCTGTGAACAGATCGAGGAGATGATGGCGGCGGTGCCCGGCGTCATCCACGTCAAATCGGACGCGGCGACCCGGCAGACGGCGGGGCGGGTCATCGTAGACCCGCAGAAGGCCGCGGCAAAGGGCCTGGCGCCCGCCCAGGTCGCGCTCGACCTCTATCAGACCATGAACGGCGTGACGGCCGCGCATATGGACCTGGACGGGAACGAATATGATATCATATTGAATTTCGCGGACGGGGCCTATGAGGATATCAACCAGCTCATGGCCAAGACCCTGACCGGTCCCATGGGCAATCAGGTGACACTGCAGGAGATCGCGACTGTCTCCTATGAGCAGCAGCTGCAGATGATCCAGAAATCCGGCGGCAAGATCCAGAATACGATCTCGGCGACGACGGCGGCGGGCACGAAAAACAAAGCCTCCAGGACCATCACGCAGAAGGCTGCCCAGATGGAACTGCCGGAAGGGGTCGAACTTTCCAGTTCGCTTCTGGACGATTCCCGCACAGAGAACCTCACGGCGATCTTTTACGCGATCATGGCGGGCATCTTCCTTGTCTTCCTGGTCATGGCGATGCAGTTCGAGTCTCCCCGGTTTTCCCTTATGGTCATGACCTGCATCCCCTTCTCCCTGATCGGGTCCTTCCTCCTGCTGTTCCTGATGCGGAGCAGTATGAACATGGTATCCATGATGGGCTTCCTCATGCTCATGGGGATCGCCGTCAACAACGGTATCCTGCTCGTTGACACGGTCAATCAGGAGAAGGAGCGGATGCCGCTGGAGGATGCGCTGGTGGAAGCCGGCAAGATCCGCCTGCGCCCGATCCTGATGACGACCCTCACCACGATCCTGGCCATGGTGCCCCTGGGCTGGTTTTCCGACAACAAGATGATGTCCAGTATGGCTTTCGTCATCATCGGCGGCCTGATCGCCTCCACGATCCTGTGCCTGCTCATGATGCCGTCCTACTATCTGATCATTTCAAAGAAGGAAAAACCGTCAAAGTCCCCGGCTGAGACCTGACAGGCAGCGATTCCCGGGAGACCCCCGGTTCCAGCCTGTCCGAAGGATGCAATGACGCGCGAGCGAGTCTTGAATACACGAAGCACATCCGATATAAAAGGACCTGCACAGCGCGCGGTCGCAAATCAAGATACTATGGCAGCGAAAAAAGAAGATTTTGCAAGATTGCAAAAACAGCTCAATCAAGAACTCAGAGAAGGCACGTTCCGGCGTGCCTATCTTTTGTGCGGCGACCAGGCCTACCTGCGCCTGCAGAACCGGGACCGGCTGCGGGCGGCGCTTCTGGGGGACGGGGATGAGATGAATGTCTCGGTCTATACGGGCATGGACGTCACGGCCAGGGAGGTGATCGACCAGGCCCAGACCCTGCCTTTTTTTGCGGACCGGCGGGTAATCCTCCTGGAGAACTCTGTCTTTTTCTCCAAAAAGGCAGGCAGCGAGTCCGATGCCCTGGCCGCCTTTATCCCGGAGATTCCGGAAACGGCCTCCCTGGTCTTTGTGGAGGAGGCGCCGGACAAGCGCAGAAAGCTTTACAAGGCGATCGCGAAGAGCGGTTTCGTCCTGCCCTGTGAGGACATCCCCCCCGGTATGCTGGGCACCTGGACAGCGGGGCTCTTCAGAAAGGCGGGGCTTTCCATCGGCGGGGCTGCCCTGAACAGGTTCCTCGAGACGGTGGGAGAGGACATGATGAATATCGAGTCCGAGGCGGAGAAACTCATCGGCTATTGTATGGAACAGGGGGAGGTGACGGAAGGCGATATTGCTGCCGTCTGTACGCCGCTCCTCAGGGACCGGGTCTTTGAGATGATCAGCGCCGTCTCGCGCAGGCAGAAGGACAGGGCCCTGTCCATCTATATAGACCTCCTTGCCCTCCGCACGCCGGCCCAGGTCATCCTGACCCTTCTTCAGCGGGAATACGCCCGTCTGCTCCAGGTGAAGGAACTGCAGGGGGCGGGGGTTTCCGACGCGGAGATCGGAAAGCGGATCGGCCTCTCCCCCTGGATCGTGAAAAAAAACTATCTGCCGGTCATCCGGACCATGGAGTCCGGGCGGCTGGAAGCGTCCCTGCAGACCTGTCTCCAGGCCGACCAGGACTACAAGAGCGGCCTTATGGATGCCGGGATCGCGGTCGAAATGTCCATCATCCGTCTATGCTTGTGAGAATAAAGAGAATAAAAATGAACTGAAAAACGGACAGGGGGTGTGCAGATTGCTTTTCTTGACAAATACCTTGAACATGTTATGATAAATAACAAATCGTTCCGCCTGCAGGCGGGACGATTTTATTCAGATAAAATTTCTTCCGGCCGGCAGGAGGCGGCAGGAAGTCATTAGCGCCAGGGCCGTAACAGGCTGACGAGGTTTGGCAGTCATCGAAAGACTCGGCGGATGCTGCCACGGCTGAGAAAACGGATCAGGAGGAACTCTGTTCGTCCTGCTTTTCGTTTTTATGTGGGTCGTCAGGAAGAGGGCAAAAAGCAGAATCAACACTGTAACAAAGACTCTTCCGGCACAGGTGCCGCATTGGAGGTCCGTAACCCGGTTATGGGCGGTTATGGATCGTTTTCAGAATGTGTATATAAGGAGAATAGAATCATGCGAGTCGTTATTCAGGACAACTATGAGAAGATGTGCAAATGGGCAGCGGACTATATCGCGGCGAAGATCAATGCACACAGGGAGGACCGGCCTTTTGTTCTCGGCCTGCCGACAGGTTCCTCCCCGATCGGTGTCTATGAGGAGCTGGTCAGAAAGAACAAGGCCGGCGAGGTCTCCTTTTCAAATGTCGTGACTTTCAATATGGATGAATACCTGGGCCTGCCCCGTGAGCATGACCAGAGCTACTGGTACTTCATGCACTATTATTTCTTTGACCACCTGGTTGACATGAAGCCGGAGAATATCAACATCCTCAACGGCATGACGGATGATCCCGAGGGAGAGTGCGCCCGCTATGAGGCGAAGATCGCTTCCTACGGCGGGATCGATCTCTTCATGGGCGGGATCGGCGTGGACGGCCATATCGCCTTCAACGAGCCTTTCACTTCCCTGAATTCCAGGACCGGTGTCCGCAACCTGACCACGGATACCAGGATCGTGAACTCCCGCTTCTTTGACAACGATATGAGCAAGGTACCCTCACAGGCTCTCTCCGTCGGGATCGGCACTGTGACCGATTCAAAGGAGGTCCTGATCCTGATCAACGGGCACAACAAGGCCCGCGCCCTGGCAAAGACCGTCGAGGGCGGAGTCAGCCAGCGCTGGACCTGCAGCGCCCTGCAGATACACAATGCGGCGATCATCGCCTGTGACGAGGAAGCCTGCGGGGAACTGACCGTGGACACGTATAAATATTTCCTGGATATCGAAAAGAACGAGAGGCTCTGATCTTCGCACAGCGCTTCAGGGGACAGCAGACCTTTCTGGTTTCATGCATACATTTTTCATTCATTTTTACCGCGCAGTCCCGTGACTTTCGTCACGGGATATGCGTGCCTGCATGAGGACCCGTGCGCGGGTCCTGCACTGCAGATCGGCCTTACCGCACGCATGTGCGGCGGCAGGAGGAAATCTATGGGTAAATACTTCGGAACGGACGGCTTCCGCGGGGAAGCCAACACTGTATTGAATTATGAGCACGCGATCAGGATCGGGCGTTTTCTGGGATGGTACTACGGGGCCCGCGAGGGCAAAAAGGCCAAGATCGTCATCGGCAAGGACACGAGAAGGTCCAGCTATATGTTTGAGTACGCACTCTGCACGGGACTGATGGCCTCCGGCGCGGACGCCTATATCATGCACGTGACGACGACCCCCTCGGTGGCCTATATCACCCGCGTGGACGATTTTGACTGCGGCATCATGATTTCGGCCTCCCACAATCCCTATTACGACAACGGCATCAAGCTCCTCAACGGAAACGGCGAGAAGATGGACGAGGAGACCATCCTCAAGGTCGAGGATTATATCGACGGCAAGATGGAGATTCCCGTTGCGAGCGGACACGAGATCGGCAGGACGGTGGACTACGTCTCCGGCCGCAACCGCTATATCGGCTATCTGATCTCCATGTCCAAGTTCAGCTTCAAGGACAAGAAGGTCGGCCTCGACGTCGCAAACGGCGCTGCCTGGTCCATCGCAAAGGGCGTCTTCGATGCGCTCGGCGCGAGGACCTATGTCATCAACGCTGAGCCGGACGGCTACAATATCAATACGGACTGCGGCAGCACGCACATTGAGCACTTGCAGAAATTTGTCGTCGACAACAAGCTGGATATCGGCTTTGCCTATGACGGCGACGCGGACCGGTGCCTGTGCGTCGACGAGAAGGGCAACGTGGTCACGGGTGACCACATCCTCTACATCTACGGCCTGTATATGAAGGAGCGCGACAAGCTCCTCAACAACAAGGTCGTCACTACTGTCATGAGCAACTTCGGCCTCTACAAGGCTTTTGACAAGGTCGGGATCGAATACGAAAAGACCAAGGTCGGCGACAAGTATGTCTATGAGAATATGGTCAAAAACGGCCACCGCATCGGCGGCGAGCAGAGCGGCCATATCATTTTTACGAAATACGCGACCACCGGCGACGGCATCCTGACCTCTCTCAAGCTGATGGAAGTCATGCTGGCCAAGGGCAAGCCCATGAGCGAGCTTGCGGCTCCGGTCGTATTTTATCCCCAGGTGCTGAAAAACGTCCGCGTCAAATCCAAACCGGACGCTCAGAATGACCCGGATGTCCAGCTCCAGGTCGAGAAGGTCGGTCAGGCACTCGGCGACGAGGGCCGGATCCTTGTCCGTGAGAGCGGCACAGAACCTGTGATCCGCGTCATGGTCGAGGCAGGATCCGACGAGACCTGCGAGAAATATGTGGATTCCGTCATCGATGTCATTGAAAAGAAGGGGTATCTGGCGGACGACTGATCTATGATGCATGGATGATCATTAAGAGCTCCTTTCCACAGCCTTATCCTGTGGACGGGAGCTCTTGTCTGAGTAAAAACATGGCGGCCTCCTGCAGGCAGAAAAAACCGGGAAACAGCAGAGACAAAAAGAAACGTAAAAAACAGCGGAAGTGAAAAAGTCCATAGAGACGGCAGAAGCAAAAAAGGCCTGTAATAAACGGCAAAACCCAGAAATGCCAGTGATAAACGGTGGAAGCGACAGAAATAATATGGCAGAAGCAGGAAAAATGGGCGCAAGTGTGACAGGACTGTCGGAAGCCCTTTTTTTGTGGTATGACGAAAACCGGCGGAGCCTGCCCTGGCGGGAGGATCCGTCCCCCTACCATGTCTGGATCTCGGAGATCATGCTGCAGCAGACGAGGGTGGAGGCGGTGAAGGGATATTATGCCCGGTTTCTGGAGCGTTTTCCGGATATCCCCTCCCTGGCACAGGCAGAGGAGGACGAGTGCCTTAAGCTCTGGGAGGGCCTTGGGTACTACAGCCGGGCCAGGAATCTGCAGAAGGCGGCAAGGCAGATCGTGGCGAAGTACGGGGGACAGATGCCCCGGACTGCAAAGGAACTGCAGAAGCTGTCCGGGATCGGTCCCTACACCGCTGCGGCGATCGCCTCCATCTCCTTCGGGGAGAGGGTTCCTGCCGTGGACGGAAACCTCCTGCGTATCTTTGCCCGTCTGGCCCTGTATGAAAAAGACATCCGGACACCGGCGGCGGCAGCCGCCGCGCGGGAATACTTTCTGGAACGAATGCCCCGGTTCAGGACCGGTGATTTCAATCAAGCCCTGATGGATCTGGGCTCTGCTGTCTGCACTCCCGGAGAGCCGGCATGCAGCAGTTCGCAGAAAGAGCCGGCATATAGCACCACCGTCAGACGGCGGGAAGAGCCGGCGGGCGGCTGTTCGCAGAAAGAGCCGGCGGGCAGCCTCTGTCCTCTTGAATCTCTGTGCCGGGCTTTTCGGGAACAGCGCTGGGCAGATCTCCCCGTGATGCCGGTCAAAAAACCGCGCGGGATCCAAAAGCGCACGATCCTCGTGATCCGGGACGGGGACAGGGTCCTTTTGCAGAAGCGCCCCTCCCGCGGTCTTTTGGCGGGACTCTACGAATTTCCCGGGTATGAAGGCTGGTTGAGCGGCGCAGAAGCCCTGGAAAAGGTCCGCACCCTCGGTCTTGTGCCCCTCAGCCTGCGCCCTCTGCCGGAGGCAAAGCATATCTTTACCCACAGAGAGTGGCATATGCAGGGCTATGAGATCCGGGTGGAGAGCCTGCGTTTACCCCGGGAACGGGAAGAGACAGTAAAACCGGAAACAGGCGCTTTCTTTGCCTCCATCCGCCAGCTGCAGGAAAAATATGCTGTTCCGAGCGCTTTCGCCGCCTATATGCCCTGTGAAGCAGAAAATCCATGCGGCAGCCGACAGTGATCCCCTTCACTGTTTTTCATTGAAGAGAGGAGCCGGAAGTTTTCCGGAATATGATACAAATTCGATATTTTGTGGTACAATATCTTATCTGTGTGCACATACACTGTGTGCAATAATACGGATAGGAGAAGAGTAAATATGAAATTACTGACGATTGCCGTTCCCTGCTATAACTCGGAAGGCTATATGGAAAATTGTATAAAATCCCTTTTGATCGGCGGAAAAGAAGTGGAGATCCTCATCGTCGACGACGGCTCGTCCGACAGGACCGGAGAGATCGCGGACCGCCTGGAGGCAGAGCATCCCGGGATCATCCGGGCGATCCACCAGGTCAACAAGGGGCATGGCGGCGCCGTCAACACGGGAATCGCGAATGCCACAGGTCTTTATTTCAAAGTCGTGGACAGTGACGACAAGGTACGCCCCTCCGCCTATAAGAGCATACTGGATGTACTGCGCCGGTTCTCTATGGCCGCCGCAGAGACAGATACAGAGGCAGAGGAACCCCTGGATCTGCTTATTTCCAATTTCGTCTACAACAAGGAAGACCAGAACCGCCATACGGTCATGCAGTACAGGCACTGTCTGCCTGTGGGAAGAGTTTTTTCCTGGGATGAGGCGAAGCATTTCCCGGTCGGAAAATATATTCTGATGCACTCGGTCATTTTCCGGACGCAGATGCTGCGCGAGAGCGGCCTGCAGCTTCCGGAGCATACCTTCTATGTGGACAATATTTATGTCTTCAATCCCCTGCCCTATGTCCGCAGGATGTTCTATCTGGATGTGAATTTCTATTATTACTTCATCGGGAGAGAGGACCAGTCTGTCCATGAGGATGTCATGATCAGCAGACTTGACCAGCAGGCGAGAGTGAACCGCATCATGATCGATCACTTTACAGATCCTGACTGCCAGGAAATGATCGGGCAGCACCGCCATCTGCGCCAGTACATGTTCAACTACCTGGAGATCATCACGACCGTCACTTCCGTGCTTGCCCTTAAGTCCGGCTCTGCAGAGCATCTGCAGCTGCGCGATGACATATGGGCATATCTGCGCGGAAAGGATGAAAAGCTCTGGAAAAAAATGCGCAGGCGGCCGCTCGGTATTGCCATGAATGTAAACGGGAAGGCCCCCCGGACTGCCGTTGTCTTCCTCTACAAGGTCGCCCAGAGGCTGTTCAGTTTTAATTAGAATCAGCAGCAGAAGAACCGCGAAAAATACCTCGAGGCTTCGGGCGGGGCCGTACTGTAACCTGACAACACATGCAGGGAAACAATCGTATGTATAAAAAAGAGAAAAAAGGCTGGCTCAAGCATCTGGATTTTCTGGTCCTGGACCTGATCGTCTTCCAGCTCTGCTATATTGCCAGTTACTGGATCCTGCGGGGGATCTCCAACCCCTACCGGATCGTTCTGTATCGCTATCAGGCGATCGTATATATAATCTGCCAGCTGATCGTCGTGCTCTTTTCCGAGAGCTACAAAAACATCCTGCGGCGGGGACCTGTGGCGGAACTGATCAGTACCTTCCGGTACGTGGCATCCGTAGAGCTTCTGAATCTGGTCTACCTCTTTTCGGTCCACCAGATCTACATGATCTCCCGTCTGCTGACCGGTATCACGGCCGTGATGTTTTTCTTTGCCTCCTTCCTGGTCAGGCAGGCCAATAAAAAACGGGTGCTCAATACCCGCAAGGATCTGAAGGGGCAGCGGTCCCTGATGGTCATCACGGCAAGCTTCCTGATGGACGAGGTGATCGAAAACCTCTCGGACAATTCCTTTCACGACTACTTCATCTCCGGGATCATCCTGATGGACCAGGCTTCCTCGGATATCAGGGAGAAAAACGGGATCCCGGTCCTGGGGCGGGGGGAAAATATCCTCTTTTATATCGGACGAAACTGGGTGGACGAGGTCTTTCTCTACCAGCCGGACAACCTTCCCTATCCCATTGAACTGGTGGACAGTCTTCTGGGCATGGGGATCACGGTCCATTACTGCATCTCCGCCCTCAACGAGAGCCGCTGGGGCACGCAGGAGGTGGAAAAAGATCGGCAATTACAAGGTGCTGACCAACAGCCTGCGGATCGTCTCGATCCGGGAGCTGGCCTTCAAACGTGCCATGGACATCGCCGGCGGGGTCGTGGGATGCATCCTCACGGGTGTCATCTTCGTATTTATCGCCCCGATGATCTACATCAAGTCTCCGGGTCCGATCTTTTTCTCGCAGGTGCGCATCGGCAAAAACGGCAAGCAGTTCCGCATGTATAAATTCCGCAGCATGTATATGGATGCGGAAGAGCGCAAAAAAGCCCTCATGGAGCAGAACAAGATCCAGGACGGTATGATGTTCAAGATGGACGATGACCCCCGCATCATCGGGAGTGAAAAGAAGGACAAAAAGGGAAGGCCCGCCGGAATCGGCAACTTCATCCGCCGGACATCCCTGGATGAATTCCCCCAGTTCTGGAATGTCCTGAAGGGGGAGATGAGCCTGGTCGGGACACGCCCGCCGACCCTGGACGAGTGGGAAAAATATGATCTTCACCACCGTGTGCGCATGAGCATCAAGCCCGGGATCACAGGGCTCTGGCAGATCAGCGGCCGCAGCGAGATCACGGACTTCGAGGAGGTCGTCCGTCTGGACCGCGAGTATATCCAGAACTGGAGCCCGGAGCTGGATTTTCAGATCCTGCTCAAGACTGTGTCCGTCGTACTGAAATCGGAAGGCGCAGAGTAAAACGCGCAGCAGCAGTAAAACGCGCAGAGCAGTCATGGCGCGGTCATGACGCAGAAAAGTCAACAGCACAGCGCAAGGCAAACAGTACAGAGAAAAAGAGTAAAAAATACCCGGGGTTCAGCAAAAGCTGAACACCCGGGTGTTTTTTTTCGTTATGGCATCAAACGTCTGATGCGCGCCCGCATCAAGCGTCAGCCAAAGTATCTGTCGCGGATCGGGGAAGCGTTCATGGCAGCGCAGGCAGCCAGGGAGAGATAGGACTCCTCCGGGGTCTCACTGCGGCCGGTGATGGCGATCGGGATGTTGGCGCCGATGATGATACCGCAGTTGTGGGAGCCGGTGCTGGCCTGCAGGACCTTGACGATCAGGTTGCCGTTCATCAGGTTCTGGACCACGACGCCGTCGAATTCACCGCAGGCGGGGTTGTCAAAGCCTTTGAGACGGGCAGCTTCCTTGTCGACGATAAGGTCCCAGGTGATCGGGCCCACCAGGTTGCAGGGGGCGATCGGAGAATCCTTGTGATCGTTGATGATGGTCTGTGCCTCAACCGTGTCCTTCATGTGGAAGGCGGGCTTCTCGATCAGGGAGAGAAGCGCGATGTTGGGGTTCTTGACGCCGAACACGTGGAGGGCGTCGGTCATGTTGCGGACGACCTGCTTGCGCTGCTCGATGGAGGGATGGACCAGAAGAGTGACATCCGACAGAGCGAGGAGCTTGTGGTAGGTCGGGATCTTCAGCATGACGATATGGGTCAGGATCCTGCCGGGACGGACCAGGTGGTTGGTCTTGTGCAGGACAGGGAGCAGGAAGTCTCTGGTCTGGGTATTGCCGCGCATGAGCATATCCGCGTTGCCGGATTTGATCATGTCGATGGAGTACTGGACCTTGTTCGTATCGTTGTCGAGCGGGTGAATATCGTACTTGCGGTCTGTTGCCCCGATCCTCTCCAGGACCTCGTTGATCTTCTTGTAGCTGCCGACGAGGATAGGCTCGACAAAGCCGTCCTCCTGCGCCATAAAGACGCCCTTGAGGATGTTCTCTGCATCTGCGGCCGCGATCGCGACGCGGATGGGCTTGCCGACGGTTCTCTCCTTTGCCTTGTCGACAAGGATCTTGAACTCGGGTGTGGTATCCAGGATGTGGTCTAAAGTCGTACTACTCATAATATTATCTATCTCCATTTCTATGGAACTGTCACGGAGCCGGATGTGCGCAGAGCACAGAGCCTGTATGCAGGCCGTGACAGTTCCAGAGCTGTTGCATTTACATCACAACGTCTAAGCGCATCTTCAGAAGAGTCCGCCGAACTGCAGGAACAGAGGAGCGAAGACCAGTGCGACGACAGTCATGAGCTTGATCAGGATGTTGATCGAAGGGCCGGAGGTATCCTTGAAGGGATCGCCTACGGTATCGCCGACGACGGTCGCGTGGTGGGTATCGCTGCCCTTGCCGCCGTGGTGGCCTTCCTCGACGTACTTCTTTGCGTTGTCCCATGCGCCGCCGGCGTTGGACATGAAGATTGCCAGCATGACGCCGGTCACAAGAGCGCCGGCCAGCAGTCCGCCGAGGGCGGTGGGGCCGAGGACGATGCCGACGAAGAGAGGAGCAATAACTGCCATGATGCCGGGAACCAGCATCTCGTGCAGAGCTGCCTGGGTGGAGATAGCTACGCAGGTCGTGTAGTCAGGATTGCCGGTTCCCTCGAGGATGCCGGGGATCGTGCGGAACTGACGGCGGACTTCTTCGATCATCTTATAGGCTGCCTTGGAAACGGAGTCCATGGTCAGTGCGGAGAAGAGGAAGGGAAGCATGCCGCCCAGCATGAGCCCGACGATGACCTTGTAATCGAGCAGGTCGATGCCAGCCTCAAAGAGGTTGACTGCCTGTGCGTAGGAGACGAAAAGTGCCAGCTCGGTGAGCGCTGCGGAACCGATGGCAAAGCCCTTACCCATCGCTGCGGTGGTATTGCCGACAGCATCGAGGCGGTCCGTGATCTTGCGGACGCCGCTGGGCAGATGGGACATCTCGGCGATACCGCCGGCGTTGTCGGCGATGGGGCCGTAGGCATCGACCGCGACCGTGATACCGGTCGTGGAGAGCATGCCGACTGCTGCCAGCGCGATGCCGTAGAGGCCGCAGGAGAGATAAGCCCCGATGATGCCGATGCAGATCAGGATGATCGGGATGGCAGTGGACTGCATGCCGACCGCGATACCGCTGATGACAGTGGTCGCGGGGCCGGTCTCGGACTGCTGCGCGATCTTCTTGACAAAACGATAGTCACCGGAAGTGTAGATCTCGGTCACGACACCGATGATCAGACCGACCACCAGGCCGAAGATGATGGAGAAGGCCTCGCGCATGGAGCCGAAGAAATACCAGCTCAGGGCGAGGGAACCGATGATGACGATGACAGCGGCAGAGTAGCTGCCTGCCTTCAGGGCCTTGTGAGGGTTGGAATTCTCATCGCCTCTGACAAAGAAGCAGCCCAGGATGGAAGCACCGATGCCCAGTGCCGCGATCAGCAGCGGATAGACCGCGCCGCTGACTGCATGGTAGACGACGCCGAGCGTGACGGCGGAGACGATGGAACCGACATAGGACTCGAAGAGGTCCGCGCCCATGCCCGCGACGTCGCCGACGTTGTCGCCGACGTTATCTGCGATAACAGCAGGGTTACGGGGATCGTCCTCGGGAATACCGGCTTCGACTTTACCGACCAGGTCGGCGCCTACGTCAGCCGCCTTGGTGTAGATACCGCCGCCGACACGGGCGAACAGGGCGATCGAGGAGGCACCCAGCGAGAAGCCGGAGAGGATATCGGGATTTTTTGTTACATAATAGATCAGGCCTGCGCCTACCAGACCGAAGCCCACGACGCTCATACCCATGACCGCACCGCCGGAGAAGGCGACGGACAGGGCGGCGTTCATGCCGTGGTCCTTGGCGGCCGCTGCCGTGCGGACGTTGGCTCTTGTGGCGACGTTCATGCCGATGAAACCGGCCGCGGTGGAGAAAATGGCACCGACGAGGAAGCTGTAGGCTGTCAGCCAGCTGATCCCCACGCCGATCAGGACGAAAAGGATCGCGACGAAGAAGACCAGGATCTTGTACTCGGCCATCAGGAAGGCGCGGGCGCCCTCATGAATGTATTCCGAGATCTCGATCATGCGGTCAGTGCCGGAATCCTGGCGGTTGACCTTCTGGATCAGGAAAAAGGCGAACAGCAGTGCCAGCACACCAAAGACGGGTGCAAGAATGATGATCTGAACCCCCAAAACATTACCTCACTTTCTTTTGCAAAACAGTTTACGATTACAATACTCCCACAGAAGATCCTGCGAAAAGAGTCCTGCAAAGCGTGCGGAAAAACCGGTTTGAATGCTGTTGAAACCGCAAAAAGAAAGGCTTTCCGGGCCATTCACAGAATTGATTTCGCAAAGACACTGTATACCGTTAATTTTACCATGTATGCCGCACAATTTCTGTACTTTTTTTAAAGCTATGTTATAATGTGCAGGAATTGAATTCCATCCTGCATCAATCTTCTGGTATGATGATTCCGGACGGCACTGCGGCTGTCGGGATCCGGCCGGAACGGATCCTGAAACAGAGGGCGGATGTCGGTCTTTCAGGGATCTTTTGACAGGGACACCACCACAAAAAACTGTGCGGGAATGCCCCGGGATGTGAAGAATATCCCGGAGCAGGGGAACAGTTTCAAGACCACCAAGGAGGAGAGAATGAGCGGTGTAAGACGCGTATACGTCGAGAAGAAGGAGCCTTTTGCCGTCGCGGCAAAACAGTTGAAGGAGGACATTGAGAGCTTTTTATGCATTGAAGAGATCCGGAGCGTACGCATCCTGATCCGGTATGACGTCGAAAACATCTCCGATGAGACCTTTGAGAAGGGATGCAGGATGGTGTTTTCAGAGCCGCCCGTAGATATTTTATGTAAGGAAACGATCGATGTACCTGCCGGTACGAGTGTGTTTTCCGTCGAGGCGCTGCCCGGTCAGTTCGACCAGCGCGCAGACAGCGCGGAGCAGTGTCTGCAGTTTTTAAATGAAGAGGAAAAGCCGGTCGTCAAGACCGCGGTGACCTACCTGCTCGAAGGAAACCTCTCCGCGGAAGATGTGGACCGCATCAAGGCCTACTGCATCAACCCTGTGGATTCGCGGGAGACAGGCATGGAGAAGCCCCTGACCCTCTACACGGAGTATCCGGAGCCGGAAGACGTCCAGGTCATGGAGGGATTCGTCTCCATGGAGAAGGATGCCCTGCAGGGCCTGTATGACTCGCTGGGGCTCGCGATGACCTTCGCGGATTTCTCCTTTATCCAGGAATACTATGCCGGTACGGAGCACCGGGATCCCACGATCACCGAGATCCGGGTCCTGGATACCTACTGGTCCGACCACTGCCGCCATACGACCTTTTCGACCGAGCTCAAAAACATCGAGTTTGAGGACGGCTTTTACAGGACCCCCATCGAGACGACCTGGCAGAGCTATGTGGATACCCGCGAGGAGCTCTATGCGGGCCGCACGGACAAACCGGTCTGCCTGATGGATCTGGCGATCATGGGCATGAAGAAGCTCAAGGCGGACGGCAAGCTGACCGATATGGAGGAATCCGACGAAAATAACGCCTGCTCCATCGTAGTCCCGATCGAGGTGGATTACGGGCAGGGACCCGTGACCGAGGAGTGGCTGGTCTTTTTCAAAAACGAGACCCACAACCACCCGACCGAGATCGAACCCTTCGGCGGAGCGGCCACCTGCCTGGGCGGCGCGATCCGTGATCCCCTCTCCGGGCGCGGCTATGTTTACCAGGCCATGCGTGTGACCGGGGCTGCGGATCCCACTGTCTCTGTGTCGGAGACCATCCGCGGCAAACTCCCCCAGAAAAAGCTGGTCATCGGTGCGGCAGACGGCTACTCCAGCTACGGCAACCAGATCGGTCTCGCGACCGGACAGGTCAGTGAGATCTATCACCCCGGCTATCTGGCCAAGCGCATGGAGATCGGCGCGGTCATGGGCGCCGCAGCGCGTGAAAATGTGCGGCGCGAGAACTCCGACCCGGGCGATGTGATCATCCTGCTGGGCGGTCGTACGGGCCGTGACGGAATCGGCGGTGCGACGGGATCCTCCAAGGCCCACACCGAGGAATCCCTCACCAGCTGCGGCGCGGAGGTCCAGAAGGGCAATGCGCCGACGGAGCGCAAGCTCCAGCGCCTCTTCCGCCGGCCGGAGGTCTCCAGCATCATCAAAAAATGCAATGATTTCGGTGCGGGCGGCGTCTCCGTCGCCATCGGCGAGCTCGCCGACGGCCTGGAGGTCAACCTGGATCTCGTGCCCAAAAAATACGAGGGCCTCGACGGCACCGAGCTGGCGATCTCCGAATCCCAGGAGCGCATGGCCGTCGTCGTGGCGCCGGAAAACGAGGCCCGGTTCCTCGCCTATGCGGCGGAGGAGAACCTGGAGGCGACCCCGCTGGCCCATGTCACGAAGGAGCCCCGTCTTGTCCTCAAGTGGAGAGGAAAGGCCATCGTCGACATTGCCAGGTCCTTCCTGGATACCAACGGCGCGCACCAGGAGACGGATGTGCAGCTCCTGATGCCGTCAAAAGAGAATAATTATTTCAAAAAGATCGCTTCGGAGGGCGTGACAAAGGCCATCCGGGCAGAGGAACCCTCCTTCGCGGATACCGTGAAAGCCTCCCTGTCCGACCTCAACGTGTGCTCCCAGAAGGGCCTCGTCGAGATGTTCGACGCCAGTATCGGCGCAGCGACGGTCACCATGCCCTACGGCGGCCGGTACCAGCTGACCCCCACCCAGGCCATGACGGCCCGCCTGCCCGTGCTGGGAGGAAAGACCGACACGGTCTCCATGATGAGCTACGGGTTCGACCCCTATCTGTCCACCTGGAGTCCCTATCATGGCGCGATCTACGCGGTCACCCAGTCCATGTCCAGGATCGTGGCGGAGGGCGGCGACTACAGAAACCTTCACTTCACCTTCCAGGAGTATTTCGGCCGCATGTCCCGGGAGCCTTCCCGCTGGAGTCAGCCCCTGGCTGCGCTCCTGGGTGCCTATGACGCCCAGATCGGCTACGGCATCGCCAGTATCGGCGGTAAGGACTCCATGTCCGGCACCTTCCGTGAAGAGGGCTTGGACATCGACGTACCGCCCACGCTTGTCTCCTTTGCGGTCGATATCGCAAAGGCGCAGAATATCGTGACGCCCGAGCTCAAGAGACGGGGCGATGTCCTCGTACAGCTCCGCATCGAGAAAGATGAATTCGACATCCCGGTCTACGACGATGTCATGCATATGTACGACCTGACGACCTCCCTCATGCGGGATGGAAAGATCTGTGCCGCCTATGCCCTCGATGCCTACGGGATCCTGCCCGCCGCGGCCAAGATGGCCTTCGGCAACGGCTTCGGCGTGGCGTTCGTGGAGAAGCTCCGCCTCAAGGACCTCTTCCGGAACGCCATGGGCGATCTCCTGGTCGAGATGTCCCCCGATGACCTCACGGCCCTGGCCGATGTGGAGGGCTTTGACTGGCGCGTGGTCGGCACCGTGACTCGGCAGGAGGGAGCCGCCTTTACCTGGCAGGATGAACAGATCTCCCTGGAGGACATGCTCGCCTCCTGGAAAAAGCCTCTGGAGAAGGTCTTCCCGACAAAGTCCTCGGAGGAGACCGCCCCGGTCGATGCCCCGGTCTATACCGGCGGGCAGGTCGCCGTCTGCACGCACAGGATCGCGCAGCCGACTGTCTTTATCCCGGTCTTCTCGGGCACGAACTGCGAGTATGACACAGCCGCCGCCTTCCAGGCTGCCGGCGCAAAGACCATCACCCGCGTATTCACGAACCTGACGCCGGAAAACATCCGCGAATCTGCAAAAGCCTTTGCGGATGCGATCACCCAGGCCCAGATCATCATGTTCCCCGGCGGATTCTCCGCGGGCGACGAGCCGGACGGCAGCGCCAAGTTCTTTGCGACCGCCTTCCGCAACGCCGTCATCGAGGAGGCCGTGACCGATCTTCTGGACAACCGCGACGGCCTCGCGCTGGGGATCTGCAACGGTTTTCAGGCCCTGATCAAGCTGGGGCTGGTTCCCCACGGCAGGATCACCGGACAGGACGAAGAATCCCCGACCCTGACCTACAACACCATCGGCCGCCACATCTCCAAAATGGCCTACACAAAGGTGACCTCCAACAAGAGCCCCTGGCTGGCTCTCGTGGAGCCCGGAGGCGTCTATGTCAATCCCGCCTCCCACGGCGAAGGACGCTTTGTCGCGTCCGCACAGTGGATCCGGAAGCTCGAGGAGAACGGCCAGATCGCGACCCGCTACTGCGACCCCGACGGCAATGTCTCCATGGATGAGGAGTGGAACATCAACGGTTCCTACGCCGCCATAGAAGGGATCACCTCCCCTGACGGCCGTGTCTTCGGCAAGATGGTCCACTGCGAGCGCAGCGGCAGCTATATCAACCTGAACATCGAGGGTGACCAGAACATGCGCCTGTTCGAGGCAGGAGTGAAGTATTTCTTATAAGCAGTTTGAATAAGCAGTTTGAATAAGCAGTTTGAAATATTTCTATAAATCGTATTTCTATAAACAGTTTGCAGGAAAAAGGAATAGACAGAGGATCGCGCATCTGTTCAGGCAGCCGTGCCCGGGCGGATGCGCCTTTTTTCAGACACCTTCAGAAATCGAAGAGTATTATGAACACAAAGATCAACTACAGCAAAATGACGGAAAAGATCATTGCCGGCCTGGACAGACCGGAAAAAACCGGCACCGGAGAAGACGGGATCCGGGCTGCCCGAAAGCCGCCCCGGCTCCTCCTCCACAGCTGCTGCGCGCCCTGCTCCAGCCACTGCATGGAATACCTGCGGGAATATTTCCGGCTGACCGTTTTTTACTACAATCCCAATATTTCGATCCGGAAGGAATATGAAAAACGGCTCGAGGAGGAAAAGCGCCTGATCGCAGCCTATAACCGGCAGGTGGACCAGCAGGATTTTACAGGTATGCACTCGACGCCGGCGGCGAACAGGATCGATATTCTGGAAGCGCCCTACGATCCGGAAAACTGGTTTGCGGCCGTAAAGGGGCTGGAGGACTGCCCGGAGGGTGGAGACCGCTGCGGGGTCTGCTTTGAGATGCGCCTGCGGAAAACCGCACAGGCTGCAGCGGCAGACCGCGGCGGCGAAGGGCCCTTCGATTTTTTTACGACGACGCTCACCATCAGTCCGCTCAAGGATGCGCAGCGGCTCAATGAGATCGGTATGCGGATAGGAGAGGAATACGGAGTGAAATGGCTTCCGTCCGATTTCAAAAAAAAGGACGGCTACAGGAGGTCGATCGAACTCTCCCGACAGTTTGCTCTCTACCGCCAGAACTACTGCGGATGTGTTTTTTCACGAAGCACGGGAGACTGAGAAGCTTCTGTTCAAGGGACACCGGATCTGCCGTGTTTTTCGCGGCTTTTTCGCGAAAAACACGAGTTGATCGGCGTGTACAGTGCTGCTGACAGGAGAAGGCTGCAGCCGCTTGACAAAAGCGGCTGTTTTTGGCATGATTTCATGATTAGCAAAAAACCCCTGTGCATCTTTTGGTCAGAAAAGGCAGACGGAACAAAGACCGCTTAGCAGCGGCGCACTGGAAACAGACTGCGCACGCAGACAGAATACGTACTGCAGACAGAATACGCACTGAAAACAGACTGCGCACGCAGACAGACTGCACACTGACGATACGGGGAAACGGAAAGAAAGGGGAATAGATTGGAACAGTTTCTGAATCTGATTTCAAAGGAAATGGCGTCCGCCTTCGAAGCGGCGGGCTATGACAGTGCTCTGGGGCGTGTGACGGTCTCGAACCGTCCCGACCTGTGCGAATACCAGTGTAACGGCGCGATGGCAGGAGCCAAACGCTATAAGAAGGCACCTTTTATGATCGCCGGAGACGTGGCAAAGGCGCTTGCGGAAAAAAATGACGGTGCGGGTTCAGCCGTTTTTTCCAAGGTGGAAGTCGTCAAACCGGGCTTTTTAAATCTGGATCTGAAGGAGGGCTTTGTACAGTCCTACCTGCAGCAGATGGCGGGGGACGACCGCCTGGGCATGCCGCTGCCGCAGAAGCCGGAGCAGATCATCATCGACTACGGCGGCCCCAACGTGGCCAAGCCCCTGCATGTCGGCCACCTTCGCAGTGCGGTCATCGGCGAGGCCGTCAAGAGGATCGCCCGCTTCCACGGAGAGAATGTCATCGGCGATATCCATCTGGGCGACTGGGGCCTGCAGATGGGGCTCGTGATCACGGAGCTCAAAAAACGCCAGCCGGACCTCCCTTATTTCGACCCCGCCTACACAGGCGAATATCCTGCACAGGCCCCCTTTACTGTCTCTGAGCTGGAGGAGATCTATCCCTTTGCGAGCGCGAAGTCGAAAAAAGATCCCGCCTACTATGCGGAGGCCATGGACAACACCAGGCGCCTGCAGGACGGCGAGCGGGGACTCTATGCCCTGTGGCAGAAGATCGTCGCGGTGTCCGTGGCGGATATGAAGCACAACTATGAGAACCTGAATGTCTCCTTTGATCTCTGGAACGGGGAGGCCAGCGTCCACCCCGTGATCCCCGGCATGGTCGAGGACATGAAGAGGAGCGGCGTGGCCTATGAGAGCCAGGGCGCTCTGGTCATCGACGTCTCAAAGGAGTCTGACTCCAAGGAGATCCCTCCCTGCATCGTCCTCAAATCCGACGGAGCATCCCTCTATACCACGACCGATCTTGCGACCATCAAGGAGCGCGTTGAGAAGTATGCCCCGGACAGGATCATCTATATCACCGACAAACGCCAGGAGCTGCATTTCACCCAGGTCTTCCGCGCCGCGGCAAAGAGCGGCCTGGTGCCGGAGACGACAAAGCTCATCCATATCGGGTTCGGGACGATGAACGGCAAAGACGGCAAGCCCTTCAAGACCCGTGAGGGCGGCGTCATGCGCCTGGAGACCCTGATCGCGGATATCGATGCCGAGATGCTCTCCAAGATCAGCACCAATCCCGAGATCCCCGGGGAAGAGGCGGAGGCGACCTCCAGGCAGGTCGCGCTTGCGGCACTCAAATACGGAGACCTGTCAAACCAGGCTTCCAAGGACTATATTTTTGACATCGATAAATTTACCTCCTTCGAGGGGGATACCGGTCCGTATATCCTCTATACCATCGTCCGCATGCGGTCCATCCTGCAGCGCTACGCCGCGCAGGCCGGCGCGAAAGACCCCGCTGCGCTCCTTGTCGGAGATCCCGCCGGACAGGTGGAAAAGAAACTCATGATGGACATCGCCGGCTTCAATGCCATGATGGAAGGCGCTTATGCCGACTGCGCCCCGCACAGGGTCTGCGCCTACATCTACCAGCTGTCCAATGACTTCAACACCTTCTACCACGCCACCAGGATCCTCACCGAACAGGACCCGGCGCAGAAAGAATCCTGGATCGCGCTCCTGCACCTGACCGAGCGCGTCCTGACCAGGTGCATAGACGTCCTCGGCTTTTCCGCCCCCGCCAGGATGTGAAAAAACAGCGAGTCAAGCGCCTGTGAATTCCGGGCTTGTCCGGAAATTCACAGGCATTTGACGAGCGTCCCGGCATGAGCATGAAGCCATGTTTTGCGAATGTCTGTTGTCTTTTGGCCGGAAACGTGTTATGTTACATTAAAGCGTTAAATCAAAGAAACGAGAGGTAGAGGAATGGAACAGGGGAAGATCACCGTCTTTTCCGGTGACGGAAGAGGAAAGACGGCTGCTGCGCTGGGGCTGGCCCTGGATGCGGCTGCAGACGGGAAGACCGCTGTCATCACCCAGTTTTTGAAGGGCCGGGGCCTTGCGGAGTCTATCTTCTGCAAGCGCATGGAACCTGATATCAAGATTTTCCGCTTTGAAAAATCGGAGGTCGATTTTGAAAGCCGTACGGCCGACCAGCAGCAGGACGATGTCTCCAGTATCCGCAACAGTCTGGGATTTGCGCGCAAGGTCCTGGCGACGGGAGAGTGCGATATCCTGATCCTGGATGAGGTACTGGGCGTCATCGACAACAAGATCATCTCTGTGGATGAGCTGCGGGAGCTGGTCAGTCACCGCGGGAGTACGCAGGTAGTCTTTACCGGGCGGGTGCTCAGCGGAGAGCTCTGTACATTTGTGGACGAGATCTCCCAGATCAGCACCGTCCGTTTCAAGAGATATGATGTCAACTGAGGCGCCGGAACAAAAGCGCCGTTTCCGGATGATCACGGATGACAGCGATTCAATACAAGAGGAGGTATAACCATGTCAGTATTCACAAAAGCAGCCTGTGCCATCGTGACACCTTTCAAAGAGGATCTGTCCGTCAATTACGATGTTTTCGCACAGCTGATCGATTTCCAGATCGAGAACGGGACAGATGCCATCATCGTCTGCGGCTCCACGGGGGAAGCGGCGACCATGACAGAGCAGGAGCATCTGGATGTATGTAAATTCTGCATCGATTATACGAAGAAGCGGGTCCCGGTCATCGCGGGCAGCGGTTCCAACTGCACGGAGACGGCGATCCATCTCTCCGAGGAGCTCGCGTCCTACGGCGCTGACGGCCTGCTGGTCATCCATCCCTATTACAATAAGGCCACCCAGAAGGGTCTCGTAAAGCACTTTACGATGGTGGCGGAGGCTTCCAAAGGCTGCCCGGTCATCCTCTACAATGTTCCGGGACGGACCGGCGGCAATATCGCCCCCGAGACTGTCGCGCAGCTTGTGAAGGAGGTCCCCAACATCGTCGGCATCAAGGAGGCCAGCGGAGATATCGGCCAGATCGTGAAGCTGATGACCCTCACGGACGGCAATATCGATCTCTACTCCGGTAATGACGACCAGGTCGTGCCGCTCATGTCCATGGGCGGTCTCGGTGTCATCTCTGTCGTCTCCAATATCGCGCCGAAGGCCATGCACGACATGTGCGACAAATTCCTGGCAGGCGATGTGGCGGGTGCCGCAAAGATCCAGAGAGACACGCACGATCTGTTTGAGAATCTTTTCTCCGAGGTCAATCCGATCCCTGTCAAGAAGGCAGTGAGCCTCCTGGGCTTCCAGGCAGGTCCCCTGCGCATGCCCCTGACCGAGATGGAAGAGGCACATGCCGAAAAGCTCGAGGCTTCCATGCGGGCATTCGGCCTGATTCAGTAAGAAAGGGAGGTCATGGAGATCCGTATGATCAGAGTTATTTTACACGGGGCCTGTGGGAAAATGGGCCGCATCATCGCGGATATTGCCGCGCGTGATGACCAGGTCAGTATTGTCGCCGGTGTCGACGCCTTCGGGAAGGCCTACGCGGACTTTCCGGTCTATGCCTCTCTCGATGAATGCAGGGAAGAGGCCGATGTGATCATTGATTTCTCCACTGCGTCCGCCATGGAGGCTTTGCTGGGGTTCGCAGCGGCGCGGGGGATCCCCGCAGTGGTCTGCACGACGGGGCTCTCGGAAGCGCAGTCCGCCCTTCTGCAGGAGACCTCCGGGAAGGTCGCCGTACTTAAGAGCGCCAATATGTCCCTGGGGATCAATCTGCTGCAGACCCTGCTCGCGGAGGCGGCTCCCAAGCTGGCGGCGGCAGGATTTGATATCGAGATCGTCGAAAAGCATCACAATCAGAAGATCGACGCACCCAGCGGGACGGCGATCGCCCTGGCCGACAGCATCAATGATGCCATGGACGGGGCCTATACCTATGTCTATGACCGCTCCACCCGCAGAGAGAAGCGTCCTGTGAAGGAGATCGGTATCAGCGCGCTCCGCGGCGGCACGATCGTGGGTGACCACGACGTGGTCTTCGCCGGGGAGGACGAGGTCATCACCTTCTCCCACAGGGCGTACAGCCGCGCAGTGTTTGGCAAGGGTGCCGTGGAGGCGGCGAAGTTCCTCGCCGGAAAACCTGCAGGTTTCTACACAATGCACGATGTTCTGGCCTGAAGAAGCAGGCGTTTTTTGAGGAGGTAGAGGATTGAAGCTGCGTCCCTGTATCGATCTGCACGGCGGGAAGGTCAAGCAGATCGTCGGCGGTTCCATCCGGGAGGACGGCTCTGTTCTGGAAAATTTTGTCTCCGGGAGGGATGCCGCTTTCTATGCCTCTTTGTACCGGGAGAAGGGGCTGGATGGAGGACATATCATCCTGCTGGACAGCCGGGCGGAAGCGCCGGACGCCTATGCGGCGGACAGAGCCCAGGCCCTGGCGGCACTCGAGGCCTTCCCGGGCGGAATGCAGGTCGGCGGGGGGATCACGCCGGAGAGCGCAGCGGCCTTTCTGGAAAGGGGTGCATCCCATGTGATCGTGACCTCCTATGTATTTTTGGAGGGAATGCTGGCGGAAGACAGGCTGGAAAAAATAAAAAAGGCGGTCGGAAAAGAACGCCTGGTCCTGGATCTGAGCTGCAGGCAGCGCCCTGACGGGAGCTTTACTGTGGTCACCGACCGCTGGCAGAGGTTCACGAAGCTGAAGGTCAACTATGATACGCTGCAGTCTCTGTCGGCACACTGCGATGAGTTTCTCATCCATGCCGCCGACGTCGAGGGCAGACGGGGAGGGATCCAGGAGGACCTCGTCAGGATCCTGGGGGATTTCTGTGCGAAGACCGGCTTCCCCGTGACCTATGCAGGAGGCGTTCATGCCCTTTCGGACCTGGAGAAGATCGCCGCGCTTTCTCAAAGCAGCCTGGATGTGACGGCGGGAAGCGCCCTGGATCTGTTTGGCGGCAGCCTTGCCCTGGATACACTCGCGGCACTTGCAGCCGCTCTGTGAGTTTTATTCTTCATCGCGCAATACCCCTGCAGGAGAAGAATGAAAATACGGCGATCGAAATAACAGAAGAGAATAAAAGAACAGACCGGTATGAAGGGATCATACCGGTCTGTCTTTACTCAACTATACTTTTCACTTTCCATGTCTGTCAGAATTAATCAGGTCCTGTCTATTCCTCAGAGCTTTGTCACGTTGACAGCCTGCGGGCCTTTCTGTCCCTGAATAACATCATATTCCACGGCCTGTCCTTCATCCAGCGACTTGAATCCTTCCTGGTTGATCCCGCTGAAGTGAACGAAAACATCATTTCCCTCAGCATCAGAAATGAATCCGAATCCCTTCTGATTATTAAACCACTTGACAGTTCCTTTGCTCATTACCGATACCTCCAAAAAATTCTGAAATATTAACAATGTGCACAATTAACATGGATAAAACCACTGCTTTGTGCAACGATTTCAACATAACACAAGAATGAATAAAAGTAAAGCTGTTTTCGTCTGTATAAACAGAAAGATTTATACAAGTACATATTTTGCTTCTTTACTTCACAGTTTTAAAATGCTAATATGTACATATAGCTTTTTGACAACAAAAGAGAGGTTCATTTTCCCGGGACGAACCCTTTTTCCGGGAGGGATCTGATTCTATTTTGACAATTGTTCAGCTTACAGCGGGGGAATCCATGAACAGTAAAATCAGAACAGAAGCAGTCAGTCATCTGTTTCAGGCTATTCTGACACTTGAAAATGAGGAAGAGTGCTTTCGCTTTTTTGAGGACCTGTGCACGGTCAATGAGCTTCTCTCCCTGTCCCAGCGGTTTGAAGTGGCTTCCATGTTGAAGCGCAGGGATACGTATCTGAAGATTGCCCAGAAAACGGGGGCATCCACGGCTACGATCAGCCGGGTCAACCGGTCCCTGAACTACGGGAACGACGGGTATGATATGGTCTTTGCAAGGATGGATTCCTACATCTGCGCAGGATCAGAGGAAGAAAAGAAGTAACAGCGCATAAGTGCCCGGCGGCAGACGGGCTGCGGTGACCCGCACCGCACTTTTTGCCGGGCGGATCCAGATCATTATGTTGACATGCGTCGAAGTGTTTTTGCATCCATGAGGAAGACAATAAAATCCGGCAGCAGCACAATGCTGCCTTTAAAGGTGTTTTTGGGAGGGACGCTGCTCTACCTGCTTGCAGTCCTTCCCTTTTTATCGTCCCACGGGGGGCTGTTTTTTTATTACGGCGATTATAATGTCCAGCAGGTCCCCTTCCTGATCTTTGCGCACAGAGCGGTCCGGCAGGGCCGTTTTTTCTGGAATCCGCTGGTGGACCTGGGCGGGAACATGGGCGGGACATTTTCCTTCTATCTCTGGGGAAGCCCTTTTTTCTGGCTGACGATCCCCTTCCCCGAGGCCTGGCTTCCCTATATGACTCCTTATCTGATGGCGCTGAAGTTCGGGACTGCCTCCGCCACAGCCTGTGCCTGGATCCGTACGCAGACACGAACGGACGGGGCGGCAGTCCTGGGGAGCCTGCTGTACGCATTTTCGGGCTTTCAGGCCTGCAATATCGTCTTCCAGCATTTTCATGACAGCACAGCCTTTTTCCCCCTGTATTTTCTGGCCTTTGACCGGTATGTGGAGGAGCTGCAGAGGCGGGGCGTCCGCAGAAGGACGTCCGGCCTGCCGGGGCGGGGCGCCGTGTATGGTTTTATCCTGATGACCGCCTGGATGGCCGTCATCAATTACTATTTTTTCTTCGGGCAGGTCCTCTTTCTGGTCCTGTACTACCTGGTCCGCACGGGGATCCGGCGGGTGCGGGCAGAGGGGATCCGGACTGCCGTCCAGGAAGTCCTGCAGATCCTTGCGGCCGGCGCCGCCGGCCTGGCACTCAGTGCCTTTTTCCTGGTGCAGTCGATCGGCGGGATCCTGGGCAATACGCGCATCTCCAAAGTGCTGGAGGGATACGACCTTCTGGTCTATCCGGACGCCGTGACACCGCTTGCGATCCTGAAATCCTTTTTCATGGTGCCGGACCTGATCGCGCGGGGAACCCTGTTTTCCAGCGACCACATCCGGAACGGATCGCTTGCCTTCTATCTCCCCTGCTTTGCCATGTCGGGGGTCTTTGCCTTCTTCCTGCTTCGCAAAAAAAGCTGGAAAAAAACATTGCTGTGCATCCTGGCGGTGATGGCTTTTGTTCCGTTCCTGTGTGCGGCTTTTTCCGCCTTCAATTCGAATTTTTATGTGCGCTGGTTTTATATGCCGGTCCTTCTGTGCGCCTGTATGACAGCGGAAGCCCTGGAAGAGGACGGATCCGCCGCTTTTACGAAGGGCTGCATCCTATCGTTTGCCTGCACCGGACTTTTTCTGTTGTTCTGTTTTTTGCCCTCAAAAGAGAACGGGACCTGGACATTTACGGCGGTCGGTGAAAACAGACGGCTCCTGATGACAGAGATCGAGGGGACACTGATCGGCGCCGCCGCCCTTTGTGCGGTCCTGTTTCTGAAGAGAAGAAGAGGTGCTCTCTTTGCCGGGGCCGGTTTTTTGCGGGAGCCGGAACCTGTCTCCGGGCTGCAGGCAGATGCCGAACAGGCTTCCGACCAGAATCCGGACCAGGCCTGCCGCCGGGGACCCGGGGTCGTGCACAGGCTTGTCAATGCAGGGAACCTCTGTATCTTTTTGACGGCTGTCTGCTGCTTCACCTCGACCATGGCGGTCCTGCACAACGGCAGCTCCCTGATCTCCTATACCGGCTTTGAAAAATGGAAGCGGCAGATGCTCACGGAAAAGCCCCTGCTGCAGGATATATCCGGCGAGGGTGACGGGCAGGTCCCTTTTTCCCGTGTGGAGACAGACAGCACATCCACCAATTATGAGATGGTCTGGGGCTTTCCCACCATGCACTGCTTTGAGAGTACGGTGCATCCCTCCATTTTCACCTGGTATCGCGGGATCGGGATGATCCGGACCGTGGAGTCGACGCTTCCTCTTGAAAGGATCGGGGCGCGCGCCCTGATGTCGGTCCGGTATTATATAGAAAACACACTGGTAAAACCGGACAACAGCTACACGGACCAGGGGGGCATGCCCGGCTACGACCTCCTGAATGAAGAGAACGGGTACAAGGTGTATGAGACGGAAAACTATATTCCGATGGGGATTTCCTTTGACAGCTGCATGACGGAGGAAAACTATGATCTTTTGAAAAACGGGACCGTATCGGACCGCGTGCTGGTAAAAAACATCGTACTCTCAGAGGAAATGGTAAAAAAATATGGCGGTCTTCTGGAAGAGGACACGGATACGGATCCAGGCGAGATGCCCTACTGGGAGTTCTCAGGGTACTGCAGGGACAGAGCGGCTTCCGCCTGCACTTCGTTCAGCTTCGATACCAACGGGTTTCATGCGGAAGCGGAAATGGAGAGGGACAACCTGGTCCTGTTTTCCATTCCCTACGACGAGGGATTCCGCGTGACCGTCGACGGGCGGCCTGCTGAGCTGGAGAGGGCCGATTTCGGCCTCTGCGCCGTCTTTGTTCCCGAAGGGCGGCATGAGATCCGCGCGGTCTATCTGCCGAAGGGCTTCGTGCCCGCCGCAGCCCTGTCGCTCCTGACGGCCGCAGGCCTTCTGGTCAGTGTCTTTGCGGCCCGCAGGAGGAGAGCAGATATTACAGTACAGACCCGCCTGAAGCTTTGAGGTGTTTTTCGCGGTTTCACCGCGAAAAAACCGGGCTGAACGGCGCGCGCCGTACGCGAAGCGTATCGACAATGCGAAGCTTTGTTATCGGCGCGCGCGCAGCGCATCGGAATCGCCGAACGCAGCGTTACATGTTCACGCCCTCAGGCGGGCGTGAACAGTAGCCAGCAGATCAATGGCTGTCACATCTTTTTCAGCTGCGGCTTGCATTCGTTTTTTAGACGTGATAACATACGGATTATTGTGCCTGTATGGTATGCTCGCGGCTTTGCGGTCATAAACATACGGATGGAAAGGAAGAAATACGACATGATTAAAACTGCTGTTTTGGGTTTTGGTACAGTCGGAAGCGGTGTAGTAGAACTCATCGACAGGAACCGCGGGCCGGTGGAGCGCCGGGTGCCGGAGGGCATCGAGGTAAAGTATATTCTGGATCTGCGCGATTTCCCCGACAGTCCCTACAGGGACCGGGTCGTGCACGATTTCAATGTGATCCTGGAGGATCCGGAGATCCGTGTGATCTGTGAGACGATGGGAGGGATGGAGCCTGCCTTTACATTTTCAAAGAAAGCACTCGAAAAGGGGATCAGTGTCTGTACGTCCAATAAAGAGCTCGTGGCGGCGCATGGTCCCGAACTTCTGCAGACCGCGCAGAAAAACCACTGCAGCTATCTGTTTGAGGCGAGTGTGGGAGGCGGGATCCCGATCATCCGGCCTGTGACGAGTTCGCTTGCCCCGGAGAATATCACCAGGATCATCGGCATCCTGAACGGTACGACGAATTATATGATGACCCGGATGGAAAAAGAGAACCTGTCTTTTGACGAGGTCCTCAGGCAGGCCCAGGAAAGAGGGTATGCGGAGAAGAATCCGGAAGCGGATATCGAGGGGCATGACGCCTGCCGCAAGATCGCGATCCTTTCCTCCCTGATGTGCGGAAAGAACGTCCGCTATGAGGATGTCCCCTGCGAAGGGATCAGCCGGATCTCCATGACGGATGTCGCGTATGCGCGCGCCATGGGGTGTGCGATCAAGCTTCTGGGTGTCAGTGAGCGCAGTCCGGAGGACGGGACTTTTTATGTCCGCACGGCGCCCTTCATGGTGCCATCCTCCCATCCGCTGCACAGTGTGGAGGACGTTTTCAACGCCGTGTTCGTACACGGGAACCTGGTCGATGACCTTATGTTCTACGGCAGGGGAGCCGGGAAGTTCCCGACTGCCAGCGCGGTCGTCTCGGACCTGCTCGAATGCGCCCTGCAGATCGGCAGCACGATCCCCGTCAGGTGGACGGATGAGGTCATGCAGCTGTCGGATCCCGCGCAGAAGAAGGGACGCTTCTTTGTGCGCGTGCCCGCAGAGCACCGGGAAAAGGCTGCGGAGCTTTTTAAAGGGTGTGCGTCCGTCAGTGCGCCGGAGGCGCCGACAGATGAGACCGCCTTTACGACGGCTCCCATGACAGAGGCTGCGTTTGAAGCGGCCGTCGCAGAGCTCGGCGAAGTGCGCAGCAGGATCCGCCTGCTCGAAGCATAAGGGTGTAAGGACAAGAATAGAGCACATTGGAATAATCGGATTCCTGTGCAGGCCCGGAAGAAGCTTTTTTAGAGGGGCGGAGCCGGGAGCTCCCATACGCCTGTCTGAAAAAGCAGGCGGCACAGGGTCAGCAGACAGAGGTTTTTGCAATCATGAAAGTAGTAAAGTTCGGCGGCAGTTCTCTCGCCAGTGCGGAACAGTTCAAAAAAGCAGGCGCGATAGTGCGCGAGGACAAGAGCAGGAGATATGTGATCCCTTCCGCGCCCGGCAAGCGCTTTGACACAGATACCAAGGTGACGGATCTGCTCTACCAGATGGATGCGCTGGCGCAGGAAAAAAAGGACTTTTCCGAGGTCCTGAAGCAGATCAAGGAGCGCTACCAGGAGATCATCGACGGTCTGGAGCTGAAGGATTTCTCTCTGGAGGAGCAGTTTGAAGAGATCGAGAAAAAGATGAAGGAGGAGCCGGATCCGGATTATGCGGCATCCCGCGGTGAACATCTGAACGGACGCATCATGGCAGCCTACCTGGGGTACACCTTCGTCGATCCCTTTGAGATGATCTTTTTTGACGAGGAGGGGATGCTGGAGGACCGCAGGACCATGCGCGCCGTGGAGAAAAGACTGGCAGAGGTGGAGCGCGCGGTGGTCCCCGGATTCTACGGATGCGGCCATGACGGCCGGGTCAAGACTTTTTCGCGCGGCGGTTCGGATGTCACGGGTTCCATCGTTGCGGGAGCCTGTCATGCGGATGTCTATGAGAACTGGACAGATGTCTCCGGTTTCCTGGTGGCAGATCCCCGTATCATTCCCAATCCCGCAAAGATCGAAGTGATCACCTACAGGGAGCTTCGCGAGCTCTCCTATATGGGCGCCTCGGTCCTGCACGAGGAGGCCATCTTCCCGGTCCGCCGGCAGGGGATCCCGATCAATATCAAGAACACGAACTGCCCGCAGGACGAGGGGACCTGGATCGTGGAGAGTACGGCCCAGAAGACCGGGTACGTCATCACCGGCATCGCCGGGCGCAAGGATTTCTGTGCGGTCCTGATCTACAAGGATATGATGAATTCCGAGATCGGATTCGGCAGGAAGGTCCTGCAGGCTTTCGAGGACAATGATATTTCCTTTGAGCATATGCCGTCCGGCATCGATACCATGACCATCGTCGTCCATGAGGACGAGTTTATCGAAAAAGAACAGCGGGTCGTCTCCGCGATCCACCGCCTGGCCCAGCCGGACTCTGTCGAGATCGAGTCGGATCTGGCCCTGATCGCGGTCGTGGGCCGCGGCATGAAATCCATGCGGGGCACGGCCGGCCGTATTTTCTCAGCCCTTGCCCATGCCCACGTCAATGTGCGCATGATCGACCAGGGCTCCTCGGAGCTCAACATCATCATCGGTGTCGAGAACAGGGATTTTGAAACAGCCCTGCGCGCGATCTACGATATTTTTGTACTGACACAGCTTTAAGGATAACTTCGGCGCATTTCCCGGGATGTCTGTCCCGGGATGTGTCATGGAAGGACTGTTTTTGTGCCGGACGGGGTGCCTGAAGCACTGCTGTCCGGGGGAAGGAATTTTGCATATGAGCGACATGAAACCTGCAGCTACGGAGAATGCAGCTTTGGAGGAAGAAAAGATCAGCCGTCACTTTATCGAGCAGGAGATCGACAAGGATCTCGAGGAGGGGGTCTACACCGCCGTGCACACCCGGTTCCCTCCCGAGCCCAACGGCTACCTCCATATCGGACATGCAAAGAGCATCCTTCTCAACTACGGGATGGCACAGGAGTACGGCGGCAAGTTCAATCTTCGCTTTGACGACACCAATCCCACGAAGGAGAAGATCGAGTTCGTGGAGTCCATCAAAGAGGATGTGCAGTGGCTGGGCGCGGACTATGAGGACCGTCTCTTTTATGCCTCCGACTACTTTGAACAGATGTATGAGGTCGCCGTCAAACTCATCAAAAAGGGAAAGGCCTATGTCTCCGACCTGACTGCGGAAGAGATGCGGGAGTACCGCGGCACGCTGACTGAGCCGGGCAGGAATGACCCGAACCGTGACCGCAGCATCGAGGAGAATCTGGAGCTCTTCGAAAAGATGCGCGCGGGCGAATATGCCGACGGGGAGAAGACCCTCCGCGCAAAGATCGACATGGCCAGCCCCAATATCAACATGCGTGATCCGGTCATTTACCGTATCGCCCGCATTACCCATCACAACACCGGCGACCAGTGGTGCATTTATCCCATGTACGACTTCGCCCATCCCATCGAGGATGCCATTGAAGGCGTGACGCATTCCATCTGC
>JAFWDM010000006.1 GCA_017513005.1 Lachnospiraceae bacterium
AGACTCGCTCGCGAGTCTTGAATCTTCTCAGCCGGAGAATAGTCGTCAGCGGTTCGTCAGTCCCCTGATCCCGGAAAAGGTCAATACGCTCAGGCTCCGGGAGAGTTCCTCGATGTTCTGTTTCCGGCCGGTGTTGAACCACCTCTGGTAGACTGCGATCATGCCGGAGATCGTATACTCGAGCAGGTACTCGAATCCCTCGGCTTCCGATCCGACGGCATCCGCAAAACTGATCCAGAGCTGTTCCTTGAGCGGAGCGACGATCTTCTGCAGAAGCGAGGTCTGTGCCTCCGCAGCAAAGACACTGGCATAGAATTCCAGGTCCTTTTCGATCAGCCTCGCGAGCACCAGATAGATCTCGGAGGGATCGCTGTTGAGCTCCCGGAAATTGATGTTATGGATCGCGGAGGCGAATTCCTCCACGATCTCGTTTTCGATCTCATCGACGACCATGGAGACGTCCCCATAGTAATTGTAAAAGGTCTTCCGGTTGATGTCCGCTGCGTTGGCCAGCTCCGTCACCGTGATCTGACCCAGCGGCTTGGCAGCCAGAAGCTTGATCAGCGCCATCCGGATGCTGCGCCGCGTGCGCGCGACCCGCCGGTCGGCTCCGCTGTGGTCCTTTTTTTTCTCTTCCTCTCCTTTGCCCTTCATCCTTTTTCCGTCCCTTCTGCCCGCGGCATCAGATATTGCTTTCCGAAACAGTCTCTTCTGAGCAAGGATCCTCAATAAGAACAAGGATCCACATTTAAAAACTTCTTATAAACGATTTATCCTATCTCTCCGCAAAAAGACTCCTGCCTTTAAGCGTATGCGCAGGCAGTGGGTAATTCACCTGATATTTCTCAACAAGATTTGATGCTTTCGTTTCTTTTTACACACTTAATACTGATTCTGTGCAAAATACCTCAATAACAGCCCAGCTTGTTGTTGTAATAGTTTACATTTGTATCATAATACACACATGTTACTTTTTTCAATGAAAGGAGAGAAAAGTTGGGCAAAAAAAACAGCTATGAGCTATATATTGATGCCTCGGTGGATATTGAACAGAGATACCTGGAGGAAAATGACATTCACATCATCCCCATGGAGTACACGGTCGACGACCAGGTCTATGTGATGGACCGGCCGCAGACGGAAGAGGAGCTGCACGTTTTTTACGGGAAGATGCGGAAAGGGAGCCTGACAGGAACCAGTCAGATCACGCCCTACACTTATGAAAAATACTTTCGCGAGGCGGCAGAGGCAGGCAGAAGCCTGCTCTACATCTGTCTCTCGAGCGGACTGAGCAGTACCTATGCATCCTCCCTGACGGCAGCCGCCGCCGTGAAAGAGGATTATCCGGAGGTACAGATCGAATGCGTCGATTCACTGGGGGCCACGGGCGGCATGGGACTCCTGCTCCTTCTGGCGATCCGCAACCGGGAGGCCGGCATGTCTCTCATGGACAATGCGGCGTTTCTGCGCGCGCATGCGCTTGATATGGGCTTCTGGTTTATGGTCGAGGATCTCGTCTATCTCAAGTGCGGCGGACGTATCTCCGCAACTGCGGCCCTCGCCGGCAATGTCCTGAACCTCAAACCCATCCTTCAGATCAACCGGGAGGGGAAGCTGGTCAATATCTCCAAGCAGCGGGGTGTCCCCCGGGCCCTGAAATATATGGTCGATTGCTATGAGAAGGCCCACGACGACACGCTGGGCAGCGATGTCGTCATTGCCCACGCCGACTGCCGTGAGCGGGCGGAAAAACTGGCGGACGAAGTCCGCAGGATCAATCCCGATGCCCGGATCCAGATCTGTCCCATGGGTCCCGTGATCGGTGCCCATACAGGTCCCGGCTTTGCCGCCGTGATCCATTTCGGCAAAAGGGAACTTACGACGCATTAATGAACCGGAACCGGTACCCGCGCGGGCACCGGTTCTTTTTGACATCAGGGGAAAAAACTCTATAATAGGATGCATTACGTACGCAGGCGGAAAGGACCTTCTTTCAGAAGAAGTGACTGAAACGTCAGACATGTTTTACGTATAAAGGCAAAAAGGAGGCTGTTTTTATGAGTGAGTATATTCTGAGCTGCGATTCGACGGCGGATCTGTCGCAGTCGCACTTTGATGAGATAGATGTACGCTATGTCTGTTTCCATTTTTCTCTGGACGGGAAGGAGTATCCGGATGACCTGGGAAAATCGATTCCCTTTCCGGACTTCTATGCGAGAATGGCGGCGGGGGCGGAGACGGCGACCTCCCAGGTCAATGTCCAGGAGTATATGCAGTACTTTGAAGGGTTTCTCAGGGAAGGAAAGGATGTCCTGCATGTCAATGTGTCCTCAGGCCTGAGCGGCTCCTATAATTCGGCCTGCATCGCCCGGGACTCTCTGGCGGAGGACTACCCGGACCGAAAGATCCGGATCGTGGATTCACTCGGGGCTTCCTCCGGCTACGGACTCCTGATGGACACGCTCGCCGAGAAAAAAAGAGAAGGAATGGATCTGGACAGTCTGGCGGACTGGGCAGAGGAGAACAGGCTCCGTGTCCACCACTGGTTCTTTTCCACGGATCTGACTTTCTATATCCGCGGCGGCCGCATCTCAAAGACATCCGGCATGATCGGATCGCTTTTAAATATCTGTCCCCTTCTGAACATGGATAGTGACGGGCTCCTGGTGCCCAGATACAAGATCCGCACGAAGAAAAAGGTCATTCACGCCATTGTGGACAGGATGGCGGAATGCGCTGACGGCGGGACGGACTACAGCGGCAAGTGCTATCTGTCCCATTCCGCCTGCCTGGAGGACGCCCGCGAGGTGGCGAGGCTGGTCGAAGAGCGGTTTCCGAACCTGAAGGGAAGGGTGGAGATCAACGATATAGGGACGACGATCGGAAGCCACACGGGCCCCGGGACAGTGGCCCTGTTTTTCTGGGGCGTCCAACGGACAAAATGACAGCTGCCCTGTTCTTCCGGGGCGTCCGGCGGACAAGATAAGCAGATGCCGGATGTGTGAAGTGAAACAGCGCGCAGGGCGCGCGGGAGGGGCTTTACATCCGGGTGACGGCTGTAACACGGGCGTGGGTGGGAGAACACGGAAAGGATGGTTTTTATTTGTTTTTGGAACGGAATAAAAGAAAAAAATACAGGATCCCGGGTCTTGTCCTGGTTTGTCTGACGATCGTCGCGGCCCTGCAGGCAGAGGTGTCTGCAGGCGCGCCGCACCCGCTGACCACGCAGATACAGAGAGAAGCGGCAGAGAAGAGTCTGCAGGGGGCGCAGGCGGGCAGTGCTGCCGCAGAGAAAATGGCGGCCCGGATGGTATCCAATGCACAGAAAGTGATCCTCCGTGCCATGGATGAGGCCGCTGCCGCAAAGGAGGCTGCCCGGGAGGCCCTCAGCTATGACTTTACCCTGGGCTTTGCCGGGGATATCTGTCTGGCGGATAATTATATCCCCATGCAGCACCTGGCCGCGATCGGGTCAACGGACATCTCCGACGGGATCGATCCCCGCTTTATCAAGATCATGCGGGACATGGACCTGATGTGGATCAACAATGAATTTGTCTACAGCCGCCGCGGGGAGCCCCTGCCCGGCAAGGCCTGGACCTTCTGCGGAGATCCCGACAACGTGTCATATCTGAAGGATCTGGGCGTGGATATCGTCGGACTCGCCAACAACCACACCTTTGATTTTGGAGAAGTCTCCTTCCTGGATACGCTGGATACCCTGGAGGAGGCGAAGATCCCCTATGTCGGTGCGGGAAGGACGATCGGGCAGGCGCAGGCCCCCGTCTATCTGAAGACGAATGGCTTTACCATCGCCTATGTCGCCGCGTCCCGGGCGGAATATACGATCTATACGCCGGAGGCAACCGATACGGAACCGGGGATCCTGTGGTGCTATGACAATGCCCGTTTTCTGGAGTCCATCCGGACAGCGGCGGCCAATGCCGACTATGTCATCGCGCTCCCGCATTGGGGCGTAGAACACAGTACTGTGCTGGAGGAGGCGCAGACCGGCGGGGCGCACGCCTATATCGACGCCGGGGCGGATGCCGTGATCGGCGCCCACCCCCACATCCTGCAGGGAATCGAATACTATAAGGGCAAACCCATCCTCTACAGCCTGGGAAACTTCTGGTTTGACGACTATGATATCGACACCCTCGTTGCACAGCTCCGCATAAAAGGGAAAAGAAGGGGTGCCGATTCCTCTCTGGAGGACGCCTCTGTAGAGCTCAGGCTGTATCCGGGCACCCAGACCGGCGTTTACACCGGGCTTGCGGATACGAAGGAGTGGAAGTCCAGGATCCTGCAGTATCTGGAGGGCATCTCTGTAAACGTATCCATCGACGAGGACGGCGTGGTACGTGCCCGGTAACAGCTGCCGGGGAGGAGCCGCCGGAGAGGGGGACCGGAGAGGAGCTGCCGGAGAGGAACTGCCGGGGAGGGGCTGCCGGAGAGGGGCTGCAGCTGCTGTAGACGGCGCTTGACGAAAAAGGCGGTAGAGGCGTACAATGTGCATATTGCGCGTATGCCGGAAATAGGATGCTCTCCGGTTCTGCCGGAGGACATGGCACTGCCGCACGGCTATGCCCCGATCGAGCGCTGCATGGTTATACCCGGATCGGGCGTCAGAAAACCCCGGCAGGTTCCGGGATGCGGCGCACGGCGCGCAGGACTCAGAGATGAGTCACAGACTCGGTACAGAGTCATCCAGAAGAGTACCAGGCAAAGGAGCACCAGCATGAGATACGATTTTAAAAAGATTGAACCCAAGTGGCAGAAAAAGTGGGAGGATGCAGGCATCTTCAAGGCTGTGGATTTCAGTGACAAGCCGAAATTCTACGGTCTGGTCGAGTTCCCCTATCCCAGCGGCGCCGGCATGCACGTAGGCCATATCAAGGCCTATTCCAGTATTGAAGTCATTTCCAGAAAGCGCAGGATGCAGGGCTACAATGTCCTGTTCCCGATCGGATATGATGCCTTCGGCCTGCCGACCGAGAACTATGCGATCAAGACAAACACGCATCCTCGTATCATTACGGATAAGAATATCGAGAAATTCTCCAACCAGATGAAGAGCGTGGGCTTTTCCTTTGACTGGGACCGGGTGATCGACACCTCCCGGGAGGACTACTACAAGTGGACCCAGTGGATCTTCCGCAAGCTCTTTGACCACGGGCTTGTCTTCCGCGACAAGACCCTCGTCAACTACTGCCCGTCCTGCAAGGTCGTTCTGTCCAATGAGGACAGCCAGGGCGGCAAGTGCGATATCTGCCACAGCGATGTCATCCAGCTCCCCAAGGATGTCTGGTATCTGAAGATCACCGAATATGCGGATAAGCTCCTGACCGGTCTCGATACAGTGGACTATCCGGAGAATATCCGGATGCAGGAGGTCAACTGGATCGGCAAGTCCACCGGCGCCTTCGTCGACTTCACGATCGACGGCATTGAGGAGAAGCTCGAGATCTACACGACCAGGCCCGACACCCTCTATGGTGTCACCTTCATGGTCATGGCACCCGAGCATCCGCTGATCGACAAATATGCTGCCCGCATCTCCAATATGGCGGATATCGAGGCCTACCGCGAGCAGTGCGCGAAGAAGACCGAGTTTGAGCGCACCCAGCTCGTAAAGGACAAGACCGGCCTGAAGATCGAGGGGTTCGAGGCGGTCAATCCCGTCAACGGCGAGAAGATCCCGATCTTCATCGCGGACTATGTCATGATGGGATACGGCACTGGTGCCATCATGGCAGTGCCTGCCCACGACCAGAGAGACTGGGAGTTCGCGACCAAGTTCGGTGTCCCGATCATCGAAGTCATCAAGGGCGGCGATATCTCCAAAGAGGCTTATACCGGCGACGGCGAGATGGTCAATTCGGGGATCCTGAACGGGCTGACCAATAAAAAAGATTCCATCGCAAAGATGCTGGAGTATCTGGGTGAGAAGGGAATCGGACACGCCGGCGTCCAGTTCAAGATGAAGGACTGGGCTTTCAACCGGCAGCGCTACTGGGGCGAACCCATCCCGCTCATCCACTGCCCCAAGTGCGGCGTCGTAGGCGTCCCCTACGAGGAGCTCCCGCTGCGCCTGCCCGAGGTCGAGGATTTCGAGCCCGGCGAGGACGGACAGTCCCCTCTGGCCAGGATCGATTCCTTCGTCAACTGCACCTGCCCGCAGTGCGGCGGCCCTGCAAAGCGCGAGACAGACACCATGCCCCAGTGGGCGGGTTCCTCCTGGTATTTCCTTCGCTACTGCGATCCGCACAATGACAAGGCCTTCGCTGACCGGAAGAAGATCGATTACTGGATGCCCGTCGACTGGTATAACGGCGGTATGGAGCACGTGACCAGGCACCTGATCTACTCCAGGTTCTGGCACCACTTCCTCTATGACATCGGGGAAGTCAATACCTCCGAGCCCTATATGAAGCGGTCCGCCCAGGGACTGATCCTGGGTCCCGACGGAGACAAGATGTCCAAGTCCAAGGGCAATGTCGTGGATCCGCTCGACATCGTGGAGCAGTACGGCGCGGATACCCTCCATGTCTATGTCCTCTTCATGGGCGACTATGCGAGCGCCGCTCCCTGGAGCGACAGCTCTGTGAAGGGCTGCAGGCGGTTTCTGGAGCGCGTGGCCGGTCTCACGGAGATCCTGTGCGAAGGCGCATCCCCGGCAGAGCTCGAGACAGCCATGCACAAGACGATCAAGAAGGTGTCCGAGGACATTGAGGCGCAGAAGTTCAATACCGCGATCGCGGCGCTCATGACGCTCCTCAACGATATCTACAAGGCCGGCAGCATTTCGAAGGAGGATCTCGTCACCTTCCTCAAGCTCCTGTCTCCCTTTGCCCCGCATCTGACGGAGGAGATCTATGCAGATCTCGGGGGAGAAGGCTTCCTGACAGTCTCCTCCTGGCCGGAGTTCGATCCTGCCAAGACTGTCGACGATATGATCGAAGTCGGCGTACAGGTCAACGGAAGGGTGCGTGCGGCCGTGCAGATCGCCAGGGATGCGGACAAGGATGCCGCACTCGCAGCGGCGAAGGCCAATGCCCGTGTCGCCTCCTTCCTGGAAGGAAAAAACCTTGTCAAGGAGATCTATGTGCCCGGAAAGATCATCAATTTCGTTGTGAAATAATCATAGAAAAACCGGCCCTGTACAGGGCGGAAAACCGGTTCTGCATTCCTGTTCTGTGCAAGAGCGGAAACTGTAAAGCGCGGGAGACGATCTCCCGCGCTTTTCCTGTGCCCGGTTTATTCTTCATTGGTTACTGTTCACGCCCACCTGAGGGCGTGAACATGTAACGTTGCGTTCGGCGATTCCGATGCGCTACGCGCGCGCCGAACGCCGTTTAACTCGGGTTTTTGCGCTGAGAAGCGCGCAAAAACACCTCGAGTTTCGAGCCGGTCTGAAAAGTAACCTTCATAGCACAGCAGCAGACTGTCCCGGCTGATTGTGCTTGACTTTATTGTACTGCGTGTATACAATTATACATACGCTTGCTTTTTTCTGTTTCATCCGAATCAGATATATGTTTTTTTGCTTTTTTATTTTTTTTTGCATTTTTTCAGGACGTGATTAACAAAGATTCTGCAGGGGGTGTTTATGGACGAATTTGATCTGAAGCGTGAAGTGACGGACAAGTACTCTTTACGCGGCCGTGTTTTTTCAAAGATCCGGGAGGATATTCTCAACGGGCGCTACAAGGAACACGAGGAGCTCAAGGAGATCAAGATCGGGAAAGAACTGGGCGTGTCCAGAACACCTGTCCGGGAAGCCCTCCGCCAGTTGGAACTGGAGGGTCTGGTGCAGATCATTCCGAACCGGGGCGCTTTTGTGACCGGGATCCAGGCCAAGGATGTCAAGGATATCTACATGATCCGCGCAAGGCTGGAGGCCCTCTGCGCACGCTGGGCCACCGAAAGCATTACCAGGGAACAGATGGAGGCTATGGAAGAGAATGTCTATCTCGCGGAGTACCACGCGGGGAAGGGACACTTGGAGCAGATGGTGGACCTCGACAGTCAGTTTCACCACATCCTCTACAGTGCCTGTCATTCCAAGATGCTGGAGCACCTGCTGATGGATTATCACCAGTACGTACACCGCGTCCGGAAAAAAACGCTCTCCAACATCAATCGCGGGACAGCCTCCAACAAGGAACACCGCGCGATCATGGAGGCGATCCGGGCCGGCAAGGCGGATCTGGCCGAGCGGCTGGCGGGAGAGCACATGTACAATGCCTATGAGAATATGGTGAAAAACGGCTTGTATGAGATCTATGCGGAGGATGGAGACTGAGAAGGACAGCGTGCAGCAGCAGAAAACTATGTTACAAAAATGATTATAATCAGTTTTTTTGAAGTAAAGAGAGAGGTTACCTATGCAGAAAATCGGGATGAAGACACCGCTGGTGGAGATGGACGGGGATGAGATGACCCGCGTCATCTGGCAGATGATCAAGGACGATCTGCTGCTGCCCTATATCGATCTGAAGACAGAGTACTATGATCTCGGCCTGCCCAAACGGGATGAGACCAATGACCAGATCACCATCGAAGCAGCCGAGGCCACAAAGCGGCTCGGCGTCGCGGTCAAGTGTGCGACGATCACTCCCAATGCCGCGCGTGTAGAGGAGTACAGCCTGCACGGTCTCTATAAGAGCCCGAATGCGACGATCCGTGCGGCGCTCGACGGCACCGTGTTCCGCGCCCCGATCCTGGTCAGCGGGATCGATCCCTATGTGCGTACCTGGAAAAAACCCATCATCATGGCACGTCACGCCTACGGCGATGTCTATAAAAATGTGGAGCACCGCGTGGAAGGCCCCGGAAAAGCGGAGCTTGTGTTTACTTCCGCCGACGGCAGTGAGGCCAGACAGACGATCCATGACTTCGACGGCCCGGGCATCGTGCAGGGACTGCACAATACAGACGCATCGATCGAGGGGTTTGCGCGCGCCTGCTTCACCTATGCCCTGGATCAGAAGATGGATCTGTGGTTCTCCACCAAGGATACCATTTCCAAGACCTATGACGGAAACTTCAAGGCGATCTTTGAGCGCCTCTACGAGACAGAGTTCAAGGACAGGTTCGATGCGGCCGGCCTGGAGTATTTCTATACCCTCATCGACGATGCGGTCGCCCGTGTCATCCGGTCCGAGGGCGGCTTTGTGTGGGCGCTGAAAAACTATGACGGCGATGTCATGAGCGACATGATGGCCACCGCATTCGGCTCTCTCGCCATGATGACCTCCGTACTCGTGAGTCCCGACGGGATCTATGAGTACGAGGCGGCACACGGGACCGTCCAGCGGCATTATTACAAGCACCTGGAGGGGGAGACGACCTCGACCAATTCCGTGGCGACCATCTTTGCCTGGACCGGCGGCCTGCGCAAGCGCGGGGAGCTGGATGAGATCCCGGAGCTTGTAAGGTTTGCCGACCTGCTTGAGGAGGCGACGCTGGAGACCATCGAGAGCGGGAAGATGACCGGTGACCTGGCCCTCATCACGACACTGGATCAAGTTGAAAAACTGGACACCGAAGGATTTATCCTGGCCATCCGTGACCGCCTGGAGGAGAAACTCGGAGTCTAATGCTGACATAGGGGACGTGACATAAGGGACGGTTCTTTTTGTCACCTGAGAGGTGACAAAAAGAACCGTCCCCCTTGTCACCGGAATGAAAAAGGACCCGCACAGGAGCGGGTCCTTTTTCATTCCTCGGTCAGTTCACTGAGCTCTTCCCAGCGGGCATACAGGTCCTCGAGCTTCTCATTGATCTGTTCCCGCCTGTCAGTCAGGTCGCGGAGTTTGTTCGGGTCCGTGCTGTTTTCCGGAAGAGAGATCTGCGCATCCAGCGATTCCCCCTCAGCCTCAAGAGCGGCGATATCGTTCTCGCATTTTTTGAGGTCGTTTGCGATCTTGCGGCGGCGGGCCTGTTCCTCCTTGCGCTGTTTCCAGTCGTCTACGCCGCCTGTCTCACGCGTGGAAGCCTCTGTGTGGTCCCCGGAGGCTTTCCCGCGGAAGGCGGCGGAGCCTTTTTCTGCAGGGGAGGTTCCGGCAGCCCGGCGGCCTGTCTTTTCCGGTCGGCCGGGTCCGGCGGCGCCGCCGGCAGGAGTCTGTTCCCGGAGCCTGTCCGTGATGAGGGTCTCACCGACCTGGGCGGATTTCTCCAGGTAGAAATCGTAGTTGCCCATGTATTTGTCCGGGACATTCTCGCTGTTGTTGCCGGGGTAATTGACCAGGACACGCCGGGTCAGTTCCATGATCCGGCTGGCTGTGCGGTTGATAAAATAGCGGTCGTGCGAGACGTACAGGACCGTCCCGTCATAGGCGTTGAGCGCGTTTTCCAGCACCTCGCGGGAGACGATGTCCAGGTGGTTGGTGGGTTCGTCCAGGATCAGGAAATTCGCCTCGGAGAGCATGAGCTTTGCCAGAGAGACGCGGCCCTTTTCTCCGCCGGAGAGCTCTCCGATCAGCTTAAACACATCGTCCCCTGTGAACAGGAAGGAGGCCAGGAGGTTTCTGACCTCTGTATTGGTCATGGATGGGAAGGCGTAGGCGATCTCTTCGAATACGGTGTTGGTATCGTCCAGGACATGGTGCTCCTGGTCATAGTAGCCGATATGGACATTTGTCCCGGGGCGGATATGGCCGGCATCCTGTCCGAGCAGGCCGTTCAGGATCTTCAGGATCGTGGTCTTGCCGGTCCCGTTGTCGCCGATCAGGGCGACGTGCTCCCCGCGGCGGATGTGGAAGCTGAGGTTGGAAAAGAGGGAGTGCCCGTCAAAAGACTTTCCCAGCCCCTCCACGGTGAGGACTTCCCGCCCGCTCCTGATGCAGGGCGTCAGATGAAGGTGCATATCGTCGCGGACACTGAAGGGCTTCTCGACAATCTCCATTTTTTCCAGCATCTTTTCACGGCTCTCCGCCCGCTTGATGGATTTTTCGCGGTTGAACTGCTTGAGCTTTGCGATGACCTCCTCCTGGTGGCGGATCTGGGCCTGGTTGTTGAGCCAGGCGCGGCGCTGCTGGTCCTGCAGGGCCTTCTTTTTTTCGGCATAGGCGGTGTAATTGCCGTTGAAGAAGGTCGCGGATGCATTTTCGATCTCAATGACCTTGGTCACGGTCCTGTCCAGGAAATAGCGGTCGTGGGAGACGATGAGAACGGTTCCCCGGTAGTTGGACAGGTAGGTCTCCAGCCAGCGGATGCTGCCCAGGTCCAGGTGGTTCGTCGGCTCATCGAGCATGATCACATCCGGACTCTGCAAAAGGAGCCTCGCCAGGGCGACCCGCGTCTTCTGACCGCCGGAGAGGGTGGAGATCTGTTTGCTGAATTCATCGTCTTCAAAGCCCAGCCCCCGGAGCACGCCGACGATCTCGCCCTTGTAGGCATACCCGTTCATCATCTCAAAGCGGTGGAGCAGGTCCGTGTAGGACTCGATCAGCTCGTTGAGGGCATTTCCCCTGACGGATTCCATTTCCTGCTCGTACCGGGTCAGCTGCTCCTCCATCTCGATGATCTCGCGCTTGGCTTCCAGCGCTTCCTCATAAATCGTTCTGGAGGCGTCCAGGCCCTGGTCCTGGGCCAGATATCCCAGGCGGGCGCCGCCGGAGAGAGTGACAGTCCCGCTGTCTGCCTCCATTTCGCCGGCCATGATGCGCAGCAGCGTGGTCTTTCCGGCTCCGTTGATGCCGACGATCGCGGCCCGGTCCCCCTTCTCAAGATGAAAGGTGATGTCCGAGAGCACGGTGTGGTCTATGAATTCCTTGGAAATATGATGGCATGCGATGATCATAGTGCTGGTTCCTTGTTCTGTGTACGGCTATCCCGGCATCCTGTGCACGGGCACAGCTTTTAAGTTTACCTGAAAAAGAAAAGCCGGTCAAGCGCGCAGGGAGCGCCGCAGCGAAACGAGGATTACATATTGCGAAAAAAACGCGAAAACATCTCGCAGCTTCAGGTGGGCCTGTACAGTAATCGGGGCCGGTCTGCATCTGCATAGAGACATTTGCCGATTTGACATGGAAAAAACGGCAGACTATAATATTTCGGGGTTGTTACAGTTGTGGGGTTTATCAGCAGCCGGAGAACCGGATACTACGTCAGTTTTTCCGAGTGGGGATATTTCGGAAAAATCGAATTCGGAGCTGTGCAGCATTACAGCAGCATTACAGCAATATGAAGCTTTGCGCAATGCGAAGCTCTGTGCAATGAGAAGCATTATACAATGCGAAGCTTTATACAATGCGAAGCTTTGTTTCCACCCCGACAGGGCGTGAACAGCAGCGCGCGGGTTCCGGTGGCAGATGGAGTGTCGGATTTCGGCAAACAGGAGGGAATGTTGCAGGACAGGGAGATTTCACAGGCAGTAATAGGGAGGCTGCCTCGTTATTATCGATATTTAAGGGATTTAAAAGAGGCCGGGAAGGAGAGGATCTCCTCCCAGGAACTCAGCAGCATTATGAAGGTGACTGCTTCGCAGATCAGGCAGGACTTCAACAATTTCGGCGGTTTCGGCCAGCAGGGATACGGCTATAATACAGAGTACCTTTATGAAGAGATCGGGAAGATCCTGGGACTGGACCAGCACCACAGCATGGTACTGGTCGGAGCCGGCAACCTGGGACAGGCCCTGGTCCATTATTTTGTGAATAAACAGAACGGGTTCGATTTTCTCTGTGCTTTCGATATAGATCCGAAGCTTTTCGGACAGACGATCGGCACGGTACCGATCCGGCCCCTGGAGGAACTGCGGACATTCGTCGACGACAACCGGATCGACATCGTCGTGCTGACGGTCCCCAAATCAGAGGCGGAAGGCATTGCGCAGACGCTCGCGGATTCAAATATCCGGGCGATCTGGAATTTTGCCCACGTGGATCTGGATCTGCCCAAGCATATCCAGGTGGAAAATGTTCACCTGCAGGACAGCCTGATGAAGCTGTCCTACAGTATCCATAAATATGAGAACTAGTCCGGCTTTTTTTGTATGTGTTGTATGTGATCGGGCGGCTGTGAGATGGAATATTTACTGACTGGCGCTGAGATGTCGGCGTGTGATCAAAGGACATCCGATCCTGCTGTGATCGGAATTCCTTCGTTGGTCCTCATGGAGCGCGCCGCATTGTCCGTGGCGGACGGTGTGGACGCTTTCCTGCAGGCACATTTTCTCTGTGGGAACAGGCCGCGCAGCCGGTCTGCGGGCTGCGATGACCGGGGCGCACAGACCGGGATGTTTTTTTGTCCCGGGCCTGCCGGTGAGGACGAAAATGAGGGTGAGACCTGCAGGCGTCCCCTGGTCCTGGCTGTCGCCGGCCGGGGCAACAACGGAGCGGATGCGCTGGCTGCGGGGAGGATCCTCCTGGACCGCGGATATCATGTCCGGTTCTGCAGACTGTCCGGAGAGATCCCGCCCGGCAGCAGTTTCGCAGTACAGGAGAGGATCCTGCAGAACTACGGGGCGGATGTTGAGATCTTTGACGCGGACCGGGCGCCCGCAGCCGGAGCCTTTATGGCGGGACAGAGGAGTCCGGCAGTACCGGATGTCATCATTGACGGGCTGTTCGGCACTGGACTTTCGCGGGCGCTTGAGGGAGAGGCGGCCGCCTGTGTGGGGACGATCAACCGGTGCCGGTCGCACTATGGCAGCTATGTCGTGGCCGTGGATATCCCTTCCGGGATCTCCTCCGACAGCGGAGAGGTCATGGGCTGCGCGGTGCACTGTGACGAGACCAGGACATTCGCTTTTTACAAGCGCGGACATTTTCTGTATCCGGGCGCCGCTTTCTCCGGCATCCTGCACCTGTCCCAGATCGGGATCACGGAGCGGGCGCTGGCAGACCGTCCCGGGATGTTCACTTTTCTGCAGGAAAGGCCCGCAGACCTGGTTCCTTCCAGGGATCCGGGCGGGAACAAGGGGACCTTCGGAAAAGTACTGATCGTCGCCGGAAGGAAGAACATGGGCGGGGCAGCTCTCCTGGCCGCCCGCGCCTGCATGGCTTCCGGCGCCGGTATGGTGAAGGTTTTTACCCATGAGGCAAACCGTGTCATCATGCAGCAGAGTCTTCCCGAGGCCCTTCTGGATACGTTTTCGGAGGATGAGCTTCCGGAGATGACTGCGCAGAAGCTCCGTTCCTCTCTGGACTGGGCGGACATCGCCGCCGCGGGCCCCGCCATGGGGACGGACCGGACCGCGCAGCTTCATCTGCGGACAGTGCTGGAGTATGCAGGTTCTGCGGGAAGCCGGCTGCGGGGAATGGTGCTGGATGCCGACGCCCTGAGGATCCTGGCTTCTCAAAAGGAGCTCTGTACGCTTCTGGCAGGCCGTCCGCCTGCCCTTCCCTGTATCCTCACGCCGCATCTGGCGGAATTCGCCGCTCTGGCGGGATGCAGTGTGCGGGAGTGCAGAAAGGACCGCGGGGCGCTGGTACAGGCCCAGGCCGACCGCCTGCAGTGCACGATCGTGTGCAAGGATGCCCGTACCCTGGCCGCATATCCCTGTCGAGGGGAGCAGAATAAGAATTCCGGTTCGAAAGAAGGAAGCTGTCTGTTTCTCAACTGCAGGGGAAACAGCGGGATGGCGACAGCCGGGAGCGGAGATGTCCTGATCGGGATAAGTGCCGCCCTGCTCGGGATCTTTTCCGGTGCTTCGGACTTTGCGGACGGTATATATCCGTCCGGATCCGAAGGCACAGGGTTTGCCGCGGCCTGCTCGGCGGTCTGCCTGCATGCCATTGCGGGAGATGCTGCTGCAGCACGCCTGGGAGAGGCGGGCATGACGGCGGGGGATCTCATTGCGGCTCTGCGGGAGAGGGATTTTTTCGGAAAAAAACAGCGTAGAAGTAGAAAATGAGTAATGAGAGGATCTGCGCACAGGTCGACCTGTCCGCAATACTGGAAAATCTGGAGAATATGCACCGGAACCTGAAGCCGGGCACAAAAATGACGGCGGTCATCAAGACCAACGGCTACGGGCACGGGGCGGTTCCGATCGCCTGCGCCGTCGAGGATCTCCCCTATCTGTGGGGATTTGCTGTGGCGACCTTTGAGGAAGCCCTGGAACTGCGTGAGGCGGGGGTCGAAAAACCCATCCTCATTCTGGGCTATGTCTTTCCTTCCTGTTACGAGGATCTTGCCCGTCTGGAGATCCGCCCGGCCTGCTTCCGGGAGGATATGCTGGAGCAGCTCTCGGAAGCCGGAAAAAGAGCCGGGAAACCTGTGCACATCCACATCGCGGTCGACACAGGCATGAGCCGGATCGGCGTGATGCCGGATGAAGACGGTATGGCCTTTGTCCGCCGCGCGCTGGCGCTCTCTGCGGAGGGCGGCCTGGAGGCGGAAGGCATCTTCACCCATTTTGCCCGCGCTGACGAGAAGGATCTGGAAAATGCCTGCGGACAGCTGCACAGGTTCTCTTCTTTTATCGACCGGATCGGGCAGGAGTGCGGCTTCCGCTTCGCCTGCCGGCATGCCTCCAACAGTGCCGGGATCATCTCCCTGCCCGGGGCGAACCTGGATCTCGTCCGCGCAGGGATCACGCTCTACGGCCTGTGGCCTTCCGGGGAAGTGCCCCGCGATCCGGTCCCGATCCGGCCTGCCATGACGGTGACTTCTCATGTCGTCTATGTCCGGAGAGTGCCGGCCGGTACGCCTGTGAGCTACGGAGGGACCTATGTGACAAGGGCAGAGGAGGTACTGGCTACAGTGCCGGCCGGGTACGGCGACGGCTATCCCAGGAGCCTGTCCAACTGGGGCTGGGTGCTGATCCGCGGCCAGAGGGCTCCGATACGGGGCAGGGTCTGCATGGACCAGATGATGGTCGACGTCTCTGCGATCCCGGGCGTGCAGGAGGGAGACAGAGTGACCCTGATCGGACAGGACGGGGATGAGAGGATCACCATGGAAGAACTGGGAGAGCTGGCCGGACGGTTCAACTACGAACTCGCCTGCGATCTCAATGCCCGTGTCCCCCGGGTCTACACGCATTGACGCCGCCTGCATCTGATGCTATGATGGTACAGTTCACGGGGCACCGAATTCGACGTGTTTATGTGCGCGCAGGCGCACATAAACCGGAGTCCAACAGCGAAAATCCCATCGCGTAAGCGATTTGGAGTGGGATTTTCGCTAGTTACAGTACACGCCCTGCGGGGGGCGTATACTGTAACGCTATGATAGACGGCAATATTATTCGCTTTTTCATGCTATAACCATATTTGATCCTATAACTATAATAGAAGCCGGAACTTTAGAGCAGAGAGGAATTAACATGTCAGGACATTCAAAATTCGCTAACATCA
>JAFWDM010000057.1 GCA_017513005.1 Lachnospiraceae bacterium
ATATTACGGATCTGCAAATGACGGTGAACGGCAGCGATCTCAGCGTGATCAACAGCAGCACGTCGGCCGGCTACGGCATGGTCTTTGCCAAAAACGGCGCGATCCGCACAGCCCTGCTCCCGATCACGGCCGCTGACCTGGCCCTCACAGCGGGACAGTCTGTCAGCCTGTTGATTCCCGGCGGACAGAATATGGGCTATAAGCTGGATGGAGAATTTGAGACTACGACAGGCGGCAGCGTCCGGTTTCGCCGGGGTGCGGAATCCAGCCTCAGCGAGGAGACCGTGACGGTTTCTGCTCCGGACGGCTCGTTTGGTCAGCTTACAGGCACGACGCTGAATACATCGGGCACCTACAATATCATTTTCGGCACAAACAAAATCATCTGCAAGGTTGTGGACGCTGGTGGGACAGAACATCCCTACAGCAAGATCAGTGATGCGATCCGGGATATCATTGCTGCCGCAGAGGCAGATCCTCCTTATGCGCTTGCAGCGCCCAAAACGGCCGCCATTGAGATGGTGACGGATTATCTGCTGACGGCTTCTGACGATGTGAACATCCCGCAGGGCTTTGATATTACCTTGACCACGGCGGCGAAAGAAGGGGCTGTCTACTGCTACAGCGGCACCGGGGACCGCGCGATCCTCAGCCGTGACACGCAGAATACCGATTCGATGATCAAGGCCTGGAATGCCCTGGCAGGCAATCAGGTGGTCACGACTCTCAGACTCAAGGATCTGATCATCGACGGAAAGAGTGTCCGCGGCTCCAGTGACGGCGGCGCTGTGGCGACCCAGTATACGAACGTCTATATAGACACCGTCGATTTCAAGAACGTGTACGCCAGCAACGGCGGCGCGCTTCTTGTGATGTTCAATTTTAACAAGACAAACCCCAGCGCAAAGATGAACACGGTAGCGCAGACGATTCTGGAGGTCAAAAACTCCGACTTTACCGGCTGTACATCCACGACGACGGCGACATCCAACCGACTGGGCGGCGGTGCCATTGTGACAAATGCCGAGACAATGACACTTGAGGGCTGCGATTTCACAAATTGCACCGCAGTCGACCAGGCGGGAGCTGTCTTCCATCGTATTGACTATGATAATAATTCCTGGACGAATGTCACCGGCTGTACGTTCACGAACTGCTCGGCCAACGCGGCGGGCGGTCTGGAGATTGACTCTAAGACCATCACCGTCTCGGACTCTGTCTTTGAGCACTGCGTCGCAACGCAGCGCAACGGCGGCGGGTTCAACGTGTATGCCCTGAATGCCGCAACACCGACAGCCGATTGCTGGGTAACGGTGTCCGGCTGTACATTTAACGACTGCCAGCTGACCACAACAAATACCAGCAACGGCAACGGCGGCGGCTTCCGCTGCAACGCGGTCTATACGAAGGTGGAAAACTGTACATTCACGAACAACCAGGCACTGTACGGCGGCGGCTTCTGTGTCTCCAACGGAAATGCAAAGAAGGCCGAGGTCTATGGCTGTACCTTTGAACGGAACACAGCCAGTCAGGGCGGGGGTATTTTTGGCAAACCGAAGGAATTGATCATCGGGGACTATACATATACCGATGATCATGGCGTCGAGCAGACTCGCCATACGGAGATCAAAAACTGCACGTCAAAAAATGAAGGCGGCGGCATTTACCACGATAAAAACGCGGACGGCTCATCGCTGACTGTCACCAATGCTGTGATCTCCGGCAACCGCACGACAAACAGCGGCAAAAACGGCGGAGGGATCTATACCAACTGCCGGGAGGTGACAGTCAACGGCTCCACCATCATTGACAACACCTGTACCAGCCAGGGCGGCGGCCTGTATGCCTATAGCTACAAGTCTCTGACCATCACGGATTCTGACATTTCCAGAAATATCGCCTCCGGCAACGGCGGCGGCGTATGGTTCGATGCGGACAACGATACCAACCGCGCCAGGCAGGTGCTGACGATCAAAGGATGCTCCATCGATGGCAACACCTCCAACGCCAATGGCGGCGGCGTCTTTACAGTCGCCGGGACGGTCAGGATCAGTGCCAGTGAGACAAAGACCGACAGCGATGGCAGGGCTGTCCGCTCTTCCATTTCCAACAACACCGCAAAAACCAACGGCGGAGGAATCCATCAGAGCAAGAATATGGACGGGAACAGTCTGACCATTGCGGATACCAATATCGACGGCAACACGGCGAATAATACGAATACGGGAACCGATCAGGGCGGCGGCGGTATTTATGCCGGTGTCCGGACATTGAGCATCACGAATTCCTCCATTTCCAACAACACCGCGATAAGCAACGGCGGAGGGATCCTGTTTGATATCAACAACAATGATGCGCGAAATGCCATGCGCCTGACGGTCGAGGGATGCACGCTGAATGGAAATACATCCGGTGCCCACGGCGGCGGCATCTGTACGAAGGCAAAGACCGTTGCGATCGGGGCTTACACGGAAGGTGAAGGTGAATCAGCGGACATGACCCGGTCCGTGATCTCCAACTGTACGGCAGCCTGGAGCGGCGGCGGTATCTACCAGAACACAAGTACGGCCGGAGCAAATCTGACGGTGGCAGACTCCACCATCAGCGGCTGCATCTCCAACGATACCAATACCGATGAAAACAGCAACCCGAGAGGTGGCGGCGGTATCTATGCCTATGTGGAGACGGTCACAATAACCGGCTCCGCCATCAGCAATAACAGCGCTGTAAGACAGGGCGGCGGGATCGACATGCCGTGGAATAACGGCAGTACCAATAAACTGGTCATTGACTCATCCACGATCAAAGGCAACAACGCCGGCTATCGCGGAGGCGGAGTTTTTTCCCAGGCGGATCTCACCCTGCGAAACAACACCGAGATCACGGACAACCACCTGGGCTCGAATACCGTCGCGAACTGCGCCGGCGTGTATCTGATCAATAACAGAACACTGTATGTCGGTCCTGAGGACGCATCGGAAGGGCAGAGCGATACGATCATCGTCCGTAACAACACCACGGCGAACGGGACGCTCTCCGATCTGCGGCTGTGGGACAACGGATCGGAAAATAATGCCCAAAGCGTCTATGTCTACTGCAATCTGAGTAACGAAAGCGAAATTCGTGTCGTGAACGCGGCAAAGGCGGGCACTCAGTTTGGAAGCGCAGCCTATGCACTGACAAATGGCTTTTCTGATGATAACGCGGTCTTTAAGGCGGACAGCAGCACACTCTACGGCATTACGGACCGGACAGACTCCACCAACAAAAAGATCATCTGGGCCGGACCGCCCATTGCAAAGCTCACGGACGGAGACGGGAGACTCCTTTTCATCAAGTATTATGCAGGAATCGCCACATATCCGGCCATCTTTGACCGGCTGGATACCGGCAGCAATACCGAAGGGAGTACAGTAAGTCCGTTCAGTATTCTTCGTATGGACGGATTAACGCTGTACTACAAGGATGGAACGACGTATACCGGCACGGATTATTGCATCAAAATGCTGGTGGAGCGGTATGAAACGACCGCCGACATGATGCTTCCCTATCAGGAGGGGAGAAGGGTGACCTTTACCACGGCTGATACGACAGTGACCGAAGAGGACCCCTATCGCTTTGAAGGCAGAAGCGGCGGACGGGCAACGGTGATCCGCGACAGCTCGGTGCCGGGCGGCCGGCCGCTGATGAATGTGCAGGGAACGCTGAACCTTGAAAACATCATCATTGACGGCGGAACAGAGAACGGTGTTGCCGCAACGGCAAATACCCGCTGTATCTACATCAATCATGCAGACTGTACCGTGACACTCGGAGAGAATGCGGTGTTACAGAATGGAAAGGTCACGGGCAGCAACAATGGCGGCGGCGTCTGCATCAATGATGGACAATTCATTATCGAGGGCGGCGTCATACGAAACTGCGAGGCCAATGACGGCGGCGGTGTGTATCTGAATAACGGCAGTCTGACACTCACAGCCGGCAGTATCTATCAGTGTACGGCAAGAGCCTCCGGCGGTGGTGTGCGCGCCAGGAACGGATCCTTTACGATGTCCGGCGGCTCGATCCAGGGGTGCTCGGCGAAAGATGGCGGCGGTGTGTATCTTCCGGGGAATCAGAATTATCCGATGTATATGTCCGGCGGCTCCATCATCAACAACAGCGCCTCGGCATCCGGCGGCGGCATTGCATTTTATGACAAGAGGTCCAGACTATACCTCTCCGGCAAGGTCAACATTTCCGGAAACACCTGTGACGCAAGTGTCGCCGTGGGCAGCGCCTGCAATGTCGAGTTGAATCAGGACTCCTACGAGGTGATCAATACCTATAATGGCGGCCTGTATCCTGGCGCCTATATCGGTGTGTATGTAGACGGAACAGAGGGCGCAGATTCCAATTATGACAAGCATGGTGTGGAACGCAAGCCCTTCGGGACCTTTACAGAGAATGACAATACCACCAACTTCTATAGCTTCGTGAACGATCGCAACGGTCTGAAGGGCGGGATCATCGAAGAGACGGATCCAAACTATCAGCATGGAAAGAACTGCATCTATTGGATCCAGATATTCTCCCTGAATGTCACCAAGGAGGTTGTGTCCGGTGCGTCGACAGCAGTCGACCCTGATGAGGTCTTCCTCTTCAAGGTCAATGTCCGCGGAAATGCTACGGTGACGGGACAATTAAATGCCGCGCAGATCGACAGCAGTAACGGCGATTACGGTGAGATGGAATTCACCAGCAATAGATTGGATACAACAACGGCGGTTTTCAGCCTGGCTGACGGCCAGACTATTTCGGGCGTGAATCTGTCGGAAGGCCTCAGCTATGAGGTGATCGAGTATCTGACGGTGGAGCAGGCAAAGCGGTATGCGGCCATGCCGATGAACGGGGCTGGTTCGACGATCGAATCCCTGGACTACAATGGCGTGACCTATCAGGTCATCAGGGTCAATACTTTTGCCAGCATAATCGGCGAAAATAAAGAAAGAACGGATGTGGATCCCTACACCTCGGCACTGACATTCAGCAATCTGATGCCCGTCTGCAAGATCACAGACATGAGCGGAAACATTCTGTACCGGAGGTATGACTGGGAGAAGGTCACCAACAAAGCAGGAGAAGGAAAGGACGGCGGCAGCAGTACAAATCAGCCGCATTACTATGCACCTGCTGTCTATACGGAACTCACCGGTGACGACGGCGCGTTCAAGGCCCTGGAGGGATCTCTGTACAGATCGAATGGCAGCAACCCGATCAGCTATTCCGTCGCCAACGGCGTTCAGATTCAGATGATGATCGGTGAATACAAACTGAACGAAACTGTCGCGGCAAGCACAGGCAAGGTCACGCTGACCACAGCATCTGCTGAAGACACACTGTTCCCCAAGCAGGATGCCGGTACTACATCCACCATACGCCGCTCCTTTGCGGGTGGCTCCATGTTTGAAGTGACGGGCGACCTGACATTTGCGACGATCATCCTCGACGGTGCGAAGGGTTCGTACAGGGCCAGCAAAAACGGTGGTATTGCCAATGTCCCGAGTGACGGCAGGCTGACCATTCAAACCGGCGCAACGCTCCAAAACTCCCGGACCGACCTGAACTATCACGGCGGCGCGGTGTATGTCGGAGCCGGCGGCACTGTCACCATGACCGGCGGCATCGTGAACCGGAATGAATCCGGCGGCGATGGCGCGGGGATCTATCTGGAACAGGGTAGCACGCTCAATCTCTCCGACAGCCCGGGGTTCGGCGGAACGGGACGCGACGTCAGCGGAAATATCACGACAACAAACGGAAACTTCAAGAGCGGTGAACTCATCGCACAGACGAACGGAGGAAAAAATTATACCCGGGCCCGCCAGGATATCTATATCGCTGAGGCACAGGATGATCCGGCTTCTCTTGTCCTGACCGGAGACCTGAATGTGGACGGCGGATCCATCTGGATCTGGGCAGAAACAGAAAACCATTATGCAATGATGAAGCCCTTCGCAAGGATCGGAAATGACGCGGTCGACGGTACCACATATGCCGCGTTCCGGAATGCACGGCAGGACAGTGAAACAAACTGCGGACAAGACAATTATCTGACCGGCAGTTCCGGCGATAATGCCATGTTTATCTACTGGGCGGGCGGATTCGATGTGAGCTTCCGGAAAATTGACGGTTTCGGAACAGCAATGTCCGGCGCGGCCTTTACACTGTATACAGATCCGGCCTGCACCGAGGCCCTGAAGCAGGGAGGCGGGGACGCGACTGCTGTATCCGCAGACGGAACAGCGGCTTATACGGACAAAGCCGGCACAGCGCTGGAGGAAGGCACGGTTCTTTTCGAACAGATCCCCGCCGGAGTCTATTATATGAAGGAGACGGTCACACCGGACGGCTGTGTCAACGCTCTGACAAAGGATGCCGCCGGAGATCCTGTCAGCAACGTGTACATTGTTCTTGTGGGCGATACTGCCCTGCAGGGTGCGGGAAGCGGTGCGCTCGAGGACATTACGCAGGAGCAGGTCACCGCGCAGACGGGAACCGGCGATGATCAGAAGGACGCGGCAGTCTTTTTGATCGACCCGTCGACCGGCAGGGCCGCAGCCACTCCTGACATTGCCAGGTATGGCATCATGAATATCAGTACGGTGGAGCGCAGGGCCATCCTGCGGAAGGTCAGCAATGCCTTCACTTCGCTGGAAGGAGCGGAGTTCGAGGTCCTTCGCTACGACCGGACGCCGGTTTCCGGCACGGATCGCAGCGGTGCTGCAACGACCTCCTTCACCAGTACCGAAAACGGTGTGTACTTCGTTGACATGCTGCCGCTCGGCACATACTACCTGCACGAAACAAGGATCCCTTCCGGGTATCAGGAAGTGACGTCAGGCGGTGATGGCAACTGGTTCATCCTCACTGTCAGCGAAAGCGGCGTGGGATATGAACGGGAAACCGGTACGGGTACCACACTTGAAAATACCCTCCGTCCGGAGGCGGCAGAACCTGATTAAAATAAGCATACAGGGAAAGGAGGTAATCAGACGTGCCGGACAATCGAATCATGCGAAAGCTGCGCTCCGAAAAGGGCGCGTCCATCTCCTTCGCCCTCCTGCTCTTTCTGGTGTGCGCGGTGGCGGGATCGGTGATCCTGACGGCCGCGACGGCCGCCGCAGGACGTATGAGCCGGCTGGCGGAGTCGGACCAGCGCTATTACAGCGTGACCAGTGCCGCGGAGCTATTAAAAAAAGAATTTGACGGAGCCTCTGTCACGATCGTGGAGACGACGATATCCGGCGTCGTCCAGACCTTTAACTACCGGGATGAGATCACGGGGACCACAGACCTGCCCGAAAGCAAAACGACGTCAGTCAACGGGGAGGAGATCACGAGCCTGTCCCAGCAGGTCCCCGGGACCGTTTTTGACCAGGCCGCCTGGACCCTGGTCACGGCGGACAGCCCGGTCAGCTCCCTGTCGGAGAGGAAGCTTTATCTGCAGCCCCAGACTTTGGGGCAGGAGGGCCTCAGGGTCCGGATCGACCAGACCCTGACCGATGACGGCAGGCTGACCCTGTATCTGCGCAATGACACGGAGACAGAGGGGGCAGACGTCTACCGCCTCTGCATGGTCTTTGAGGTAGACCGCAGGACAGAGACAGACGAGAGGACCGTGGACAGTACGCCGGAGGAAGTGGGAGCTTCCGCCTATCAGATCACCAGGACCACCACCGTGACAGCCACGACAGAAGTGACCTGGAGTCTGGCGGAGATCCGGACAGTGACCGGCGCAGGAGATTGATCTTTATGCAGATCATGTGTGTACGGTGTAAACGGAACAGGTAGAGGCAGAACAGGTACAGCCAGAACAGGTACAGTCAGAACAGGTACAGCAAGATCAAATACGGCAGAATCAGGTACAGGCGGTTCAGGTTCAGGCGGTTCAGGAGCAGACATGGAGGGAGGCAGTCGATGAGACAGACTATACTGAGAAAGTGTTTTTCCAGGCTGCGCAGCAGCCGCGGAGAATCGATCGCGGAGACGCTGATCGCGGTGCTGATCGCGACGACAGCCCTGACTATGCTGGCCGGTATGATCTCTGCCTCCGCCCATATGATCACAAAAAGCAGGACGGTCATGCAGGAGTATTATGAAAAAAACATACCCCTGGAGGAAAAGGGTCAGGCTTCGGACGGGACCATGACCATGACACTGACGGGTTCGACACCGGGAAAGATCCCGACGCAGACCTTCGATGTCCTGTATTTCGAAAATGACACGATCGGCAGCAGGCCGGTCATTTCCTACAGATCACAGGAGTGATAATTGAGTCAACAGAGACGATTCAGAGTGACTCATAAAAGTAAAAAGTAATGCCTATGCATTATTTTCATTCCGGATGTTTGTACCGGGGCAGGATTGTCGAAAGAGGAGGATGCCATGACAGCCGGTAAAAAACTGCATAGCAGGAGGGGCTTTACCCTGGCCGAGATGCTGGCGACGGTCCTGATCCTTCTGATGGTCTCCTCGATCGTGGCAGCAGGGATCCCGGCGGCGGTGAGGGCCTATGAGAAGGTCGTTCGCAGCGCCAACGCAGAGGTCCTGCTCTCCACATCCGTCTCCGCCCTGCGGAGCGAGCTGGGGACAGCCAGGGAGATCAGTGTCACGGACAGCACCGTCCTGCAGTATTATAATGAGCGGTCAGGCAGCTTCAGGAGCCTGTACCCGGACAACGAGAGTGAAAAGAGGGGCGTTCTGACGATCAGAGAATACCTGGGCCTGCCGGAGGAGACCGGCGCCGGGACGGGGAGCGGAACGGATACTCCGGGCAGCGGGTCCGGGAATTCCGGCGGGAATATCGGGACCGGCGGGTCCGGCCTTCCGCCGCGGCAGCTGGTGACAGATGCGGCGGCGACGGGAGACCTGTATGTGACCTACAGCAGTGCCTCCGTGGAGGACGGGATCGTGACGATCGGGGGGCTCAGCGTGCGCAGACAGGCTGACCCGTCCGTCTCTCTCGCAGAGGTGGAAACACTGAAGATCCGGACTTTTTACAGGGAGTGAGGATGCTGTAAAGAGGGAAGGGGATCGCCCCGGAGCAGCCGGCAGAACCGGAATCGTTTTTTCGTTTGCTATTATTTATGTATAGATCCACATGCTTCGTGCCGCGGGCAGGTGCCCGCAGACAGGATAGAGAGATCATGAAAAGGGATAGAGACAAGAGGCATCGGGCCGGGCGCAGAGGCGGTTTCACGCTTGCGGAGACCCTGATGGTCGTGGCGATCATCCTGATCCTCGGCGGTGTCATTTTTATCAATGTCCTGCGCTATATGCGGTCTATGGCCCAGCTGGAGCGGGACGGGATCGCCAAGGAGATCTTTGTTGCCGCGCAGAACCATCTCACCATGGCCGAGAGCCAGGGATATCTGGGAAAGAGCGACTACGGGAGCGAGGAGACAGAATCCGGGAAGGAAACCGGGATCTATTACTTTGTTGTCAACGGAAGTGAAAGCTTCAACGGCAGCAGGGTGCTGGATCTGATGCTGCCCTTTGCTTCCGTGGATGAGACAGTGCGCCTTGGAGGCAGCTATATCGTGCGCTACCAGGCGAATCCGGCCCTGGTCCTGGATGTTTTTTACTGCACGAGGACCGGGACCCGATTCGGGCATACGCTTTCCGACGCGGACTATTCGGGGAGCGACCGCTATCTGCGGGGAACTGTCGGGCCTGAAAACAAGGCAAAGCGCCGCACCTGGGGAAGCGACAGGGCTGTCCTGGGCTGGTATGGCGGTGAAGAGGCGCAGAACCTGGAGCGGGGGCAGGAACTCAAGGCTCCGGAGGTCGAGGTCATCAATGCGGACAAGCTCCTGGTCCGGGTGAAAAATACCAACAGCAGCAACAATCAGGCATCGCTCCGCCTGGTCCTGACGGGCGAGGCCAGCGGAAAGCAGGCGGCCTTTACGCTCACCTTTGATAATACGGACACAAATGTCCGGCATGATGTTCTGGAGGACACTTACACGGTCATCCTGGATGATATCACCAATGACAGCCGGCAGGGCTATGACCTGCATTTCCACGCCCTGTTCCCGGATTTTTTACCGGGTGAAAACCTTCTGATCCGGGCAGTCGCCTTCAGCAACCAGGTCCTGACCAATATCGCCTACAGCGGGGAGAAGAAGACCAACAGTCTCTTTGCGGATATCCGCTATTCCGACAGCGGGCAGGCCGGGAGCGGCACGGGAGACGGAAGTTCCGGCGCGGGAGTCGATGGCAGCGGAAGCGGCAGCTCCGGAACGGGTGTCGATGGCAGCGGGACCGGCAGCTCCGGGATGGGCGGCAGCAGCCAGGCTGGATCGGCGGTGACCGGGACCGGACTGACGGCCCGAGTGGCCAGCCTGCGTCATCTGGAAAATCTCTCGGACGCCATTTCGGGTGTCAACGCGGAGGAAGCGGCCCTGCAGATCGCGTCGGCCGTCCAGACGACGGACCTCGACTGGGACACTTTCCGGACCAATATCACGTCGGACAGCGACAGTTCTTATGAAAAAGATACAGTGCAGGTCTACCGGACAGGCCAGCCCGGTGACGGCACAGAGGCCGGATGCTATCTGCCGGCCAGCCCTTCCTATGCCCTTTCCTATGACGGAAAAGGACATATGATCGCCAATGTGAAGACGGACTACAGCGGGGACTCCGGCGTCTTCGGATCTCTGCCCGCAGACAGCTCCGTCGCAAATCTCCTTCTGACCGGATTTGACATCCGGTCCTCGGGCGGCAGCGCAGGATGTCTGGCCGGCAGCATGACCGGCACAGAGGTCACCAATGTTCTGACATACGGCAGGGAGGCCTCTGTCTCAGTGACGAACGGGACCGGATCTGCGGGCGGTCTGGCCGGCCGTATGACCGGCGGAAGCGTCACAGCCTGCGGAGCCGCCGTCTACGTGAAAAGCACAAGTGGAGACGCGGGGGGCCTGGTCGGAGCGGCGCAGGCCGGATCTGACGGGAATGCCCTGATCCGCGCTTCCTATGCCGCCGGACACACGGACGAGGGGACTGGACTCTACAAGACAGACGCGGCAGAGGCGGATGTAGTCTCCGCGGGAGGGGCCGCGGGCGGCCTGATCGGCGCGGCTGCAAATACGCAGATCCAGACGTCCTACGCCACCTGCTCCGTTTCCGGTCAGACTGCGGCGGGCGGCTTTGCGGGGACTGCTTCCGGGACCCTCAGCGACTGCTACGCGACCGGCTTGGTAAACGGCCGCAAGACCGGAGATACTGGTTATAGCGGAAGCGGATCTGCCGGAGGATCCGGATCCTCCGGCGGCAGTGGCGGAACGGGAGCTTCCGGCATATCTGTCTATGTGGATGCTTCCTCCGGTGCCTTTGCGGGGAGTTTTTCGGGAACCGCGTCAGGCTGCTCCTATCTGGAATGCATCAATGACATCGTGAACACAGACGAGATCTTTTATCTGTCCGCCGCGGGCGGCCGGACATCCACAGACGGGATCAGTCCCTTTGACAGAAACCTGGAGACCTTCCGGACCTTTACCGGAGAGGAGAGGGAGAGTGCCGGTGCCTACGACAACCTCCTGATCCGCTATTACGACGGCAAATACAGCTTCCGGACAGTCGCCCAGCTGGATGACAGCCTGGATCCGCAGAAGGAATATTTTGTCGAAAAGCATTACGGGGACTGGCCGGCGCCGGAGATCCTGTTCGAAAATGTCCCTTCCGGGAATTGACATATTTTGATAGGATATTCTTTTCGTAAGAGACAGAAATAAACAGGCACACCGGACAGCACAGGGGTCGGAGAAAGGCAGAAGATCATGGCTTCCAACAACAAGTCGAAACTGACAACGAGTCTTTCGCCCATGGGGGCATGGGCCTTCTCACTGGGTACCAGTGTCGGCTGGGGGTCGCTCGTCGTCACGAGCAATACCTACCTGGCCAAGTCAGGGCCCTGGGGAAGTGTCCTGGGCCTGGTGATTGCGACGGTGATCATGCTGGTGGTCAGCCACAACTATGCCTACCTCATCCAGATCTATCCGGATGCCGGCGGCGCCTATACCTACAGCCGGGACATCTACGGCTATGACCACGGCTTTCTGACGGGATGGTTTCTGGCCATCACCTACCTCGCGGTCCTGTGGGCCAATGCGACCTCCATCCCCCTCTATGCCAGAAATTTCCTGGGCGGTATCTTCAAGGTCATCAAAATGTACACGATCTTCGGATACGATGTCTATCTGGGGGAGACTGTCGTCACCATTGCGGCCCTGTGCCTGACGGTGTTTGTGTGTATCCGTTTCCCCAGGGGAGCCATCCTGGCCATGACCGGCCTGGTCTGCGTCTTTGCCGCCGGGATCACCATTGTCTTTGTGGGAGCCCTCTTTCTGCACAAGGGGACCTATGCGCCGGTCTTTATACCGGATTCGAGCGCGCTGGCCCAGGTCCTGCGGATCGCGGTCATCTCGCCCTGGGCCTTTATCGGCTTTGAAAGCATTTCCCATGCCGCGGAGGAATATGATTTTGAGAGGACAAGGGTCAACCGGATCCTGGTCATCTCTGTCATCTCCACGACCCTGCTCTATGTTTTTGTCACCATCCTGTCCGTGACAGCCTATCCGGACCGCTATGGGTCCTGGCTGGAGTACATCCGGGACCTGGGCCATCTCGAGGGGCTGGAGGCCTTCCCCGCCTTCTATGCGGCGGGCCGGTATATGGGAAGCTTCGGGGTCGGCCTTCTGATGCTGTCCCTCCTGGCCCTGGTCATCACCAGCCTGATCGGCAATACCATGGCGGTCAGCCGTCTCTTTTATGCCATGGGCAAGGACAGGATTCTTCCCGAGCGCTTCGGCCGGCTCGACGGACACAACATGCCCGCCAATGCCATCCTCCTGATCGGCATGGTCTCCCTCTTTATTCCTTTTGTCGGCAGGACGGCCATCGGCTGGATCGTCGACGTCACGACAATCGGCGCCACCTTGGTCTATGCCTTTGTCAGCGCGGCGGCCATGAAGATCGCCAGAAAACGGGGGGACAGGTCTGAAGAGATCGCCGGCGTCATCGGTGTCGTTTCCATGGCCGGATTCGGTATGTATAACCTCCTGCCCAACCTCCTGTCCAATGGAAACATGGAGAGCGAGACCTTTTTCCTCTTTATCCTGTGGAGCATCTTCGGTTTTGTCTATTTCCGCCGGATCCTGCACCGCGATAAGGACAGGCGGTTCGGCACCTCCATCATCGTCTGGGTGGCCCTTCTGTCCCTGGTCCTTCTGATCGCCCTGATCTGGATGCGGCAGTCCATGCTGACTGCCAATGACACCATGATGGCCAATATCGAGGCCTATTACGCGCAGGCTGCGGAGACGACACGGGAGGCGGACGCCCTCTTTATGGCGGAACAGATCGCCTTGTTGAAGGGATCCAATACCCGGACCATGCTGATGGGCGCCTTCATGTTTGTCTTTGCCATCGTCATCATGCTGACCAACCACTCCTATATGAACAAGCGGTCCGTGGAAAATGAGCGCATGGCCAATATTGACCCCATGACGGGCGTCAAGAGCAAGCATGCCTATCTGGTGCGGGAAAAGGAGATCAACGAGAAACTGGCGGAGGGCGAGGGAGAGCCCGGGGATTTCTCCGTCGTGGTCTGCGATGTGAACGGCCTGAAAAGGATCAACGATACGCTGGGGCACAAGGCGGGAGACGAGTATATCTGCGCGGCCTGCCGCATGGTCTGCGAGATCTTTTCCCACAGCCCCGTCTACAGGATCGGCGGCGATGAGTTCGTCGCGATCCTCAAGGGACGTGATTATCTGCTGCGCAGTGATCTGATGAAGCTGCTGCACGACAGGTCCGTCGCCAATATCAGCGCGGGCAAGGTCGTCGTGTCCGGCGGCATCTCGGATTTTACGCCCGGCAGAGACCAGAATTTCCACGATGTGTTCGAGCGCGCGGATGCCCTCATGTATGAGGAAAAACAGCTCCTTAAAGGTATGGGCTCCATCTCCCGGGACGAGGAGCCCGTGGAGGTGGAGGAGACGCCGGAGATCTTCAGCGTTCAGAAGCAGGTCCTCATCGTCGAGGACGAATCCGTCAACCAGCTCCTGCTCGGGAATGCTCTGAGGGACCAGTACGGCGTCCTCTTTGCGGCGGACGGCCTGGAGGCCATGGAACAGATCCGGACAGTCAAGAACGATCTGGCCCTGGTCCTGCTCGACCTGCAGATGCCCAGGATGGGCGGCCTGGAGGTTCTGCGCGGCATCAAGGATGATCCCGACCTCAGACGGATCCCCGTCATCGTCCTGACGGCGGACCAGGAGGCCGAGGTGGAATGCCTGAAGATCGGTGCCATGGACTTTATCCCCAAGCCCTATCCGGCCTGGGAGATCATCCGGGCCCGCGTGCAGAAGTGCATCGAGCTGTCCGAAAACCGCGACACTATTCAGTCCACCGAACGCGAGAGTCTGACCCGACTCTATAATTTCGATTATTTTATCCGCTATGTCAACATGTATGACCACCACTACTGGGAGATGGCTATGGATGCAGTCGTCATCGATGTCAACCATTTCCATATGATCAACGAACGCTACGGACGCTCCTTCGGCGACCGGGTCCTGCGCCAGATCGGCGAGATCATCCGGACCTATGCCAGGGAGATCGGCGGCATCGGCTGCCACCGGATCGCGGATACCTTCTATCTCTACTGCCCCTACAGAAAGGACTATTCCGGCCTTCTGGAGAGATTGACGCAGGGCTTTGATTCCCTGGATGAGCTGACGGGCGAGCCCGTCCGGAATAATCCGGACGGCACAGAAGCGGAAGCCGCCGGATCCGCCGGACCGGCTTCCGGACTCTCCTGTGAAGACCGGGTCCGCGTCCGGATCGGTGTCTATTCCAACGTCGACAAGGAACTGGATATCGCCCGCCGCTTTGACCGGGCGAAAATGGCTGCGGACCATATCCGGAGCGGGCATGTGGAGCAGATCGGTACCTATGACAAAAAGATGCACGAGGAGGCACTTTTCAGGGAACGCCTGCTGGTGGATTTCCGCGCCTCGATCGAGCAGGAACGCTTCAAGGTCTATTATCAGCCCAAATTTGATATCCGTCCGGAGAAGCCCATCCTGTCCAGCGCGGAGGCTCTGGTCCGCTGGGACCACCCCGAGCTCGGCCTGATCAGCCCGGCCGTCTTCATCCCTCTTCTGGAGGACAGCGGCCGGATCCTGGAGCTGGATACCTATGTGTGGAAAATGGCCGCCGCCCAGATCCGCGAGTGGAAGGACCGCTTCGGCTTCTCCGTGCCGGTCTCCGTCAACGTATCCAGGATCGATATGCTGACCCCCAATCTCAAGGACATCTTCCGGGAGATCCTCCGGGACTACAGCCTGTCCGTGGACGACATTGTCCTGGAGATCACCGAGTCCGCCTACACCGGTGACTCCGAGCAGGTCATCTCCACGGCCCGCGAGCTGCGCGGCATGGGCATGGGCTTCCGCATCGAGATGGACGACTTCGGCACAGGCTATTCCTCGCTGGGAATGCTAACCAATCTCCCCATCGATGCCCTCAAGCTGGATATGACCTTTGTGCGCAGCGCCTTCGGAGAGACCAGGGATGTGCGCATGATCGAGCTTATCATCGACATCGCGGACTATCTCCACGTTCCCGTCGTGGCGGAGGGCGTGGAGACCGAGGAGCAGCTCCTGATCCTCAAGGCCCTCGGATGCGATCTGGTCCAGGGCTACTACTTCTCGAAACCCGTTCCGCATGAAGAATTCGACGCCTTTATCATTGAAAGGTCCCGGCAGAGCGTCGAGGCCGTCACGGAGATCAAAAAGACCTATATGAGCATCTCCAAGGCTCTGACCTATGACTTTGAGAGTATTTTCTATGTAGACACCCTTACGGACTACTATCTGGAGTTTTATGCAGGATCGGACGGTGAGCTGCAGATCCGCCCCGGCGGCTCCGATTTCTTCACGGATGCAGGGGACAAGCTGCTGGAGAAGGTATGTGATGAGGATAGAGAAAAGGTCCGCACGGCCATTCGCAAGGAGAATATCCTGAACTGGCTGGGCAGGGACGACATGGTGCCGGTCTGCTACCGCCGCAGGGAAGACGGCGGCTTCAGGCCTTACTGCCTGCAGACCATCCGGACCCGCAACAGCGACGACCACCACATCGTGATCGGCGTCCGGCCGGAATAAAGACTCGTTCGCGGGATTGTACCCATGATGAAGCGGGTATCCTTTTTTGTGCGCGTATCCCACGACTGAAGTCACGGATATAGCGCGATGAAGAATAAACAGGAGGCAGGTTTCTGTCTCAGAGGTTTTTCGCACATTTTCGGACGGATTCCCGGATCCGAAGCTCGGCATCGTAGGTCACGCAGACCGGCGGTGCCTTTTTTTTGATCGCGTCGTCGAGAAGTTCGACGGTTTTCCGGGCCATCTCGGCGACGGGCTGCACGACGGTCGTCAGGGCGGGCGTCATGTATTCTGTGTAGTACTGGCCGTCATAGCCGACGATCGAGCAGTCCTCCGGTATGCGCAGGCCCGCTTCGCGCAGGGCCCGGCAGGCCCCGAAGGCCATGGTATCAGAGACAGCAAAGACGGCTGTGAAGGCTGCCCCGGTCTGCAGCAGACGCTTCATGGTATCATATCCGTTCGGCATGGAATATTCCGGCAGGTCTTCGCTCATATAGGCCACAAGTGCCGGGTCAAAATGGATCCCGTGTGCCTTAAGGGCGCGCCGGTATCCCGCCAGGCGCAGCATGCCGACCCCGTGGGGAGACTCGCAGGTCCTTCCCGCCAGTATGGCGATCCTCCGGTGACCCTGCTGACACAGATAGCTGACGGCCCGGAAGCTTTCCTTTTCATCGTCGATGGAGACCGAGGAACAGGGGAGCTTTCCGCCGTCTTTCGGCACCGTCACGGTACACAGAACATAGGGGACGCCGAGTGAATCCAGGCGGCGGTTCGGAAAGGAGAGCTGCCCGCCCATAATGATCAGTCCCTTCAGGCGGCGCTCCTTGCATACTTCCATGGCGACATCTTCCACCCGGTCATTTTCCCGCACCGCGTAGAGGAAAAATGCATAGCCCAGCCGGTCACAGGCGTTTTCAAAAACAGAGAGCATCCCCTGGAAGAAAGGGTTGTCGATACCGCTGAACAGCAGGCCGATCGTGTTGGACTCCGCCATCTTGAGGTTGCGCGCACTGTTGTTGGGCACATAATGGTACTCTTTGACGGCCTGCAGAATCTTTTCTCTGGTCTTCTCGCTGACCCGGGGGTCATTGTTGATCGCGCGCGAGACCGTTCCGATCCCGACACCGCAGATCCTGGCGATGTCCTTGATTGTAATATTTTCTGCCACAGCCGATCACCTTCTTTCCCTTTACGCGGAGCCGGTGGTTCTGCCCTGTATGCTCTGCCTTTTCACTGTTCATGCGCCATACAGTTCTATTCTCTTCAGCATCGCACTGTAACCATGACGTCCGCCATGGGATACCTCGCGGGTCCGCCCTGTATGTCCGGTTTTACAGTCTTCCGTAAACCTTCGTCATCTTCCGGATCTGTGCCGCGAGCGCAGGGGAGGCGGCTCCCTGCCGCATGCGCCACACCCAGTTTCCGCCCGTCGTGGAGGGCGTATTGATCCGTGCCTCATCGCCAAGCAGCAGCCAGTCCTGCATGGGGATCACGCACAGGTTCCCGACGGATGCCATTGCCTCCCTGACCATGGCGCGGGCCAGTCTTTTCGTCTCCGCAGCCCGGGCCTGCACAGGATCCTCCAATGCATCCCGGGCCTGTGCAGGAACTACTTCCTCTGCATCACAGGCATGTGCCGGAACTACTTCCCCTGCATCACTGAACATGGGATCTTTGTATGCTCCGTCGAGTCCTGTGAAAGCCCGGACTTCGTCCCGCTCCTGCGGAAGGATGTGGTCGAGCCAGCCGACAAGGGTCTCATTGTCGTGCGTGCCGGTATAGACCACGCAGTTTTTATCGTAGTTGTAGGGCAGGTAGGATTCCCGGCCGCTGGAATCGCGGGAATCGAAGGCAAATTCCAGGACCTTCATGTTGGGATATCCGGTGTCCCGCACAAGCCGGCGGACGGATTCCGTGATATATCCCAGGTCTTCCGCGGTGATGGTCAGACCGGGGATCTCTTTTTCAATCGCGCGAAAGAGATCGAGTCCAGGGCCGTTCTCCCACCGGCCGGTCCGGGCGTCCGCGCTGTCCGCCGGGATCGCATAGTACTGGTCAAAACCGCGGAAGTGGTCGATCCGGACGATGTCAAAGAGGCTGCTGCACCGCCGCATGCGGCTGATCCACCAGGCAAAGCCGGTCTGCCTGTGATGGTCCCAGTCATACAGGGGATTTCCCCAGAGCTGGCCGATCGCGGAAAAGCCGTCCGGCGGAACTCCTGCGACCGCCTTACAGGTGCCGTCCTCACGCAGCTGGAAGAGCTCCGGATAGGCCCAGACCTCCGCGCTGTCCGCCGGGACATAGATGGGTATATCTCCGATGATGGAGATCCCCTGCAGGTTGGCGTAGGCCTTGAGCGCAGTCCACTCCACTTCAAAGCGGTACTGCAGGAAGGTCTGAAATTCGATCTCATCCCTGAGCCGGTGCCGCGCCGCTTCAAGCGCTGCGGGCTCCCGCATGCGCAGGGCCTGTTCCCATTCCAAAAATCCCGCGCCGCCGTGCTCTTTTTTCAATGCCATAAAAAGGGCATAATCCGGCAGCCAGGCTGCGTTTTCTTCGCAGAACGCCGCAAAAGAAATCCTGTCAGACGCCGCAGAGGAAATCCTGTCAGACGCCGCAAGGGAAATCCTGTCTTCCCCGCCGGGGGGCGTGTCTGCGCTTCCGCCCTGTTTCCACCGCGCATAAGCCTTTCGGAGGAGGGGTTCCCGCGTGCGGTAGAGCCAGGCATAGTCGACGGGACCGTCATCTGATGCGGAGGCTTCTTTCCTGCCTGTCCCTGCAGGATGTACATCCTCTGCGGTCTCTCCGTCCGATATGTCCGATGTGTCTGATGTATCCGATGCCTGCAGCGTGCCTTTATGGTACACCGCCTCCGCGGCTTCCTCCTCCGTCAGGAGCCCTTCCCGCACAAGGGTATCCGGGGAGATGAAATAAGGGTTTCCCGCAAATGCGGAAAAAGACTGATAGGGAGAATCCCCGTAGCCCGTAGGGCCGACGGGGAGGATCTGCCAGTACTTTTGTCCCGCTTCTTTTACAAAATCCACAAACCGGTATGCCTCATCGGAAAAGCATCCGATCCCGTATTTCCCGGGGAGGCTGAAAATGGGTAATAATAATCCGCTTGCTCTCATGACCTGTTCTCTTTCTCATGATCTGGTTTCCCGCTGTGCAAAAGCGCCGCAGAGCCTGCCAGTATCAGTCCCTGACCGCACCTGCGCCGCAGAGCCTGCCAGTATCAGTCCCTGACCGCACCTGCGCCGCAGTGCCTGCCTGTATCAGCCCTTGACCGCACCGGCGACGACACCCTCGATGATGTATTTCTGGCAGACCAGGTACAGGATGATGATCGGGATGATGTCGATCATGATGCAGGCCATCATGGCGCCCATGTTGACCGTGCCGTAGCTGCCGCGGAAATACTGGATCGCCATGGGGATCGTGCGGTATTTTTTGATATCCAGGACCAGGGTGGGCAGCAGGTAGTCGTTCCAGACCCACATGGTCTCCAGGATGGCCGTGGAGATGATGGTGGGCTTGAGGATGGGAACCAGGACCAGGAAGAAGGTCTGCAGGGGGCTGCAGCCGTCGATCATGGCCGCCTCCTCGATCTCAAGCGGGATCCCCTTTACAAAGCCTGTGAACATGAAGACCGCCAGGCCTGCTCCGAAGCCCAGATAAATAATGCAGATGTTGTAAGGCGTGTTCAGATGCAGACGGTCTGCCGTATTCGCAAGCGTGAACATGACCATCTGGAAGGGCACGACCATGCTGAAGATGCACAGGTAATAAAAGGCCTTGGAGAGCGGTCCATTGACACGGATGATGTACCAGGCTGCCATGGAGCAGCAGAGCATGATCAGCACGACGCTCATGACCGAGATCACGAAGCTGTACCAGAAGGACTGGAGGAAGTTCATGCTGGTGATGCCTTCCACATAGTTGGCCAGGCCGACGAAGTTGTCCGCCGAAGGCAGCTGGAAGACGCCGGAGGTCGTGATCGCCTTGTTCATCTTGAGCGAGTTGATCAGAATGGCAAAGATCGGATATACATAAAACACGCAGATGACCGCCAGGATCACGCTTGCGGTCGTGCGCGCCAGGTTTTTATTTGATTTCATGTCTCATTCCTTTCTGCAGTTTTTCCGGGCTCCCGGCTCCCGCAAAACTCGATTCAAAACCCGAATTTGCCGGAGGCTGCCGCCTCAAGGGTCTTTTCGACCGTAAATGCGGCAAAAGCCCGTCTGTCCCTCTCAGGACCTGTAGCGAAATACTCTGTATATTTCGCTGCAGGTCCTTACTGCTGCACCTCTCTGGACGTGGTCGCGCGCAGCTGGATCAGGGCGATCACGACGACGATCAGAAAGAATACGACAGCCTTGGCCTGGCCGATGCCCTTCCACTGTGCGCCGCTCCTGGCATAGAAGGTGTCATAAATATTCAGTGCCAGCAGCTGGGACTTCTTGGCCGGTTCGCCGCCCGTCAGGGACAGGTTCTGGTCAAACATCTTGAAGCCGTTGGTCAGCGTCAGGAATGTACAGATCGTGATCGAAGGCATGATCATGGGGATCTTGATCTTGAACAGGATCTGCAGAGGGGTCGCCCCGTCGATCTCCGCCGCCTCGATCAGGTCACCGGAGATATTGTTGAGACCTGCGATATAGATGATCATCATATATCCGATCTGCTGCCAGCACAGCAGGATGATCATGCCCCAGAAACCGTTGAACGCGGAGAGCGCCAGCAGGGGCTGCCCCCATTTGGACAGCAGGCCGTTCAGAAGGGTCTGCCAGATATAACCCAGGACGATACCGCCGATCAGGTTGGGCATAAAAAAGATCGTACGGAAAATATTGGTCCCCTTCAGCCCCCTGGTCAGGGCCAGTGCGATGGCAAAGGCCAGGACATTGATCAGGATACTGGACAGGAATGCGAACAGGACGGTCAGCCAGAAGGCGTGCGAGAAGGTAGTGTCCGCAAAGACCTTGGCGTAATTGGACAGGCCGATGAACCTGACATTTTTGACCGTCGTAAACTTACAGAAGGAGAGATAGATCCCCCAGATGAACGGCCAGATAAATCCGATCGAAAAAGCGGCCGCTGTCGGCAGTAAAAAGACCGGCCACCATTTTTTTATAGATTTTCCTACCATGGAATGCCCCCTATTTTTTCGATTATTTTTTCTGCTTTTTATAAACGCGGATCCGGAGATTCCGGCGGAGCTCCGGATCACAAAAGATAAGCGTGTTCAGCAAAAACCTCAGGTACTTTATAAAGATCCGGATGAATAGAAAAGGCCGTTTCCGCTGCCCGATGACAGGGAAACGGCCTTATTCATGTTCTGGAAAGCCCGCGGGTTTCCATCATGCTGCCGGAATGTTATTCCGCAAGTGCGGCCTCTTCAGCCCAGCCGTCGACGAATGCGGTCACGACAGCATTCCAGTCGCCGGTTCCTGCTGCATAGGCAGTCAGAGTAGAGCCGACACCGTTCTTCCAGTTCTCGGAAGGCATGGTCGTGAAGTTCCATGATACAGGGGTCTTGCCCGCCTCGGTGTAGGCGGCATCCTGCTTGACAAATGCGTTGGGGGACTCGACCGCAGTCTTGAAGGGGATCGTGAAGCCCATGGTCTCGGCCATTGCTTTGGTGCCGGCCTCGGAAGTGACACACCAGTTCATGAAGTCAAGTGTTGCGGCGATATCCTCCTCAGCGGCCTCCGCATTGACACACCAGTAATTCTCGGTTCCTGTGCACAGACCCTCGTTAGCATCATCCACGCCAAAGTAGATCGGGATCATAGCGATCTGGTCATCTGTGAACTTCTCTGCCAGGGAACTGTACTCCCAGGAGCCGTTCTGGTAGAAGACAGCCTCGCCGTCGAGGAATTCCGCCCTTGCGTCGTCCGCGGTCTTGGAGGAGAGCTCCTTGGGATCGCAGGTGGAATCCGTGATGTAGAGGTCAAACACATTCTTGTACTGGTCAAGGTAGGTTCCCTTGATGGCCTCGGTGCTGTCGATGCCGTCCGCCTTGTACTCATAATAGATGGGCAGGTTGGCCAGGTGGGTCTTGAATCTCCAGTCGGAGGACCCGTCCATGCCGGTCGATGCAAATGCGCCCTTGACGCCCAGCTCGTCCTTGCGGGCCTGGATATCATCCGCAATCTTCTTCAGATCGTCAAAGCTCTTGATATCGTCGAGCTTGTAGCCTGCTTTCTCCAGAAGGCTGACATTGGTGATGATTCCGTAGGATTCAATGACGTAGGCAACACCGTTGATCGCATCGCCGTCCTTGAGCTCGAAGGCATCAGAGGTCAGGTTGCTGACGATGTCGGACCCGGTCAGGTCATAGCAGTAATCTTTCCAGTTGGCCAGGCCGACTGGGCCGTTGACCTGGAACATGGTCGGCGCATCGGACTTAGCCATTTCACTCATCAGTGTGGTCTCATACTCACCGGAGGCCGCCGTGACGACCGTCACCGGAACACCGGTCTCCTCTGTGTAGACCTTGGCCAGATCCTGCCAGGCGGCATCTGCTTCCGGCTTGAAATTCAGATAATAGACATGGCCTGCGCCCGCATTCGCTGCCGGAGCTGCCGCTGCGCCCGTGCTGCCTGCAGATGCAGGTGCGGCGCTGCCTGCTGAACCGCTTCCGCCGCAGCCTGTGAACAGAGCAGCTGCCACTGTCACGCCCGCCAGAAGACTTACCAATTTCTTTTTCATAGCACTTCCTCCTGATCATTGCTTACTAACAACTGTTGCCTCTTTCGTTGCAGTCTCTGCCACCGGCTTTCCTGTCATAATCGCAGGGACCTGTGGAACTGCATGTGTCGTTGGAATCGTTTCCAATCTTTCCTGAAAAAAAGTCCTCGCGACGAGGTCTGCGATAGTTCCTGTCCATTGCAGCATATTGAAAAGTCCGGGACAGAATGCGGAAACGTTTCCACAGAATGAATTATAGCACTTTGTGGAAACGTTTTCAATAGCCGTTTCAAACTTTTTTCTTACCGGTCTCCATCCTGGTTGCTGTCCTGATCTTCGTCGAGTTCCTCATCCTCATCACTGTCCCTGCCTTCTTCCTCGTCCCGGCTCTCGTCGCTGTCCTCATCTTCCTCGTCGCTGTCTTCATCTTCCTCGTCGCCGTCCTCATCTTCCTCGTCGCCGTCCTCATCTTCCTCGTCGCTGTCCTCATCTTCATCGCTGTCCCGATCCTGATCTTCGTCGAAGTCCTCATCCTCATCACTGTCTCGGTCCTCATCTTCGTCCCGGTCCTCATCCTGATCCTGGTCTTCCTCGAGATCATCCTCCCGGTCATCTTCATCCGTTCTGTTTTCTCTTTCGGAGGTCCGGGAGGACTCTTCACGGGAGGAGCTCTTTCCGGAACTGTCGTTCTCCTTGTTTTCCGGATCTGTCACTTCTCCTTTCCCGGGATCGGCCGGGGCATCCGAATCTTCGGATGTGCCGGACCCGGAAGCATCGGGAGCTGTGCTGTCAGCAGGGCTGGCCGTAGCGCCTGCACTGCCGGTCTCCGGGTGATTGCCCCAGAACCCGGCAAAGGGTCCGCTTTCGGGAATCGAGCCAGTCATACGGGCATGAAAATACAGGATGACCAGAAAGCAGGCTGCGGCGCCTGCGATAGTCATGAGGGACCTGAACAGTTTACTGTGGAAGCGGGCCCGGTGTGGACCGCTGTCTGTACCGGAAACAGAAATTGTACGGGAGGCAGGAGCATGCACGGAAGGGGCTGCATGATCCGTATCCTTTGCAGGGCCGCTCAAAGACTCTGTACCGGCGAGAAACCAGGCATCAGGGGCTGCCGGCTCCGCGGGAAGATCCCACAGGGCGGCTGCTTCATAGGCATACGCGTCCGTTTCTCCGATCATACTGTCAACAGCTCCGCGCAGGCGCTGCTCGAGAGCTTCATCGGAGAAGGTCTGTGTTTCGGGATCAGGGGCAGATCCCGGTCTGTCAATATTCACATCCCGCCTGTCCGGCATATTTTCCGGACAACGAGGGATGCGATGGCTCTTTCCATCATCCATTTGGAATCCTCTGTGTGCGGCCTGAAACTGCCGCATCAAGTATGATCGATGATCGTGAGTTGCTGTGCCGCTGCGCTGCCGGCACGGTCTTCCGGACTTGCGGCGGTATTATCAGGAACCTGTGCCGCTGAACTGTCGGCGCAGCTTTTCCAGTGCCCGGCGGTATTTGGAGAGGACCGTGGAGAGGGGTATGCCGAGCTGGTCGGCGATCTCACGGTGTTTGACGCCTGCGGCAGCGTGGAGCAGGACGATGGAGGATTCCTCTGTGGACAGGGTCTGCAAGGCCCTGCTGAGTACCAGCCTGTCCTCCACGTCTTTTGTGCGCAGAAAGGTGCCCGGGGCGTCGTCTGAAGTAATGCCTCCTCCGGGATCCCTTACGCCGACAGGCCTGTGCGGGGAGACATTGCTGCCGGAAATAATGACGCCGCGGGGGCCGTCCTCCCGGTCTGTACCGTTCCCGTCCTCCAGCGGCCGGTCGGAAAACCGGCTTTTGGCCCGAAGCCGCATCAGGCAGACGTTCCGCTCGATCGTGAACATCCAGGCCAGGGGCTTTCCCATGGGGGTGTAGAGATGGGAGGCACTCCGGATCCTCAGGTAGGTGTCCTGTACGGCATCCTCGGCATCCTCCCGGTTGTGCAGAATGGAGAGCGCATAAGAAAAAAGGATCCTCTTGGTCTGCACGTAGAGACTGCAGAAAGCATCCTTTTCTCCCTTTCCTGTCCTGTCGATCCAGTCTTCCAATTGTGCGGATCGTGTTCTGTCGAGCTGCTGGTCCAGAGACATGTTATGCTCCCTTGTTCTGCATGGAATGAATTGCAGGTATTCCATGCATACGGCTGCCGTCTGTCCGCTCATCGCAGATCCTGCCCGATGGTGATCGAGGCCCCGTCACTGGCGGCGTGAATATTACCATTTTTTGTCTGCAGGATGCTCGTCCCGCATTTTCGCAGCGCTTCGATCGTGGCGCGGTCCGCAGGATGTTTGCGGGAGTCACAGATCACCGCATAACGGGGGGATGTGGAGACAGCGAGTTCCTCCTGGGCAGTGTTATAGACGCCGTGGTGGGGCACCTTCAGGAGATCATAGTGGTCTTCCCTGTGAGAGGAGAGCCATTCCCGGATCCTGGCCTTCATTGCGTCCCCGGTGAACAGAAGCCGCATGTCTCCGTGCGTGACGGATGTGATGAGCGAGAAATTGTTGTCCATTTCCTGGTTCCCATTATAAACATATTCCGTCGGCGGTTCCACTACGATTTGCGCAGCTCCGAGCGTGAACCGGGCAGGCCCGGTCAGCGGTTCCGCCGTAAGGCCCTTTTTCTGCAGAGCCTCCAGGAAGTCATAGTACTCCGATGTAGTGCCTTCATAGGCGGGCACGAGCACCCGGCCTATATCCATGGATTCCACAAGTGTATCCGCGCCGCCGACATGGTCCTTGTCAAAGTGTGTGATCAGCAGTGTGTCCACTCGTGTGCGCCCTGCCCTATGGAGGAAGGAGACGATTTTCCCGCCATCGTCCTCCTCGGCAGCGTCGATGACCATGGTCTGATCCTGACACTGCAGGATGATCGCGTCCGCCTTTCCGACCTTAAGGACATCGACGGTGAGCCTCCCGACATCCGCCGCGGACGCAACTTTTTTGTTTTCTCTGTGTACCAGCCCGAATCCAGCCAGGATCCCCGCCAGGATCATGACAGCTGTCAAGAGGATCCGAATCATTTTCTCCTGCATTATACTCCTCCATATCTTACGATCGCCGCGAAACAGCTGCGCCTGCTGCAGTGCACTGTGCAGCTGCCTGCTTCCTGTCATTAACTGCAATTCTGCAGGATTAATGACCGGGAAGCGGAAAATATTGCAGAGAGGAGAAAAAAATCGTGTTTTTTTCGCAGGCCTTTCTGTCACATCGGAGTCTGTTCCATGGTATAATTCGTAAGTGAAGTATCATATTCAGAGCATAAAAAAAGCAGGTCATTGGTTTAATGTAGACCTGCTCTGAATATGATTCTTCACAATTGTACCAGATCGCGTGCCTGAGGGCTCAGTATATGGGGAATGAAGTGG
>JAFWDM010000007.1 GCA_017513005.1 Lachnospiraceae bacterium
TGCTCACATATATCGGGCTTCTCTGCCAGGGGAAAACAAGCTACGATTCTGTGCGCGAGTTCCATGCAGATCCGGATTATTTCAAGGCGGCACTGGGGATCTCCTATGCAATCCCATCTGCCGATACGCTCCGCCAGCGAACGGATGCAATCGGCAGGTCGCTCCGAAATGATATTCTTACTTAATACGCAATTCGCAAAGTGATAGAATAGAAAATCTTGAGGATTTGGGACATCTTTAGCATTTTCCTTTCCTCCTTTGCCTTTGGTGGTGCTTAGACAAAGGATAGTTGACAGCCAGGCACCAACGTGCAGACCGGTTTGCTTTCTCCGGTTTTTGCCCAGATTCGCGTGCCGAAAGCACCATCTAAAAATGTCAGTTTGTTCATGAATATACCGCCTTCCCATTTGAGACAACGCCTACTAATACTATAGGCTAATAGTGTAATACAGCATCTGTCAGTTTTCAATAAAATAATGGTGAAAGCCATTCACCTATTGATTTAGTAGGCATATTGCTGTATGATGCTTATATTGACGCGTCTTTCATAGCACTGCGTATTGTCCGGGCAGCCCGGTCTGTCTGCCTCAGGCGCAAATAAGGGAAGATATATCATGAAATCTCCACTTCGATATCAGGTCACACAGTATGACTGCGGACCCACGACCATGACCAACGCGATCCTGTATCTGTTTGAGCGTGAGGAGATCCCGCCGGATCTCGTCCGCCACATCGGGCTGTGTACACTGGACAGCTATGACCGGAACGGGCACTGTGGTATGTGCGGCACGACCGGTGCCGCTATACGCTACTTCGGAACATGGCTGAATGAACTGCGGTTCGCGGGCCTTCTGCCGGCGGACAGTCTTTATCTGGAGAAGGAGGAGGTCTGGTTCGGCCCCGGGAGCAGGCTGTCGGAGGCACTCCGTGCAGGTGCCGCTATTGTGCTGCATGTCTTTCATGATGTCGGACACTACATTTTGGTAACAGAAGAGCGCGGGGACAGTATCCTTGCCTTTGACCCCTACTACCGTGGAAATGAGGTTCGGAGGGAGGGCGTTCTGCCGGTCTTTGACCATCCCTTTTCCCACAATATCATCCTTCCCCGGGATGTCCTCAACGACACCTGCAGGGACTTTTATTCAATGGGAGAAACCGAAACGCGGGAGGCATTGGTCATCCGGCGTGAAGCCGTAGAGAATTTGTATTTTATCTGAGAACCTGTTATAGAATCACCTGTACATCCTGCGTTATCTGTGCAGGTGATTGCTGAACAGTTTCTGAATCACTGTCCTGGAGCACGCGGGATGATCTGTATGGATTTTTCAGGCGAGATCGGACAGTTTCGAAGAATTGGAGCCGGTGAGTATAATGTGTGAATTATTTGGAGTCAGTGCCGGAAACGAAATAGACGTCAGTCCCTGGCTGCAGATGTTTTTCCTTCACTCTGAAAAGAACCCGCACGGGTGGGGCATTGCGCACTTTCATCAAAACCCTGCAGGCAGGGCCGGATTCGGAATGCTGGAAAAAGAACCTGTGAAGGCGGTCCGGAGCAGGTATCTGAAGGAACGGCTGCGACAGGGCCTGCGCGCATCCACGCTGCTGGCCCACATCAGGGAAGCAACCATCGGCTCCCTGGAATACAGCAATACGCACCCCTTCCAGAAGACAGATGACAGCGGGCGATGCTGGACACTGGCCCACAATGGCACGGTCTTTGAGGGAGCTTTGCTCAGCAGATTTGCGGAGGTGCAGGAAGGACAGACCGACAGTGAGCGGATCCTGCTCTATCTCGTCGACCGGATCAACGGAGCCATGGAAAAAAAGCTGAGAGAGAAGCCTGCTCCGGAAAATGAGAAGCCGGCGGACTGCGGCCCGGGGTCTGTGCTGACTGCCCTGGAGCGGTGCAGGATCATCGATGAGGCAGTTGCTTCTCTGGCGCCGGGGAACAAACTGAACCTCCTGCTCTTTGACGGGGAGACTTTCTACACCCATACGAACATGCAGGGGACTCTTTACAGCTGTTTCGTCGAGAATGCTGTTCTGTTTGCGACCGTACCGTTCCTGACGGGCAGCGGCGCCCGTTGGGAGGAAATGCCCTTCACCTCGCTCTGTGCATGGAGAGATGGTGTCCGGATCTACGAGGGTTGCCCTCATCAACATATCTACATCGAGGATCCGGAGAGGATCCGCTCCCTGATATCGGTCTATGCGGCGCTGTAGGCTTTCTGTATTTAACGGTATGAAAAGATCACGTCCTCTATGCTCTTGCCCTGGTCCAGCATGTGAAGCATATCCATCGCGGGATTCGATTTCCTGCGCCATCTGTCGTAGAGGGGATCCAGGAAGCGTTCTTCCTCCATGCCGCGGGCTGTCAGACCTTCCCGGGCAAGGTCCAGAATTTTGCCGACAAGATGGTTCAAGCCTTCCTTTGAGATATAGGGAGGATACTGTCTGCGCACGAAGAGGTGTCGAAGCTCACTTGCCGTATAGCCGTGATGATACAGCACCCGGTCATTTTCCAGAAGCTGATCGAGCTCACGGAGCTTTTCAAGAAGCCCCAGATGGAAAGCGGCCACGCAGAAGGTGTCCCGGATCGGCTGCGTGCAGCAACTCCGAAACTCCATCGTGCCGCGGTAGGTCAGATCTTCATATTTGAAGGTCCTCAGGTACTGCAGATCCCCCGGTTCAGGCTTAAAAGTAAATGTCTCAAAGCCGCCGCTCTCCGGGTTGTAATATTCCCCTTCCATTTCCGGCTTTTCCATATAGGTCAGGAGCGGTGTCGGCGTAAAGTTCAAA
>JAFWDM010000058.1 GCA_017513005.1 Lachnospiraceae bacterium
GAAGATCTGCCTGGTGAGCAAGCTCACCGATCAGATCGATCGTCCAGAGGCATTACAGTGGCCGACTCAGCACACCTGTATTATGGACGCGCGGCGTCCATAATCCGGTGCGGCCAGAGGCGCTTCGCGCCTTGGCCGCACCCCGGACGATCAGAAGATCTGCCTGGTGAGCAAGCTCACCGATCAGATCTTCTGATCGTCCGGGGTGTGCTGAATTAATTTATTATTCATTATATCCACAAAAAAAAGGAACCGCAAGCACTGCGGTTCCTGAAAGTATTATGCGAAGGGGATTGTATGTTGCTACGTACATTCCACGGCATTCAGGCCCGGACCTGCCGGAAGAGGTGGGCGGCATGGGCCTTTCGTATGTCTGCCATCCGTCTGCGGCTGACGGGGACCTGGTGGTTTTCCGCCAGGAAGACCATCCCGTCGTCGATGCGCTGCACATATTCCAGATTGATAATGATCCCTTTCGTGCAGGTCAGGAAGAAATCGTTTGTGCAGAGGAGGTCCTCCATTTTTGTCTGGCTGGTGCGCAGTGTCTTTTTTACAGCGCCCTTTAAGTGGATGATGACCTTGTGATTATAGTATTCCGAATACAGAATGTCGTGAAGCAGACAGGTGCTGTCGTCGGGAAGCCGGACAATGCGCTGCCGCTCATAGTCTGCCATATCGATCACGGTAAGTGCCTTCACGATGTCATCATGGACGAAGGGCTTGAGCAGGTAGTAATCCGCCCGCAGTGAATAGCTTTCCGCCGCAAAATCATTGCTGGTCGTGACAAAGACCACGCGGACATTCCTGTCCACGTTCCGCACACGGGACGCGGTCTCGATCCCGTTCATGCCGTCCATGTAAATGTCGAAAAAGATCAGGTCATATTTTCCCTGTTCGAAGGAGGACAGAAACTCCTCCCCCCCGGAAAAGGTATCGATGGCATCCACTCTGTATCCCCTCTCCCTCAGAACCGTATCAAGTTCACGGAAGAGGGTGTCCCGGTCATCCGATCGATCATCAATAATGGCAGCCCGCATCGAATCTTTCTCCTGTACGTTGTATCGGATGGTCTGCAAGGGCAGCGCAGACCCTGGATCATCTGTTTCTACCTGCCTGTTCAGCTCGTCTTGCGGAAGGTGGATTGTTCATCCGGATATACGCTCTGGACATCGTACTGAATGCTGATCCTCTGACGTCCGACGATAAAATTCCCGTTGAGGCGCTTCTGCACCACGCTGCAGTCTTCCCGCGTCGTATTGACGAGGAGGATAAGACATTGCCCCCTGCCGTAGGAACAGAGCGTATCTCCGCGGCGGACGCTTCTGCGCGCGCTCTCGATCAGCCTCTCCGACAGGCGCTCCAGTACGGATCCATCCTTCATGGGATTCCCCTTTCCGTCCAGAATCGTACAGAGCATCAGATAGGAGGAGGTCCCTGTCCTGTCCATCAGTCTGCGATTGGACCGGTAGATTCCCTGAAAAACAGGGTAGCTGCACAGATAGCCGCCGTCCTCGAAGCCGTCATTCCCGTCCAGGTCGCTTATGATATCGTGAAGGACCGTGTGCTGGTGTGTCATTCCTTTCCCGAGATGCTCAAACCATTCGACGATCTTTCCGGATGGATGTACGCCGAGTTCGTCCAGATAGTAGGTCACCGTTCCCTCGTACAGGCGGATGGCTTCGTCGTATTTGCGCATGCGGACCAGTGCCTCCATCGTCAGAGACTCCCAGTCCGAGAGCGGAGAGATCGCCGATGCATACTGCCCGAGATCCTTCATCTGGTCATAGTCTCCGGCCTCACGCAGGATATTCCCGGCGCTCTCGACGCAGTCTGCAAACATCTGGGCATAGCGCATGGATTCACGGACAGCCCAGACATTGCCTGACTGCATGGGAAGAAACTCCCCTCCATACTCATAACTGGCCTTCAGATAGTTCTCCAGTCGTTTCTGCGGATCGGATTCCTCTGCAGCCCTCTCGCAGAGCTGCTCAAATTCATAGGCATCCTCCTCCACTTCGATCTCACTGTTCCAGTAGAAGATATCCTTCTCGGAGAGTATATAATTGACCTTGGGAAGACCTGCCTTCTCAAGGTATTTCTTCGCATTATAGATCACGCTGCGCAGAGAATGGTGTGCATTGTCCACTTCGCGGTCTCCGAACAGAAGCTCCTCGAGACGATCGCGTGTGACCCCTTTCTCCCGTGCGTGGATCAGGATCTGCAGCAGTGCATTGTTCTGCGAGACCGAGGACTTGGAGGAGCCCGCGATCGTCTTTCCGTTATAGCTCATGGAGAAACCGCCCAGCATTTTTACGTATAACACATCGCTGCGCTTTTCAGTGGTGGCTGCCATGACTGTATCCCTCCTTTTGCACATGTCCCCGGATCCGGGAACGAGGCAGACAGATGTTTACAATCCTATTATACAGCAGCCTTTTGCAAGATGTTTCTCCGTTCGAGTCGTTTTCATGCCGTTTGAGTCACAAAAACCGTCACAAAACAGGAGCAGAAATACAGGGTAAACGCCCCTGCCCGCGGCATCACTTCGCGGCCTGCAGCGTCGGTTCTATGCGCCTGGCCCCGAGGCCGTCGTAGGTGTTGAATTCCACCGTGTCGGCGACAACCGAGTGCGCATTGTCATAGATGACAAAATTCAGGCCGATGCGCTGGACAGCGTACTCCACGTCATTGATCTTGACGGAACAGGTCAGATATCTTCCGGCTCCTCCGCCGGCACCGGACAGGCCTCCCTGGCTGATCACGGAGTACTGGGCGCCGTCCGGAAGGACACCGGTACAGCTCAGCTCCTCCTCTCCGATCTCCTCCCGCTTTTCCTCACCGGGGATCAGGACCGCATAGTAGCTCCAGCGGTAGTGGCCGGGCAGGGTCTCCTCCAGCCCCAGCTGCGCCAGAAGGTCCTGGATCCGCGCGTCGATCTGCCGGGTGCCGTCGTCCCGGATCGCGGCAAATATACTGTACTGCGGGTTTTGCGCCAGGCGCGCCAGGTACTCATAGATATCGTTCGTCTTCAGGGTCAGGTCCCCGGTGATGCGGCCGACCTCAAAGCGCCGCCCCGTTTTTCCGTTCACATAGACATACAGGTTGCAGGATTTGAGGTTGACCGGCGGTTCCCCTGCCGCGTCGTCCAGATGTCCCGTATAGACATTCTTTCTGACCTTTTCCATCCGGACAGTCTTTACCTCCTCCGGATGATCGTTGTCGCTGATCTCCATGTCCACGGAAGCGATCTTCTCGTATACGTTTTTAAAATCCGATACGGTCACGGACAGCTCACCTGCGGCAGCATCACAATCTGTGATCTCGAGATGCGCGGCAGGCGCCAGTCCCTGGGCGCGGAGGAGCTCCGTATCATAGACATCGATATCTGCCAGATCCTGCATAAAGGAGCTTTTTTTGCTCAGAAGGGCAGTCAGCTCTTTCTCACCGCAGGTCTCCAGCAGGGTATCCTCTGTGCCGAAAAGGTTCGTCCCCAGTCCCAGGCGGTCTCCGTCAATGTCGACCCCCATGGCCGCCAGTGTCGTGGGCAGGTTGTCCAGGGTCGTATACTGCCTCTCGCGGGAAGGATCCTCCGGCGTGCAGGCAGCATTGATATAGGCCGTATAGGTGCGCCTGTCGTAGGTGGAGGGAACCCGGGCACAGAAATCGCTGTCCATGGTCAGGTGATCGCCGTTCAGGACGATCGCCGTATTCTCATAGAAATCCTGCTGCCGGATCCAGTCTATGAAGGCGCCCACCTGCCTGCTGGAGCAGGCTATGGCATTGGCGTACTGGTTGCCCTCGAAGTCCTCCCGGCACAGTTCGCAGCGGTACCCGTCCTCAAAATGTGTGTCGACAGTCAGGAGGGAAAAATGAAAGGGTTCCTCCTCGGAGGCCATCTCCAGGAGCTTTTTCTTTGCATAGGAGAAGAGCTTCTCGTCCTCGTATCCCCAGAAGACATAATAATCCTTGGGGATCAGGCCCTCCTCTACTGCCCACTTGTAATCACAGATCTCGTAATCGCCGTGGCCGGTCAGATAGAGTCTGCGTCCTCCGAACGTCGCGTCGGACCCCATCATAAAAGCCTGATTGTACCCCTCTCCGTCCAGGATATCCCCGAGGGTCGTCACGCCGGCAAAAAAAGAGTCCTGCGTGTTCATCTTGTTGAAAGAACCTCTCTGGTCTGTGAACTGCTCTCCCAGATCCACCTTGAGCGGGAGCCCGGAGGACTGGGTGAACATCCCGGCCATCGTATAGGTGGAGCCGGGCATCACATAGCCCCCGTTCAAAAGGCCGGTGTCCCCGTTGAAGTTCTCTCCCTCCAGGGAAAGCTCTGTCAGTTCCGGGATCACATTTTCCGCGAAGGCACCGCCGTTTGCGGCGTCTGCATACGTCATCTCCATGGACTCCAGATAGAGATAGATCAGGTTCCGCTTTTTCTCCGGAAATGTGACCGCCGTCTTCTTCGGATCCACATAGTGATCCTCGATGAAAGACGAGTCCTCCATCTGGTCCATGGCAAAACTGACCAGATCCAGCTTCACGATGCCGACTGCCAGCGCTGCGATCAGGGCGGTGCCAGCGCCGATGATCGACCGCTTGACAAAGATCCCCCTCGCCCGCGGCGCATGGCGGGTGTGGACGATCATCGCGAAGACGCTCAGCATCACCAGTCCTGCCGGGACCAGGCAGCGGGTCACGTATTTTTCCAGCATGCCGCCGCCCGTACCCTCCAGCGGCGCGCGCAGATGAAACAGGATCTCGTCCATCTTGAGACCCGCCCAGGTGGTAAAGGCCCAGAATTCACTGAAGACCAGGACCGCTGCCATCAGCACGAGCACCACTGCGAGACCGGCAAAAGGCTTGCCCTGGGACCGGGGCCTTCTCCGGGTCCGGGTGGCTGCCTGCCCTCTTTTTGCTCTATTTTCTTTCTGCAATCGTTCGTTCTTTCTGTATGCCATACCTGTTCCTATGCAAACCTGTTCCCATGCAATCGCGACCGCCGCGGAAAAGTGGATTTACCCACTTGCATTACGTGTTTTTTCTGCTATAATACTTCTTGTGCACAAAAGAGTGCCCTTATATCGCACGTGCAGGTGTAGTTCATCGGTAGAATACCAGCTTCCCAAGCTGGGGAGACGGGTTCGATTCCCGCCACCTGCTCTCTTTACCGGATGTCTCCGCTGTGGTCTTCAGCGGAGACGTCCTTTTTTTACAGGTCACAGCTTGAGCTGTCCGCGGAATTCCCGCTCCGTCTCACGCCGGATGGCCTTTTTGCGCAGGTCATCCCGCTTGTCATACAGCTTTTTGCCGCGCGCAAGCCCGATCTCCACCTTCACCAGTCCCCTCTTGAAATATACCTGAAGGGGCATGACCGTATATCCTTTGGCCTGCACCTGCCCCTGCAGACGCAGGATCTCGCTTTTATGCAGAAGGAGGCGCCGGCGGCGCAGAGGCTCCCGGTTAAAAATATTTCCCTTTTCATAGGGACTGATATTCATGCCCTCGATATAGGCCTCTCCTCCTGATACAGAAACATAGGCCTCCTTGATGCTGCACTTCCCCATCCGGATCGATTTCACTTCTGTCCCGAACAATTCGATACCGCACTCGTATTTTTCTTCAATGAAATAATCGTGGTAGGCCTTTTTGTTGTTGGCCACCAGCTTAAAAGGCGTTTTCTCTGCCATATCCATTCTCCCGCAGCCGCACGAAGCTGAACTTACCCGGCCTGCAGCCAGACTGCTGTGAGCTGTTTCATCAAAAATGGCACCCCTTTGGAGGGTGCCGCATCTTCACTGCAAAGGCAGTGACTGTCGTCCGGTGCACCGGGTTCTGTCATCGCGGATCTCAGAACAGGTGCATATTCAACAGAATGGCAAGTACAAAAAAGGCAATGACGAGACCCGTCGTGAACTTCACCAGAAAGCCCTCCATGGACCTGCCTTTGTTCCTGCCCCAGTAGGTATCTGTCGTTCCTGCGATGGCGCCCAGCCCCTGCGATTTTCCCTCCTGCATCAGGATGATCACTGTCATAATGATGCTGATGATGATCATTACAATTGTCAGTACGATACGTAAAATACTCATGTCACTCTTCCTTTTTTCTCCGGTCTTTTGTCTTTTTCTATTTTCTTTCTATCTTCTATGCCCCGCTGTGGTGCATACTTTCCGGTAAAACCAGCGCTGCCGGGACATATTTCTGCCGGCACGGCAGGCTGTCAAACAGTAGGATATTATCACAAGATACGGCGTCATGCAAGATTTTTTTGACTGCTCACCATTCCCCGAACCATCTGTCCAGTATATTTTTGGCAACAGGAACCGCCTTGTCAGCTCCCACGCCGCCGTTCTCGATGAGAACAGTGATGCAGATCTCCGGGGTGCCGTCCTCCCCTTCTTCCCCTGGAACGGCAAAACCGGTAAACCATGCATGGGAATCCTCATCGTCGCCGAATTCCGCAGTTCCGGTCTTGCCGAATGCGGTGTAGGTCTGCGTCCCCTCAAATTCGCTCGCTGTTCCCCACACGCTCCCACCGGTTTCAGAATCGTAGGTCACGCGCGTGACGCCTCTCATGAGCCGGCGGACCAGGGATGCTGTCTCTCCGTCCATGAGAGAAGCGGCCTGGCGGGGCGCATATTCCTGCATGGAAACGTCCTCCGCGGTGCATACTTTTTCGATCAGGTAGGGGCGCATCAGGACGCCTCCGTTTGCGACTGCCATCGTGATCATATTCATATGCAGGGGAGAAACCTCCGTGGTACCCTGCCCGATCGCGACCTGCATCAGGTTATGCGTGCTGATGTCCGTATCCTCCAGAAGCTGTGACCGGCTGACGCTGTGCGGCAGGTCATAGGGAAGAGGTCCCTCAAACAGAAGGCGTCTGAGCGTCCTGCGGAATCGGTCCTGGTCAAGCTCCTCCGTGACGATGCTGGCAAAGGCACTGTTACAGGAATTTGCAAAGGCCTGCTCGAGATTCTGCTGATAATGATGTTCATAATCAAAACAGTGGATGCTCTCCCCGCTGTTTTCATAGATGCCGTCTTCGCAGTTGTAGGAGAAGGTGTAGATCGCGGAGGGGTCTTCCTGCAGCAGCTCGACCGCGTCCACGATCTTGAAAGTGGATCCGGGCGGGTAGAGGCCCTGCGTCACACGGTTGACCAGGGGAGCCTGCCCGCTCTCATCATTCCGGAAATACTCCCACATGCCCGCGATGGCGTTCGGATCATAGTCCGGCTTGGAGACCATCGCCAGGATCCTCCCTGTCGAAGGCTCCGTGACAATGACAGCGCCCCTGTTGTCCCCCAGCGCCTCATAGGCATAGCCTTGCATCTGTACGTCCAGGGTCGTATAGACGTCATTGCCGGGATAAAGCTCTTCATTCCGGTCGCATTCCAGCTTGGAGGCGAAAGGAATATCGGAATGGAGCAGTTCATACTTCATGTACTCCTCGATCCCGCTCCCGCCCAGGATCGAGTAGCCGACCACATGGCAGAATTCATTTCCGTATGGATAGCTTCTCCTGTTATCCTCATCCGATTCCGCCAGGATCTCCCCTTCGGAAGCCAGGATCCGTCCTCTCCGGTTGTGCTCCTCCAGCAGCAAATCCCGGGAATTGTAATCATTGTCGAAGAGCATCCTCCGGTTTTCGATCGCATAATGGCAGAAATAAACCGTCATTCCGATAAAGAGCGCGACAAAGAGGACCGCCGTAAAGACGATCTGATGTCTGGCTTTTTTCCGGACACTCTCCACATGGACCCCTTCATTCCCGGGGTTATCCATGTCAGCGGCCTTCCGGACGCCGGCGGCATCCGGGATCCGGATCCCGCTCTCGTCCGGAGCGTTCTGCTTCTTTCTCCACATATCTCTTCTCTCGCTGCGCTCTCACTCTGCACAGTCTCTTAATAATCGTCGAAGATCCCTTCCTCGGAGATCCCGTTCACCGGAAAATCCTCCGGCATCATATCCCCGTAGGATTCTCTGTCATACTCCTGCGGCATATTTTCAGGAGTCCCGGTTCCCCCGTATGCAGGCAGGGCCCCGGTGCCTCCGTATACAGACGGGCCCCCGGAACCTCCATACACTGGTGTCTGTCCGCCGCCTCCGTTCATGGGCGGCGCCCCGTAAAAACCGCCGGAATCATTTCCGGCATGTTCCATCTCATACCGCTCCATAAAGCGGACAGTTCTTTCATCATGCAGGATAAAGATCATCTCTACGATGCCCAGCATGATCAGCGTGGACAGGACGGAACTGCCTCCATAGCTGACCAGCGGGAGCGTGACACCTGTGAGGGGAATGAATTTCGTCTCACCGCCTACGGTCAGGAAGGTCTGGAAAATGTAGCATACTGCAGCCCCGTAGGTAAAGAGCTGGAAAAACCGGTTCGAATAGCCGGCCGAAAGGACCAGGATCCGCAGAAAGCTGTTGATACACAAAAGGAGCAGACAGATGCCGAAGACCAGTCCCATCTCCTCCACGATCGCCGAAAAAATAAAATCCGATTCGACGAGCGGAATGCTGCCCGGCGATCCCTGCGTAAGCCCCGCTCCCCACAGTCCGCCGTAACCGAGTGCGAACAGGGACTGGGCGATCTGATAGCCGAGTCCGTCGATGATCCCGTCTGCCAGCGGATCTCTCCAGATCAGGACACGGACCTGCACATGGGAAAACAAAAGATAACAGAGTACTGATCCCAGCGCCCCCAAAAGGAGCCCGCCGAAAACGACCCTCCAGCGCGCGGTCGCCAGAAACAGCATCATCAGATAGACGACAAAGAAGATCAGGGCCCCTCCCAGATCCCTGGACAGGACCAGGATCCCGACGTGTACGATGGAGAGGGCCGTCACAAAAACAGCCTTTGCCGGAGTGACCTCTCCGCTCAGCATTCCCGCCAGCATCAGGATAAACAGGATCTTGACAAATTCCGAAGGCTGGAAGGTGAATCCGGCGATCGTATAGGTGATGTTCGCCCCGTTGACCGCAACGGACAAAACCAGGACTCCGGCCAGGGCCGCGATCCCCAGAAGTCCGAAGACCAGCCCCAGATGGCGCATGGAATCAAAGATCTTCCTGAAAAAGGGGATCACAAGCATGAGCAGCAGACCCGCCGACGCCATCACAAACTGTTTGATGGGTACATTGGTGCTGTACAGCGAGTCCTCGGGATTCCCGTAATAACAGATCCTGGTGATCATGACAAACCCGATGGACAAAAGCATACAGATATTGTTGAACAGCATCATGTTTGCCATCTCATGGACGATCCTGTACAGGACCATGAAGGACAGCAGAAAGAGCACTTCCATCGCGCACAGAAGGACCAGCCGTCTGCTCAGGGCTCCCCCGACAAACCAGGCGACCGTCAGGTTCGCATTGACTAAAAAGGCTGCCAGAAGGACTCTTTGAACGATCTCGACGACACGAAGAAACCGCCTGCCGTGCGCAGCGAATCCCAGATACGACAGGAGCGTAAAGAGCACCAGGATCCCTGTATTCACATATTTAGAAAGAGAAATCGCATATGCATTCATAGATCACCCGTCACATTTTCTGTCAGAGCGCCCCGGTCCTGAAATGCCCGTTTGTATATTCCCGGAAAGGGGTGTTCGCCGCCGGGCGGGCCCCGCGGGATCCCGCCTTTTTGTTGCTGCCTGACACACTGCCCGGTACTCTGCCTTCCTTATTATCCATCAGGCTGTGGAAAAAGTGCAGGACATCAGACGTCTCCTGCCCCGATTCCGTCGTAAACATGCACAGATGGACCGGTATTTCCCGGCACAGCCCCCGCCCCGCAAACTGATGGAGAGAGAGCGGCACGGCATTATAGACAGTATTGGAGCATTCCGCACAGCGGCATCGGACCGGGAGATGCTTCCCCATCCGGTCCTCCAGGTACCAGAAGCTGTCCGGCTCCCCTTTTCCCGTCTTTTTATCCCTGCTGCACAGGTTTTCTGTCTTTCGTATGCAGCCGGCGCTTTCCATCATGGGGATACGCCCGTAGACGGGAAGGACCAGTCTCTCCTGCATACAGAGCATACCTTCGCCGGTGCTTTTGTTTTCCGAAGTACACGAAGAAAGGAGAGGTCCGGCAGAAAGCGCGGCGCTTCGGATCCCTTTCTCCTCCAGCTCCAGGGGGGTGATGATCCTGTGGCAGTCCCGGGCCAGAGCCGCCATGGAACGTCCGTTCCACGCATAGAGGGAGGCATCCGCAATGATCTGCCCCCTGTACCCTGTCTGTTTCACCAGCACCAGTTCTTCCAGGGTTCTCACCAGGACGCCTGAAAACCCGCTTTTTTCCGCCTCCAGTATCTGTTTTCTCAACTTCTCTCTGTAAGAGACGCGGAAAACCGGCGGCAGGGCGCGGAAATATTGTATAAAAGCCGGTGCACTTTTGTGCGGATCGGGAGAAAAGCCCCCGTCGATGATGATGCAGGCACAGCCGGCATCCTGTGCGGCCTGCAGCTGGGCAGGTGTGGACACCAGCGCCCAGAGCTGCCTTTGAAGCGCAGAAGGCTCCTGCGCCTGATAGATTCCGGCAGATTTTCCTGTACCGGACACAGAGCCACACTCCTTAGCAGCTGCGGATACAGGGTTATTGTCTGCAGAGGCTGCGGATACAGGATCATTGCCTGCGGCAGCTGCCTCCGCCCGGTTCCCGTGCCTGCCTGCCATAAGGTCCTCCAGCCGCTGCAGCGTGTCCCTGCGCAGTGCATTGACAGCGCTGACGGGCAAAAACACATTTTCATCGGCTTCCAGTTCCAGAGAGGAAAAGGCGAAGAGGCTTCCGCCGGTCTTTTGCAGCCGGGCCCTGATCGCTTCCGGCTCCAGCGGCCTGCCCTCTGCAGCCTGCACGACAGGTCCTTCGCAGGAAGCGCTTTGCCTGCCTGCCCCTTCCGCGGCTTCTTCGGTCCGGACAAAAAGCCTCGCAGGTTCTCCGATCCTGAAAACAGCCCTGCCCGCGATCTGTTTCCGGGGAAGGCCTAACAGATATTTCTGCCGGATCTCTTTTTCTAGGCCGGGATCCATGCCTGCATAACCGGGTTTCCCGATCGTGACAAGGTTTCTCCCGTTTTTTGCATGGTAGTAGCCTGTGCCCAGGGATGTCCGGATATAGAGTGCATGCAGCTTTTTCAGATCCTCTTCCTCCACCCTCCAGGGCTCCCTTCTGCCTGCCCCGGTCCATGCATAGCAGCGGTCTATATATTTGCGGTAGATCGCGGTCACGCCCGCCGCATAGACAGGCTGCTTCATCCTGCCCTCGATCTTGAAGGACGTGATCCCCGCATCGATGAGTTCGGGAAGGATGGAAAGGACACACAGATCCTTCATGGAGAGCGGATAGACCTCCTTTTTCCCGGCATCCGGACCGGCCCTGTGTCCATCCGCGTCCAGGATTCTGTAGGGAAGCCTGCAGGTACCCGCGCACCGGCCCCGGTTTCCGCTCCGGCCGCCCAGAAAGCTGGACATCAGGCATCTGCCGGAATAGGAATAACACATCGCTCCGTGGATGAAAGCTTCTATTTCGATCGGTTCAGCTTCGATCGGTTCAACCGGTTCTGCATCAAAGGGTTCTGCCGCAGATGATTCAAAACCAGAGGGTTCCGCAGCCGGATCCTGTCCCTTCCCGGTCCGGACCCACTGCAGGTCCTCCCGCCGGAGCAGTCTGATCTCCTCCAGGGAAAGCTCTCTGGCAGGAACGACGCGGCGCACGCCGAACCGGCGCAGATACTGCACTGCCTCCGGGGAAGTCACGGAGAGCTGGGTACTCGCATGCAGCGGCAGGCCCGGGCACTGCGCAGAGAGCGCCGCCAAGACACCGATATCCTGGACGATCACACCGTCGAGCCCGGCCTCGTACAAGACCTGCACGAACCTGACCAGGTCCTCCATCTCCGTCTCCCGTGTCAGCACATTTGCCGTCAGGTAAACCTTCCTGTTCAGGATGTGGGCCTCCCGAATCGCCCGCACGATCTCCTCTGTAGAAAAATTGTCTGCGTAGGCCCTGGCACCGAACCGTTCTCCGCCGAGATAGACCGCATCGGCCCCGGCGCTGAGCGCACCTTCAAAAGCCTCCCTGCTGCCTGCCGGCGAGAGAAGCTCCACCCTTTTCGGGATTTTATCCATGAATGATCCTCACTCTGTCGGGGCATATCCAAGCGGCGCAAGGAAACGCACCCGTTATGAATCCGTTATGATTCCATTATCATTTCTGAGGTATAAAATATCAGGAAGAAAGCCCTTCCTTTGCCTCATGCCGGACCGCTTCAAGCTTCATCTGCGTCGCGACGAGTTCATGCTTGAAGTCCGCAAGTTCCTGCTCCTTCTCGTCGATCCTCTTCCTGAGCTTTCGAATCTCGCTCCTGGCTTTGAAGTAATCATCCGCCAGATTCAGCTGTAAAAGCACATTGCGCATATCAAAGGGGACATTCCGGTATTCCTCATCACTCTTGAGCTGCGCGATCTTGCCGTTGAGATAGGAAGCGACCTCCTGGAGATATTCTTCACTCTCATTGCCGCTCAGCGTATAGGTTTTGCCGCCGATCGTCACCCTGGTAGCGGTTTTTGCTGCCATATCTGTCCCTCCCCATACTCTGCCCTGCCCGAGCCTTCCGAAAATCCATCGCCGCCGAACTGCCCGGCTGCAGGATCAACGGTTCAGGCTTCGTACTTGAACTATTGATTATACCTGAAATCCCTCCGGTATTGCAAGTCCCATGTGCTCGTATGCTCTTGCGGTCGCCATACGTCCGCGGGGCGTCCGGTTGATAAACCCGTTCTGCAGCAGGTAGGGCTCGATCAGGTCCTCGATCGTTCCGGCATCCTCTCCGATCGAAGCCGCCAGCGTATCCAGGCCCGCGGGGCCGCCTCCGTAGGTCTCCATCAAAGTCGTCAGAAACCGCCTGTCCGCGCGGTCCAGCCCCATGCGGTCGACCTCCATCAGATCCAGCGCCGTCGTCGCGACTTCCTCCGTGATCCTGCCGTCATACCGGACCTGTGCGAAATCGCGGACCCGCTTCAGGATCCGGTTTGCCAGCCGCGGTGTGCCCCGGCTGCGCCTTGCCATCTCCAGAGCGCCCTCTTCCGCAATGGAAACGCGCAGTTTTTTTGACGAATTTATAATGATCGTACTCAGTTCCTGCGGGGTATAGAACTCCAGCCGGTGGATCTCTCCGAACCGGTCGCGCAGGGGTGCCGATAAGAGCCCTGCCCTGGTGGTCGCTCCGATCAGGGTGAACTTCGGAAGATCCAGCCGGATCGACCGCGCATTGGCCCCCTTTCCAATCAGAATATCGATCGCAAAATCCTCCATGGCGGGATAGAGCACCTCCTCCACCTGCTTGTTCAGCCGGTGGATCTCGTCGACGAAGAGGATATCTCCCTCCGCGAGCCCGTTCAGGACAGCCGCCATTTCACCCGGCTTCTCGATGGCAGGGCCGCTCGTCACCCGGATATTTACGCCCATCTCATTGGCGATGATCCCCGCCAGCGTCGTCTTACCGAGCCCGGGAGGCCCGTAAAAGAGGATGTGATCCAGCGCCTCGCCCCTCTGCCTGGCTGCCTCTATGGAGATCATGAGGCTGTCCTTGATCCGGTCCTGCCCGATATACGCAGACAGACTCTTCGGCCGCAGAGAATTCTCTACTCTTTCATCTTCTTTGGTGAATTTTGTCTCTATGACTCTTCTTTCCATTTGCACTCTCTTTGTACTTGCCAAGATTCAAGACTCGCTCGCGAGTCTTGCGCACCTATCCCACGACTGAGGTCACGGGCATTGCGCGATGAAGAATAAACCAGTGTGGATCTGCCCCTTTGTTTTACAGATACCGCAGTGCCTCCCTGAGGATCGCCTCGGTATCCTCCTTCTGCGCACATTTTTTCACCGCGCGTGCCGCCTCTGCGCGCAGATATCCGAGCGCGACCAGGGCCTCGACAGCATCCCCGGCGGGACTGCTCTCCACACTCTCCGACTCCGCCGCAGGGCTTCCGGCGATCCTGCCGGATGCCAGCAGGCCGTCGTCCTCCCCTTCCGCCGCATAGACGGAAGAGATCTTATCCCGCAGATCCAGGATCAGACGCTCCGCGGTCTTCTTTCCGACGCCCGGAGCGCGGGCGATCATCTTTGCATCCCCGGTCACGATCGCGAACCTCAGATCATCCGCCGACAGAACGGACAAAAGGCTCAGCCCGCCCTTCGGCCCGATCCCGCTCACCGTGATCAGCTGTCTGAACAGGGACAGGTCGTCCCGTGAGAGAAAACCGTACAGAGCGATCTGTCCCTCCCGGAGGTAGGTATACGTATACATTTTTACGGCATTTCCGGTTCCGATGGCAGACAGGCCGCTGGAGACCTCGGCTGAAATATTCACCTCATACCCGACTCCGCCCACATCGATCACAGCTGTATCTGCGGAAAAACTCTCGATCAGTCCTGACAAAAACGCTATCATCTCCACTCCCTGCCGGCCGCAGGCCGGACCAAATCCTATATTCTTCACCGCGCAAGACCCGCGGGCGAGTTTTGATTTCACATGAGTTACACATTACCACAAATCGCCCCGAATGCAAATCTCCGGGATGACTCTTCACACAAAAAAAGCACCTGAATGCCTGTGCTACGGGCAGAAAAAAAGCTCTCTGCCCCTTGACGGCCGAGAGCCTTTGCAGACAGCGCCGGATTCTTGTGCACCGGCAGCGGGAAAGAAAACCGGGCCTGCGGGGGCATAGACTCCCGCAGGCCCGTCCTGAAACTGTTGATCATCTGATCATCAGTTGTTGATCAGCTTGTCCTCTTCCCTGTTCCAGCTGTACATCTTGCGGATCTCCGCACCGATGACTTCTGAAGGATGCTCGGCGGCGAGCTTGCGCATGGCGCGGAAGTGCGCCTGCTGGCCGGCACTGTCGGACATCTCGAGCAGGAATTCCTTGGCGAAGGAACCGTCCTGGATGTCGGACAGGATCTTCTTCATGGCCTTGCGGGTCTCGTCCGTGACGATCTTGGGACCGGTGATATAGTCGCCGTACTCAGCCGTATTGGAGATGGAATAACGCATGCCGGCGAATCCGGACTGATAGATGAGGTCGACGATGAGCTTCATCTCATGGACGCACTCAAAGTAGGCGTTCCTGGCGTCATAGCCTGCCTCGACGAGGGTCTCGAAACCTGCCTGCATCAGGGCGCAGACACCGCCGCAGAGAACAGCCTGCTCACCGAAGAGGTCGGTCTCGGTCTCGGTGCGGAAGGTGGTCTCAAGGACGCCTGCACGGGCGGCGCCGATACCTGCCGCATAGGCCAGAGCCATGTCGAGGGCGTGGCCGGTCGCATCCTGCTGGACAGCGACGAGGGAAGGAGTGCCCTTGCCGGCCTGGTACTCGCTGCGGACAGTGTGGCCGGGCGCCTTGGGGGCGATCATGGTGACGTCGACATCCGCGGGGGGATTGATCAGACCGAAGTGAATGTTGAAGCCGTGCGCGAACATCAGCATATCGCCAGCCTTGAGGTTGGGAGCGATATCCTTTTTGTACATGGCTGCCTGCTTCTCGTCATTGATCAGGATCATGATGATATCCGCAAGCTTTGCAGCCTCAGCGGTATTGTAGACAGTCAGTCCCTGCGCCTCAGCCTTGGCCTTGGACTTGGAGCCCTCGTACAGACCGATGATAACATTGCATCCGGACTCCTTGAGGCTCAGCGCGTGGGCATGGCCCTGGCTGCCGTAACCGATGATCGCGATGGTCTTGCCTTCCAGCAGGGAAAGATTGCAGTCTTCCTGATAGAAAATTCTGGCTTCTGACATTTCTTGTTTCCTCCATTGCTTGTTGATACTTTTCTGAAACTAAATGGTACTCTATCAGATCTGCGAAAGCCCCGGGCTCCGCAGTTCCTCACGGTTTAAAAGCGGCGGCAGGATCAGCACGTCCTGTCGGAAATACCCGCACCCAGGCGCATGTCATCGACGTAGATGACGTTCTTCGTCCCGCGTCCCAGACCTGCCACACCGGTCCTTGCAAGCTCCAGGATCTCGTATCCGCTGATCAGGCGGATAAAAGCGTCGACCTTGCCGGAATTGCCGGTGATCTCGATCATCAGGCTCTCCGCGGAGACGTCGATGATATTGCCGCGGAAGATATTGGCCAGCGCGATCACATTTTCCCGCTGGGTCGAATCCGCCCGGACCTTGATCATCGCCAGTTCGCGGTAGACGCTCTCCTCCGGCTTCAGCTCGTGGATATCGCGGACATCGACCAGCTTGCTGACCTGCTTCTCGATCTGTTCCATAATGTCGTCGTCCCCGGAGGTGGCGATCGTGATCCTGGTGATCCTGGGCTCCGCCGTCACGCCGGCGGTGATGCTTTCAATGTTGTACCCGCGTCTGGAAAACAGGCCGGAAATACGGCTCAGTACACTGGGGTTGTTGTCGACAAGGATCTGGAATACTTTTGTCTGTTTGACTTCGGATGTACTCATAGCTGAAAACCATCCCTCCTGGTAACTGTGAACATGTCTGCACAGCAGCTGCACGGCCGCGCCGTCTGCCTGTCCCCGCAGGAAACAGATCCGGCACAGATACAGGCCATTATAGCGCTGTGGCGCGTTAAAGTCAATGGATACAAGGAAACGCTTTTAAAGGTTATCCCGGCTCGTTGCACTTGGTCATGGCCAGCACTCCGGTGCGGGTGATCTCCACGATGCTCACGGATTTGAGGGTATCCATGAAGATCGAGACCCTCTCGGGTGTGTCGCACATCTGGATCATCATCTGGTTGCGGGACATATCCACGATCTGCGCGCCCATGATCTGGCAGTTGTCTATGATGTCATGGCGGTTGCTGCGGTTGTAACGGACCTTCACGAGCAGGAGCTCGCGGTTGATGCTCTCGGATTCGTCAAAGGTCTTGACCTTGATGACATCCAGCTTTTTATTGAGCTGCTTCTCGATCTGTTCGAGGGTGCGTTCGTCGCCGGAACTCACGATGACCATACTGGAAACATCGCGGTCATCTGTCTCCCCGACCGTGATCGAATCGATATTGAAGCAGCGCCGCCAGAAAAGTCCTGCTGTCTTGCAGAGGACGCCGGCCCGGTTTTCCACCAGAATAGAGTAGATTCTTTTCATATCTTGCCACTCCTCCCTGAGGCAGGTTTACTGTGTCAGCAGAGCTCGTCAGGATCGACCGTGACTTCCAGGATCGTCGCCTCGTCCTTTTCCAGGAACGCCGCGATCCCGTCGGCCGCCTGTTCGTTGTTCTCGATCTTCAGGTAGCGGATGCCGTAGGCCTGCGCGATCAGGAAGAGGTCTGGTTTGTCTCCCAGCTGTATCACGGAGTACCGATCCTTGTAATTGTAGTGCTGAAACTGTCTCACCAGGCCCAGTACCGTGTTTTTGAGGACCACGAGCTTGACGGGAATGCCGTACTGGACCGCTGTCGCCAGCTCCTGCATCGTCATCTGAAAGCCGCCGTCGCCGCAGACCGCGACGACCTGTTTCTCAGGCGCACCGATCTTGACGCCCAGGGCAGCAGGGAGGGCATAGCCCATCGTGCCCATGCCGCCGCTCGTCATGAAGCGCCCCTTTCTGGCGATATAGTTGGAGCAGGACCACATCTGGTTCTGACCCACGTCCGCGACATATACGGCGTCCTCTTTCATCGCCAGGGAGAGATTTCTGATGAACTCCGGAGGGTTCACACCGTGGAATACCCTGCGCTGTGTGCGGATCGCGTCCTCGCGCTCGTACATGCGCCTGCGCTTGGCGTTGCGGGCGTCGTCCTTGTAGCCGTCGAGCCGGTCGATCCAGTCCGTGTAGTCCGCATGGAGTTCCATCTTATTGAACTCCTCAAAGACGTGCCGGATATCGCCGACAAGCGGGATCGTGGGACCAGCATTTTTGCCGATCTCCGCCGGGTCCACGTCGATGTGTACGAGCACCTTGCTCTCCGAGATCCTGTCGGGATCCGTGATCGACCGGTCCGCGACGCGGGCGCCGACCATGATGACCATGTCAGCCCCGTTCATCGCAAGGTTGCCGTAGGGCTTTCCGTTATTGCCGACCATCCCGTAAAAGAGGGGATGCTCGGTGGGGATCGCCGAGAGACCCATCATGGTGCTGACCACCGGAATGTCATTTTTATCGATGAATTTCAGGACTTCCTGTGCCGCACCGCTCAGATGCACACCGCCGCCCACGCAGATGATCGGACGTTTTGCCCGCTCCAGCTGCGCGATGACCTTCTTGATCTGGACGGCGTGTCCTGCCACGGTGGGCTTGTAGGTCCGCAGGTTCACTGTCTCCGGATAGGCATAATGCCGCACGGGCATATTCTGGACATCTACGGGGACATCGATCAGGACCGGTCCCTTTCTGCCGGTGCCGGCAATATGAAACGCCTCCTTCATGACCCGCGGGATATCCGCCGGATTCCGGATGATATAACTGTATTTTACAAATGATTCACAGGCGCCGGAGATATCCGCCTCCTGGAACACGTCGCTCCCCATCATCTGGCTGTTCACCTGTCCGGTGATGCAGACCATGGGAATGCTGTCCATGAAAGCGGTCGCGATCCCCGTGATCAGGTTCGTCGCTCCGGGACCGCTGGTGACGACTGCCACGCCCACTTTGCCCGTGATCCTGGCGTAGCCGCTCGCCGCGTGCGCCGCGCACTGCTCCTGGCGGATCAGGACGGTCCTGATATCCGTCTGCAGGATGCTGTCATAAAATGGACAGATCGCCACACCCGGGTAGCCGAACACATACTCGACTCCTTCGTTCACCAGACTGTTCACTATCGCATCTGCGCCATTCATACTCTACCTCCATGTCCTGCTGTCATGATCATCCATGTCCTGAAGTCATGATCAGATCAGCCGAGCCGCAGCCTCTTGTAGCTCTTTTTGCCCCTCTTGAGAAGGAGTCCCTTCTCAAGCGCATCCCTGCCAAAGACCGCATCGATATCCGTGACCTTCTCTCCGTCGACACTGACACTCTTGTCCTGGGAGACAGAACGGCGGGCCTCCGACCGGGATTTTGCAAGTCCGGTGCGGACCAGGGCAGTCAGGATCCCCATACCGTCATTCTCCAGATCCTCCTCCGTGATGATCTCCTCGGGGACATTTTCCATATCGCCCGCGCCGCCGGGGGCAAACAGGGCCTTCGCACCCTTCTCCGCCTTCACGGCCTCCTCCTCGCCGTGCACCAGAGCGGTAAGCTCGCGGGCCAGGATCTCCTTGGCGGTATTGAGCCGGGCGCCCTCCCACTTGTCCATCTCATCGATCTGTTCAAGGGGCAGGAAGGTCATCATGCGCAGGCACTTGAGGACATCGGCGTCGCCGACATTTCTCCAGTACTGGTAGAAATCATAGGGCGAAGTCTTGTCGGGGTCGAGCCAGACGGCGCCCTTTGCGGTCTTGCCCATCTTTTTGCCCTCGGAATTGAGGAGCAGGGTGATGGTCATGGCGTGTGCGTCCTTCGCCAGCTTTTTGCGGATCAGCTCCGTTCCGGCCAGCATGTTGCTCCACTGGTCATCGCCGCCGAACTGCATGTTGCAGCCGTACTTTTCATACAGACACAAGAAATCATAGGCCTGCATGATCATATAGTTGAATTCCAGAAAGGACAGGCCCTTCTCCATCCTCTGCTCATAGCACCGCGCGCGGAGCATGTTGTTGACGGAAAAATGCACGCCGATATCCCGGATAAACTCGATGTAGTTGAGGTCGCGGAGCCAGTCCGCATTGTTGACCATGAGTGCTTTGTCAGGTCCGAACTCGATGAAGCGGCTCATCTGTTTTTTGAAGCACTCGCAGTTGTGATCGATCATGTCCACGGTCATCATGGTACGCAGATCCTGCCGGCCGGAAGGGTCGCCGATCATACCTGTCCCGCCGCCCACAAGGGCGATGGGTCTGTTTCCGGCAGCCTGCAGGCGCTTCATCAAGAGCAGGGCCATGAAGTGGCCCACGTGCAGGGAATCCGCTGTGGGATCGAACCCGATATAAAAAGTGGCCTTACCGTTGTTTACGAGGTCACGGATCTCATTTTCATCTGTCAGCTGGGCCAGAAGTCCCCTGGCCTGCAGTTCTTCAAAGATTTTCATATTCTTTTCCCCTTGTTGAGTCTTGTCTCTGCACAGAAAACCGTGCATGCTGCCGTTTTTCAGATCGATTCGCGCGCCCGGAAGCGGGTGCGCAGGACCCGCATACAGGTCCCGGATCTGCAGGATCCGCAAGCGGACCCTGCAGGGTCACTGCTTCTCTTATTCCTGCTTTTTTGAGCCGCGTTTAAAGACATAGGTCCTGCGCTCGGTCCCGCTCAGGAGGCGCCCGATATTCTCGCGGTGGCGGTACCAGGCCATGATCGTCAATATTCCCAGGATCACCATCATCTCCACATACATGGAGCCGGGAACTCCGAAAAACCCCTTCTTTCCCTCGACCGCGATCTGCAGGAAGATCCCCAGATAGAGCACGAGGGAACCCAGCGAGACATATTTTGTCGCCAGATACGGAATAAAAAACATCAGGATCCCTCCCGGTATGAGGGACCAGTGAAACCCGAAAACGAAGCCGGCCATGACCGCGACGCCCTTGCCGCCCCGAAAGCCCATATAGAAGGGATAATCATGTCCCAGGACGACCCCCAGAAACCCCCAGACCTTCAGAAGATAGACGGCCTCCGGATGGCTGCTGCCGAACAGAAAACCGATGAGCAGCATCGCGATCAGACACTTGAGGAGATCCCCCAAAAGGACGATGAGTCCCGCCTTTGTGCCGAGTGTTCTGAGGGCATTCGTGGTGCCGGCATTGCCGCTTCCGTACTCGCGGATATCTATCCCTCTGCTCCTTCCGAGTATATAGGCCGTCTGAAACAGGCCGAATGCATATCCGATCGCCAGACAGACGATCCTGAGTACAAGTAACTGATTCATGTGCTCCTCCTGTAAAAGCTCCGGACGCGGTCAGCAGACAGACGCACACTGCAATGTGCCGGCGCGCAGGTTCCGCGGGCAGGTCCTGCATGTCTTCCGGCCGCCTTTCCTCAGTGCGCCTGGTTTTTTTCCGACCGCTCACGGATGACAAACCGCAGCGGGGTGCCGCGGAAACCGAAGGCATCCCGGATCCTGTTCTCGATATAGCGCTGATAGGAAAAGTGCATGAGCTTTTTGTCATTGACAAAGAGGACAAAGGTGGGCGGGCAGACGCCTGCCTGGGTGCTGTAATAGATCCTGAGCGACTTTCCCTTGTCGGAAGGAGGCTGCTGCATGACGCAGGCCTCCGCGATGATCTCGTTGAGCACGCCGGTCTGGATCCGCAGGTTCTGGTTGTCCCGGACCATATCGATCATATCGTAGAGCTTCACCAGCCGCTGCCCTGTCTCTGCGGAGATAAAGATCAGCTCCGCATAGGATAAGAACGACAGCACCTGCCGGATCCTGTCCGTGAACTCCTTTACCGTGTGGTTGTCCTTCTCCACAAGGTCCCACTTGTTCACGGCTATGATCACCGCCTTGCCCCGGTCATGGGCGATCCCGGCAATCTTGGCGTCCTGTTCGGTCACTCCCTCCGCGGCATCGATGACCAGAACGGTGATATCCGAGCGCTCGACGGCGCCGACGCTGCGGGCGATCATGTAGTGCTCGAGATCCTGTTTGATCTTATTCCTGCGGCGGATGCCGGCCGTGTCTATAAAGACATACTCCTTCCCGTGCCAGGCGATGCGGGTATCGATCGCGTCCCGGGTCGTCCCCGCGATATCGGAGACGATCACGCGGTTGTGCCCGATCAGCCGGTTGATGATGGAGGACTTGCCCACATTCGGCTTGCCTACGATCGCGATCCGCACGGCGTCGTCCTCTTCCTCCCGGGCGGTGTCGTCCGGGAAGTGCTTTACCACCTCGTCCAGCATATCGCCGATCCCCGTGCGGTTCGCCCCGGAGACGGGCCAGGGATCACCGATCCCCAGATTGTAGAATTCATAGATATCCGCCATCATTTTGGACGGACTGTCCACCTTGTTCACGACAAGGACCACGGGTTTTTTCGACCGCCGGAGCATGTCCGCGACCTTGTTGTCGGCATCCACCATCCCCGTCGAGCGGTCGACCATGAAGAGGATCACATCCGCCATGTCGATCGCGAGCTGGGCCTGCTCCCGCATCTGCGACAGGATCACATCCTTCGAATCGGGTTCTATACCTCCCGTATCGATCAGTGTAAACTCCTTATCCAGCCAGCTGCAGTCCGCGTAGATCCTGTCACGCGTGACCCCCGGCGTATCTTCGACGATCGAGATCCGTCTCCCCGCAAGCACATTGAACAGGGTCGACTTTCCCACATTCGGCCTGCCTACGATGGCCACGATCGCTTTTCTCTTCCTTTTTGCCATAGATACTCTCCTGCAAAAATGTGTTCTTCCCGCAAAAATGCGTTCTTTTCATTGTATCCGAGAACACTGCTTCTGTAAAGAAAAAAATACCTGCGCCGGAACTGTATACCGGTACAGGTATCATTCATCATACATGTTCTGCATCAGAGATCCAGCAGTCCGTCGTCCTGGAGCGCCTTCTTCTCATGCAGATTATAATTCATCAGGATCTCATGCATTTTCTGGGTCATCATCTCCATATTGTTGATCCCGGCGTCATGGTTAAAATAGTCGATGATGGTGGCCATGTACCGGCTCATATCCGCCTGGGCGAAGTAGGGCCTGTCAAAAAGCTCCTTCGGCAGGTACGTGAGATTGGTGGTCACGAGCTTGTCGAACCAGCCCTCCTCATAGGCGTGGTCAAAGGCCTCAAGTCCATCTGTAAAAAGTCCGAACGTCGTGCAGATAAAGACGCGGCCGGCATGCATATGCTCCTTGAGCTGGCGGGACGTGTCGAGCATACTGCCGCCGGACGAGATCATATCGTCGATAATGATCGCATCCTTTCCGGTCAGGTCCGTCCCCAGGAACTCGTGCGCGACGATGGGGTTTTTCCCGTTGACTATCTTCGAATAGTCGCGGCGCTTATAGAACATCCCCGTGTCCGCCCCGATAACATTGGCGAAATAGACCGTCCTGTCAAGGGCGCCCTCGTCCGGGCTGATGACCACGACGTGCTCTTTGTCGACCTGCAGATCGTCGACCGTATGCAGGAGCGCATTGAGGAACTGGTAGGGGGATACGAAATTATCAAAGTTTTCCAGCGGAGCGACGCTGGCGATGCGGGGATCATGCGCGTCAAAAGTGATGAAGTTGTCGACGCCCATGTTAAAGAGCTCTCCCAGCATCAGAGCCGCGTCCAGCGATTCCCGGGAGCCGCGGTGGTGCTGCCTGCCCTCATAGAGGAAGGGCATGATGACCGTGATCCTGCGCGCCTTGCCCTGGATGGCGGAAATGACTCTCTTCAGATCCTGGAAATGATCGTCCGGAGACATGTGGTTGATAAACCCGTTCATCTGGTAGGTCACAGTCCAGTTCATCACGTCCACCAGAATAAAAATATCCCTGCCGCGGACGGAATCCTGCAGATTGGCCCTGCCTTCCCCGCTGGGAGTCCGCTCCAGGGAGACATCCAGCAGATAGCTCTCCTGGAAGTATTCGTCAAAACTGTCCTCTCCTGTCCCGGCTGCCCCTTCTGTCCTGCGGAAAGAGGAGATATAGTCACTTACCTTCTCCCCCATCTCCCGCGCGGAAGGAAGGGCAATGATCGCGAGCGGGGCAACGGGGAGCTTTCTGTCGATCAACTGATTCAGGGACGCTTCTGATGCCATGAAATTCTCCTTTTAGAAAAAACGTTAAAAGCTCCGGTCGATGAGATAATACAGTGTCATCATACCTTTTGCAGGGATAAATCGCAAGAGAAAAATCCCCCGGACTGACTTCCTTTACTCCGGTTTTTGTGTGCTTTAGCGCACAAAAACACACCGGAAATATAACCGGGTGCCCTCGTCACCTGGCAGAAGACCTGCCGCAGGTCCCTACCGCTGAAAGGGAAAGGCATCCCGGATCCAGCGGATACTTCTGTCCGTCAGCGAGATGACATCAAAGCGGACCGGGACAGCACTGTCGTACCCCTTTTTGTGCAGATAGTAGAGGGCGGTGCGGCAGATGCTGCGCTGCTTCTGCGCCGTGACCGCCTCCGCGGGATCCCCGGACCGGTCATCTTTCCTGTATTTCACTTCAAAAAAGACCACCGTCCCGTCCTGGCTTCCGATCAGGTCGATCTCTCCGTCCCGGTCATGAAAGCCCCGGTCCAGGATCCGGACACCTTTTTCCCTTAAAAAGGCAGCGGCGGCCTCTTCCCCCCTCCTGCCGACAGCCCGCTTTGATTCAGCTGCCTGCAAAGCGCCGTCCGTGCTCCGCCCGGATTCATCCGGCAGAATATTTTTCAGAAAACTCCGGCGGTGGATCGGGCAGGGACCGTATGCGCGGATCGCGTCACAGTGCTTTTTCGTCCCGTAGCCCTTGTGGCCGGCAAAGCCGTACACAGGGTATTGTGCGTCCATTTCCATCATGTATCTGTCCCTGGTCACCTTTGCCAGGATGCTGGCGGCTGCGATGGAGATACATCTGGCGTCCCCCTTGATGACAGGCACCTGCAGGATGTCCAGGCCGGGGATCGTGACCGCGTCGTTTACGAGCACATCCGGGCGCACGGACAGGTTCCCGACCGCCGTCCGCATCGCCTCGTAGGTCGCCTGCAGGATATTGATCTCATCGATCCGGTCCGGGGGCACCATGACGACAGACCAGGCGACTGCCTTTTCCCGGATCTCATCAAAAAGCTTTTCCCTCCGTTTCGGAGTCACTTTTTTGGAATCGTTGAGATAGGGCAAAAGGAGGTCCTCCGGCAGGATGACTGCCGCCGCCGCGACCGGCCCGGCCAGGGGGCCGCGGCCCGCCTCATCGATCCCGCAGACCAGGCCCTGTCCGCCCGCCCTGCGTACCGCTTCCTGCTCAAAGCTGCGCAGGGCCCGCACGCGGTCCATCTCCGCCTCCATCCGCTCCTCTTTTTTCCTGCGCGAGGTCTCCGCCTTCGTCATCGCTGTTTCCATCGTCCGCTCCTCAGTTTCGGGTTCCGGCCCGAAGATGCGCGGGACACATCGGACCTGGCACTGCTTCCTCCGGAAGACCTGCCCGCGGGTCCTTTTCTGCCGGCCGCTCCGGAACCTGCTGTTTTCACGCCGGTCTTCCCATTCCTGCCGGTTTTCTCATTCCTGCCCGGTCTTCCTGCCACACCGGATTTTTCCGCCCTGCCGGATCTTCCTGCTGCACCGGATTTTTCCGCCCTTCCGGGTCTTCCGGTTAAACCTGACTCATCCGCCCTCCCGGCCGTGGTCCTCTCTGCAGGAGCAGTTCCTGCGGCCTGCCCGGCTGCCTTCAGCCCGGCATCCGATTCTGCCGCGTCCTGCGGACTTTCCAATGAGATCCTTCCGATCCGCCCATTCTTGCAGTCGTCCAGAAGCAGGGCGGCCGCTCTGGCCGTATCCGGTTCGCCTCCCTTTTTCAGGAGACGCCGCGCCGAAGCGATCCTCTGCAAAAGGAGGAATCCCGGCGGAATGTTTCCGGCTTCCCCCGCAGGTTCCGGCGAAAGAGAGTCTTCCTCCGCGGATTCCCTGACCGGTGAGGGCAGGGCTTCCTCCTGCCCGGCTGTCCCGCCCAGATATTTTTCCTCCACGACACCGGGATACTCTCCCGAGAGGTAATCCAGCAGCCAGACCGCCAGCTCCTCCTTGTCCAGGATCTCGTCCCGGATCGCGCCCACGAGAGCAAGCCGCATCCCGATCCCGCGGTCGTCAAATTTGGGCCACAAAATGCCGGGCGTATCCAGAAGTTCCACGCTGCCGCTCAGCCGGATCCACTGCTTTCCCCTCGTGACGCCGGGCTTGTTGCCGGTCTTCGTACTCGCACGTCCGGCAAAGGAGTTGATGAAAGTGGACTTGCCGACATTCGGGATCCCGGCCACCATGGCCCGCAGAGGTCTCCCGATGATCCCGCGCGCCCGGTCCCGCTCCAGCTTTTCCCGGCAGGCTTCCTGCACAAAGCGGCGGACGACGTCCCCCGCTCTGCGCTCGCGGGCATCGACTGCCGCCGCAAGGATCCCTCTTTTACGAAAATATTCCTCGAAAGCTTCTGTCCTGGCAGTATCCGCAAGGTCTGCCTTACACAAAAGCACGATACGCCCCTTTCCCCCGCACAGGGCATCGATGTCCGGATTGCGGCTGGAAAGGGGGATCCTGGCATCCACCAGTTCGATCACAAGATCGACCAGACGGATGTTTTCCTCCATCATTCGCCGGGCCTTCGTCATATGTCCCGGATACCACTGAACCTCCATAAAGCTCTCCTCGTCATTTCCTTCCCCGGGCGGGGAGGGGCTCACTGCAGACCTGCAGGAATGGAAAAGGAGTGCCGTGCTCCAAAGGCACTGCACTCCCGCTGAAATACCATTATTTCTTCCTGTCGTCGATCCTTGCCTTGACCTTCGCCTTCTTGCCGCTGAGGCCGCGCAGATAGAACAGTTTCGCCCTTCTGACCTTACCTCTGCGAACAACTTCCACGTTCTCCACATTGGGGGAGTGGATGGGCCATGTCTTCTCGACGCCGATGCCGTTGGAGATCTTCCTGACGGTAAATGTCGTCCTGGCGCCGCCGCCCTGGATCTTGATCACGGTGCCCTCAAAGATCTGTACCCTTTCTCTGGTACCTTCCTTGATGCGGTTGTGAACACGGACAGTATCACCGGTCGCGAACTGAGGGACTTCCGCCTTCAGCTGCTCTTTCTCCAGTTCCTTGATGATCTCAAAATTCATGATATTCTCCTTTCCACGCCGGACGTTCTTGCCTCCGGGCGGCCGGCGCCGCATGAGAGCAGCCGGACCAGCCGTGCCGTAAGACCATCAGGGGAGCGGATGCCGCGGGGTACAAACCTCGAAGCAAAGGCACCTGCTGCACAGATCTCTTATACAGACACAGTATGATGCAGACAGGATCAGAACCGTCTGCAGACGGGCAGAGGACCGTCTTAAGTGAACAGAAACGCGCGGCAGGATGCCGCAAAACAAAGCAACGTTAATAATTTACCACAAGACTCCCCGGAGCGCAAGGTTTTTTTCAGTATTTTCTCGGCGACAGATATACCTTGTGGATCCCCTCCCGATCGGGCAGGACTCCCTTCTGGGCGAGTGTGATATAGCGGGATCCGTCCGGGCTCTTTATCGAGATCCCCACCCGGAAGCCCCTCAGGAGGCTCTGTGAGTAAGGGATGGATCCCGTGACCGTCAGTTCCCGGTCGGGGAGCAGGTCCGAGAGCTTGAGATCCAGCGTCTGCTCCATAGTGCAGTTTCCCTTTGGATCATAGATATACATGGTGACCGGCCAGTCCCAGTACATGGGGGCTCTCCCGATATTTTCAAAAGTAAAGTGCAGGTCCAGTTCATCATCGATAAAATCGACCGTGGTCTGGAGCCTGGACAGATAGATGCAGTAACCGACATTCCGCAGGATCATCTCGCTGCCGTTGGTCTGCTGCTGCGCGGCATCCGGACACGCGGGACCTATAAAGGATATATGGCTGTTCCGGATCTGGTCCAGGGTCTCCGACAGGCTGTCCATGAGCAGGTCTTCCATATCGGCCGTGCCTGTCATGCCCCCGCCGACAGGCTCCCTGGTCCACAGCCTGTCCCCGGATGCGCCGGCCGCAGCTTTGGCGGCTGCCTTTTCAGCTCCGTCTGCACGCAGCCCCTGTCCGTCTTTTCCGTAATCCACACTCTCCGAGATCCATTTCCAGGAAGCTTCTTTGTCCCCCAGCACATCATTCCAGCTGCCGCCGGCGGCCATCTCCGATCCTGCGCTGTTCAGGAGGCGGATCCCGCTCTGCGGGGGAAAGGCTTCCTCATACTGCTGCGCGAACCGGCGAAGCAGGCTGCCGGAAGGGATCCTCTGCGCCGCGGAGGAAGCAGCCGGGTCCCAGATCCCGGCGGGTCCGACGGAACCGATCTCCACATATGCCACAAAACTGTCCTGCAGGCACCACGCAGAGAGTGCGCGCAGGGCTTCTCCATGCGCGGTGATAAAGTCCTCATTCCCGTAGTCGGGACAATACCCCTTTCCGGATTCGTCGTCGTAGACCGTCCCGCCGCCGGTCCTCTCATAAAGCCAGTCGGGTATATCCCTGTGTTCCGTTTCGCCCGGAAGATCACAGACAAAGCGCAGCACCGCGTGCTTTCCTGCCGCTTTATATGCTGCTACGTGATACTTCTCCTCCAGCTCCCGTACCGCGAAGACACCTTCCCGGGGCTCCCATTCCGAGAAGGGGAGCAGGATGAAGACGAGATCCGTCCCCTCGCAGTCCTCCGGTCTCTCCGCGGGGGGCGCATACCCGGTCAGTGGATTGGACGGCACATTCTCTGCCGCATCATACAGAACGATGTTGTAGAGTCTGTAGCGGCCGGGCACAATATATAGCAGGATTCCCAGGATCAGGACCGCCTGCACGGCGATCAGGATATAGGGGAGTTTTTTACGAATAAACCTTTTCATGTTTCAGTTGCCACCCTTCTGTCCCCGGTTACGCCGCATACCGATCGTGCCCGCGGCGCGGCGGTCGATCCTGGTAAAGACCCCTTCGATCCGGGTGAAGACCCCCGCAGCGGCAGGCGCATACGCTGCCTGCCTGCCGAGCAGCAGATAGGGGAGACGTCTCGTAGACCACTCCATCCTGGCCAGCACGATCAGAAAATAGACAATGGCACCCGCCATAAACCCCAGACCGTAATAGGCTGTATCCCCGAAGACCGCCTGCCAGACGGTGACCGCATTCGCAACGAGGGCGAAGGCGCCGGTCGCAAGGACAGAACCCCTGTAGTCCTCAAAATACAAAAGCACGAGCATCATGGCATTTGCAATGGCATACAGGCCGTACCCTACGCAGAGTGTGCGGAAGATCCCCTTGCCCAGATCCATCATCCCCAAGGGCAGAATATCCATGATAAAACCGCCGAATACGACAAAGAGGATGGTGCTCACGATCTGTCTGTACCCGCAGTAGGTCAGTTCGCGGGAGAGCACCTCCACCATCCTGTCCTCTGCCGCATCAATATCGCCGATCGCGCCGCCGTCATTGAAGAGACTGTAATACTGCCTGTATTCCGGATAAAAGCGAACCTCCACAGAGGTCACGAAACTGATGGTCGTGATCAGTATGGAGAAAAAGGCGGTCAGGGAGGGGATGTCATAACTCGGGGCCGCGTAAAACAGACCCATGATCTTTCTGTGAAGGGGGCCGAAATACATGATGACCAGATGCCCGTACAGACCGAGGTTGACAAAAACACCCGTGAGGGCAAGAGCCCGGCACCTGTCAAACCACTGCAGGAAGGTAAAGGGACTCCCCTCTCCATGGGGAAAATATCCCAGCATCAGGACATAGTACCAGACGGACATGATCCCGTACGCCAGGATCACACAGAACATCAGGCTCAGCACTGTCCCCCTGCGGCACATGGCGAGCAGGAGCGCCAGCAGAAAACCGGTCATCATGGAGGCGGCAAAGCCCAGGGCGATCGCCTTGTAATCCTTCAGGGCGGACAGATAATTCATCTGCGTCCACACCACGATCATGGTGAGCGCAAACCACATACTGACGATCCTGTAGACCCAGGGAACCCCGGAAAAGAGCAGGACCGTCCCGTACCCCAGTACGCACAGAGGCAGCATCACAGCCAGCGCCCCGTAAAAAGAGGGCATCACCCGCTCCTGCTTCCCTTCATAGAGCATATCGGAGATATACCGGGTAAGGATCATATTAAAAAAACTTGTCACAAACAGAGAGACCAGCAGGCTGTATGTCAGCATACAGTTCATGATCTCCCTCTCATTCTGCGGCATGCCTGCCACCTGGGAGACGAAAGAGATCCCCAGAAGGAGCAGCACCCCCATGACCATAGGGCCGATCGCAACCGCGCCTGCATAGGCATAGGCGCGGCACAGATTCAGCATTCCTTTTTTCTGAAACAGCCTGTTCAGGCTGAAGCCGATCCCGGCCATATCCTGTCCAACCTTCCTCTTATGTAGAATATCTCAAAAAGACTTCGTCGTAGGTATCCAGATAATTCCGGATCATGTCCTCATGGCGGAAATATTTTTTTGCCCGTTCTCTGCCCGCCCGTCCCATCTGCAGACGTCTTGCCCGGTTGCGGCACAGATCCTCCATGGCCCGGGCCAGGGCGTGCGGCTGCATGGGAGGCACGCAGTATCCCGCCTGTCCGAACCTGTCCTCTCCCTCTCCGTAGATCAGTTCCTTGCAGCAGCCGACATCCGTCGTCACACAGGGGCGCCCTGCCGCAAATGATTCCAGAACGGAGAGCGGCTGGCCCTCGGAAATACTGGAGAGGACCGTAAAATCAAAATCCCCCATATACTCGAGGACATTGATCGTCCCCATAAACACAACCCCCCGGATCCCGAGCTGACGCTGGAGCTGCCTGCATTCCAGGGCATATTCGGGGTCGTCCTCCGGTCCCGCGATAAAAAGCTTCACGCCGGGGATATGCTGTTCTACTTCCGCAAAAGCGTAGAGCATCGTCTTGACATCCTTGATGGGGGCGATCCTGAGGATCGCACCGATCTGTACCGGCCCGTCGGATTCCCGCGGCTGTATCCCCGCAAACCTGTCATAGTGGATACCGTTTGCGACTGTCCTGCAGGCGGCGGGGTCCGCACCGATCTCGATCTGGGTGAGACTCGCCCTGGCAAAAAGGCTGGTCACCATCGTGGCACCGCTGTAGGCGGCGGAGGAAAGCATGTAAAAAAACCGGATCCACAGATCCTTGAAGGCCGGCAGAACCCAGTTTGCACGGATGATCTCCTCCTCGCGCTCTCTGGTATAGATCCCGTGTTCCGTGAGAAGAACGGGAACATGATACATGGCACTCCCGAGCCTTGCCAGCACGCCTGCATAGCCGGTCGCGATCGTATGATAGACATCCGCTCTCGGGACGTCTGTGCACATCACCCTCAAAAGGGGCAGGAGCATGGACCGGACCGTATGGAAATAGTCCGAAAAAGCTGTATAGGGATATTTTTCCCGGCAGATCTCAGAGAGGATGTCCACAAAATATTCACTGGACAGGAAGTCCTCCGGAGAGATGCCGCGCTCCTGAAAAATATAGAACAGTTCCTCCCAGTCCGGGCGGCCGCATTCGATCAGATCAAAAAGGGCACGCAGTTCGAACTCATCAAACTTCAGGGACCCGGAGCGGCGCCTTCCCCCCTGTGCGGGAGCCTGGCCCGAAAGCGATACCTCCCGGACCTCCACGACGTTTTCCGGAAGCGTATACCGGAATTTTCCGTTCTGCGACGGATCCGCATTGATGGCCCAGACCACAAATTCATGCTGCGGCATCGCCTGTATATACTGATGCATCCAGGAGGACACGCCGCCTGTCACATAGGGATAGCATCCCTCCAGGATCACACAAATTCTCATAGCTGCCTTTCTAAAACCCGTAGCCGGGCAGGTGATCCCCTGCCAACGGTCACTGATTGATGTCGATCTCCAGGACCGGCTCCGTGGCTCTCACCAGATAGAGTCCGTCCGCCGCCTCACTGATGGACCCGCCATAAATCCGGCCCGGCTTCCCGTGGTTGACGCGCAGGTAAAACCAGGCTTCATCGCTGAAATTTCCCAGCTCCACACGGATCCCCCACTCCGTTTCCTCTCTCCGGATCTGCAGGGCATCGTAGCGCTGAACTGCCCCCGTGAGCTCGCTTCCGGTAAGGTTCCGCATCTGGGGAAGCGCATTGTGCAGCCAGTCCACATAATCTGTCAGACGTGCCAGCAGCTCCGTCCATCCCAGTGCAGCGCCGCGGTCTATATCCAGCACATCGTCCGGGTGCTGGAAATGTGTATTGACACAGTGCAGATACAGTTCACTCATCGCCGCTGTGCGCATATAATCATCCAGGACATATCCGGAAATGATCCTGGGCGTCTGTACCATACCGTCTTCGGTAACGGTGAACTCCTGGCTGTAGGACACATCGTTGTCATCCGGCAGATACAGGCTCGCGATCGCCCTGACCTCAGGGAAATCCTCCGCCAGAAGAGCCCGCCCCTCTTCCGAAATAATATTGGAAGGCGGAACATAGACGGAAAACCGCTCCTCAGGGAACAACTCATGACAGAAAGAGGACAGTTCCTTTAAGGAATCCCGCATCGCATCTATGCTGACCCACTGCCTGTAGGAATCATACAGTCCCAGATAGTCAAAGTTTTCCGGAACCAGGGGCATGTGGTTATAGCCGTGGAAGCCCAGTTCTCCGCCCTCCCGAAGGAGCATGTTCCCGAAATACTGGAAGCGCTGGACATCCTTATTGCGCGGAAAGGTCCCGCTCACCTGGGCGGAATAATCCTCGATGACCAGCCCTGTATAACGGATGTTGTATTTTTTTGCCAGGTTATAGACATCCTTCCACCAGTGATGGGTGTAGAAATCCTTGATGTCCATCCCGAATTCCCTCTGGATGAACTGGCTGTCTCCCTCCGGTACGGGGGACGGAAAGTCATCTATGTAGTAGGTGGAACCGTTGATGACCGGCCAGATACAGGTGTCATCCAAAAGCGTAAATGCCGCGCAGTGAAATCCCCTGTAGGCTTTTTCCAGGAAACTCAGGTTATCAAAGACGATCGTGCCTTTCCCGAGAGCGCGTCTCCACAGAAGCGGGGTCTGCGACACGCCGGCCGCCTCCAGAAAGACCTCGCATGTATCGTCAAGTGTGACCTCCAGGGAAGACCTGTAGGGATCTGTCACGGACAGATCACGGCTGCTGCCCGGAAGAATGTTCCGTGTAAAGTGCAGGCCTTCCACCTCGGCAAGCGCGTTTCCTGCGCCGGTGATTCCCAGATGCGGGGCAATGGACAGAAAGGCCGCATCATTGTAGGGAGGATACAGGATCAGGAGTGAATGTCCGCTCATGACCCAGTCCAGGATCGCCGTCAGGTTTTTTCCGAGTACGTTTAAGTCCGTCACAGCCAGAACCGCGTTCTCTTTCCCGTTCAGGTCAGAAGCAGCAAATTCTCCCGACTCTTTCTCCGTATAGGGGATCCTCATCTGCGAGAGGACCGCCCCCATTTCTCTTCTTCCTTCTCGTCCGGCATCATCTTTTTCCCAGATCAGGATGGTCGAAGCATTCTCCGGCTCAACCGTGCCTTCAAAATCCCCTTCCTCCAGAATCGTCACCATATCCGTCTTTGAACCGTACAGGACACTGCGCCCCACGGACAGCACGACTGCGAACATGGCTGTATAGATGACGAGGATCTCCAGCAGATGCAGAAAACGAGGTCTGCTCTTACGTTTCATTTATCTTGCTGCTCCATTTGTTATCTTCATCGCGCAGAACACGAGACCGGGTCCTGCATCTTCATCGGACAGGACAAGCGGACCGGTCCTGCATTTAAGTGCGCCAGAAGGCAAGCTGGTCCCTGGCGGCAGGCGAGAGGTAGAGGCCGCGGTGCCGGATCATATCCAGAATCTCACTGATCCCCTGCCAGTCCCGCGCGATCGCTCTGGCCTTTACAAGAAGGAGGTATCCCTCCTCGCTGTCAGGCGACTCATGGACCAGGGCCTGCCCCGCCTTTTCCGCTCCGGAAGAATCCTCCTGCAGGACACACATCTCCCCCAGGCGCAGCAGGACTTTTTTGTTCTGCGGAGCAGTCAGGCCCCTCGTCGTCCTGCCTGTCTCCTGCCAGGCCTTGTACTGCAGGAACTTTTCAAGCATGGTCCGACAGTGCGCGATCCTCTCCAGCCGTTCATTGTTCTCCGGAATGCCGCTCCGGATGTATTCTTCATCCAGATCCGCGTATTCCAGCAGGATCCGTCCGTCCGCGGGCCGCTCCTGAAACCGTTTTTCCATCCCGGCGATGCGCTGCGCAAATTCACTTCGCAGCTCGACGAGGGCAGTGACAGCGTAATGGACGACTTCCGTATCGTCATTCACACCTGCGACGCGCAGCGGCCGCACAAAGGGTTCCGGACCTGTATGGAGGACGGACAGAAGAAGGTCTCTGCGCTGGGCGGGTGATCCATCCGCGAGCACATCCTCCATGGGGAGGATATCATCCACACCGCCTTCTTCCATATGAATATTCCTGTACACCTGATCTGTGATCCCGAATCGTCCGTAAGCAGGCTCTTCGTCCGCCTTTTCTCCACCCAGATAATGCATCTGCGCGATCAAAGCACAGACAGGTCCCCAGAGAGGAAGCAGCAGGACCGCCGGCAGCATTACCGGCGGAATATGAAAGCTTCCCCTGCCCCACTGGACGATGATGAAAAAGGCAGCCGCCAGATGTAAAACCATCAGTAAAAGTGTCATCGATCACACCTGTACCCTCTCCCGCAGAGCGGCGTGCTCCAGTGCATCCCGGAACAGTTCACACAGGATGGTAAAATGATTCATATACCACAGGCTCAGCTGGTCCATCGATGCCTTTTCCACCGTCACGACCAGCGTGATCGTACGGCTGTCACCGCGATTCTGCTGCAGGGCCCTGTCGTACTGTACCCTGTACGCGTACATGGGCGCTCCATCCAGAAACCGCTCGTTTTTCCAGGTCTTTCCCGCCCGGATGACTTCTGTCATCTCCGGGCAGTACTGTGCTGTAAGAGACCGCCTGGTAGTGTTTTCCCGGCAGCAGGACAAGAGCTGCGCCCGTTTTCCGTCGGGATCCATTTCATAGATGAAAACCGTCTCATTGTCCAGAAGGTTCCGGAGGATCCTGACCGCCTCGACAGACACTGCTTCCGGCGTCCGCCGGGACATTCCGCGGACTGCATCGAAGACCTTTGCATAACTCTCTTCTTCGCTCAGGATCTGGGTCCGAAGTTCCCTGCGGTCATCCACACTCTCCTGATAGGCGTCAAGAAGATAGAGGTATTTATTGCGGATCAGTGCGTTTTCCGCCCTGACAGACCTGATCTCCTGCCTGTTCTTCTGGTGGGTGTAGCCACTGATCACGCCGGCTGTCAGATAATAGACAAAGGGGATCCAGTTTTCGACGTTGTAAAACAGCAGAAGTCCGGAGATCCCGATCCCGCTGTAGCGGATGACGAGCATCACACATTCCATGGCGGCTGCCGCAAAGCCGATCGCAAGTCCGTGCATCATGCCCATCAGAACGACAAAAAGCAGACGCACATCCACGATCTTGAAGTAGACGGAGTCGGAAGTGATCCTTCCCAGGTATTCGGCGATCAGGAACATGATGACCAGATCCAGCACCGCGCCGATCCATTTTCCCGACTCCCGCAGAAAACCGGAGAGCTTCTCCATGGGGGTCTTCGCCCTTGCCCCGCTCTCGACAAACTGCTGGTACTGCACAGAGATCTCCCTGGCCCGGTCGATCGAGACAGGCAGACGGTACATCTCACCCAGATTTCCATCACAATTCTCCCGGTCACAGACCGGGATCCGGAAACGGGCGGCAGTACGTGACGGCAGTTTTCTGCCTTTTCCTCCTGCCCCCCTGTTTTTCCCCCGGGTCTCCGAATATTCGATCAGGGCATCCGGCCGGATCGAAAGCAGGACCTCACGCAGGTCCTCCAGCCTTCCCCCGCTCCCGTCTGCCGCATAGATCCCCTCCCGGAACCAGGTTTCGTCCGTCATGCGAAGCAGCATGGCAGTCAGCTCCTGCATAGGAAGGACAGACAGTTCCATCCCGGGTTCCCCCTCCAGGATCAGTGTTTTTCCGGCCTGCAGTGCGCTGAAGATACGCATCAGACGTCCGCGGGGCGTTCCGGTCCCGGTCAGAAGCGGCAGCCGGCAGACTGCAGTCTCTACGGATGACCAGTCTCCCTGCGCAGAAGATGATTCCCCGTGAAGCTGTCTGTAATCTGTAGGATCCGTACTCTCTGTGAGCACGATGCACCTCGGCACCCGGTACCTGGCACAGAGCCGCAGCACCTGCGCAAGGTGCATGTCTTCCTGTACCGGCCGCCCCCCGTCCGCACATCCGCTGACATACCAGACCGCGCGGATCCTTCCCGCCTCAAAGACCTTCTGAAAATCACTGTCTGCAGGGCTGAGGGGAAAAACCCGCACATTGGCGGGAAGATCCCCGTCTCCCCGGTCAGCTCTTTTTCCCGCGAGAAAAACATCATGTGCTTCCGAAATATACTGCAGAGCCTCCCGGGAAAAGAGACTCGTTTTTCCACATATCAGGATCTTGTCCATTTGTATTTCCTAAAATTTACTCTGCCGAAGGAACCAGGTTCACATGCCTGGAAATATAATACCGAAACGCATGCTCCCTGCAGTACAAGGTGATCTTTTCCTCTATGGACAGGTCATCTGTGTACTCGAGAAGAAATACCTGCAGGCCTTCTTCGGCACATTCTTCCAGATATTCACAGTAGTGTTCTGTTTCGTCCTCGTCCTGTGCTTCAAATCCATCTCTTTTGTAATCTGTGATGGCAGTGAAGACAGTCTCCTGATTCACACCCAGGATCAGGCTGCCCATATCATCCTCCAGAAGACGCCGGACGAAATCCTCCGCTCCGTTGATCAGGACCGGGATCTCCCCGGCATGGTATTCCTGCAGGATCTTTATAAGCGCCTCATAGGCATTTTCGCTCTCGGCGCGGTATTTTCCGGAAGACGCCATATGAAAATAGACGTCCAGATTGTCCAGAAACAGGCCGTCCACCTTCGGATCCTTCTCCAGGATCCGGGCGGGAAGATCGGCAGTGACAAATCTCTGCCATTCCTCTTTCGTCACATCGATCCAGTTCTCCTCCGGCCAGTTCTTATACCGGTCCAGACAGATATCCGTAAAATCCTCGTAGTAATCCCGGAAATCTTCGATCGATCCCACATTCAGATAGGAGTATACGATATGTCCCCTGGCATGAAGCTGGGCCAGCTGTTCCTTTCGAAGTTCCTGGGCATCCACCACGACCAGATCATAGCCGTCAAAAATATCGATGGAAAAAGAATCCTCATCCACGCCCAGAAAGACCCCGTAGCTCTCCGCCGATGTATCTGAGAGATCCGCCAGCTCCTGTGGAGACAGCGAATGCCCGCTGCCGGCGCTGTCGCTGCCCTTCTGCCCGGAGGTGCAGTTTGTGAATACACATGCAAGCACGATCAATAGAAAAGCAGCCGCCAGGTCTCTGAAAAGCCGTCTATGATTCTTCCTGTCCGGAGACAGGGCTCTGTTTTTCTTCATCCGTTCTTCTCTCACTCTTTCCGGCCATGCCGCTCGCCGGAGCGGCGTTCTTCCAGCCGTTTCGCACGGGCGAGGCGTTTCGCGCGGGCCTCCATAATATCGGGATGGTCCTCCACAAACCTTGCATAGAGATCGGGTCTGCGCTCTTTTGTGACGGAAAGAGACTGCTCCAGCCTCCATTCCTCCACCTTTGCGTGGTCGCCGGACAAAAGAACGGGAGGCACCTCCTGCTCCCTCCACAGGGCAGGCCGCGAATACTGGGGGTATTCCAGAAGGCCGGTCATAAAGGAATCCGATCCGGCGGATTCCTCGTTTCCGAGGACGCCCGGGATCATCCGGGATATGGCGTCGATCATGACAAGTGCGGGGAGCTCCCCGCCCGTCAGCACGAAGTCCCCGATCGAGACTTCCTCCGCTTGGATCTCCTCCAGGGCGCGGGCATCGATTCCCTCGTAGTGGCCGCACAGGAGGATCAGTTCCTTCTCCTCTGCGAGTGCCTGTGCCATCCGCTGGTCAAAAACACGTCCGCGGGGAGACATATACAGGACCCGTGCCCTGCGTCCCTGCCGCACCTCGACCTGTCTCTGGACGGCTTCACAGCAGTCGTAGACCGGCTGGGCCTGCATCAGCATGCCGGCACCTCCGCCGTAAATATAATCGTCCACGCGGTTGTGCCGGTTCGTGGTATAGGCGCGGATATCGACTGCATCCACTTCTACCAGCCCCTTTCTGGCGGCGCGTCCGAGAATGCTGTCTGCCGCGGCATTGTGCACCATCTCCGGAAAGAGCGTGAGGACATGGAACCGCATCACAGATCCTCCAGCCCGGGCATGACATAGACCGTCATAAAGCCCTCCTCAGGCCTGACGTCCAGTATACAGTCCGGAATAGCCGGCAGCAGAAGGTCCTTTTGTCCCTCCCTCTCCACGGCATAAACGTCATTGGCACCCGTCTCGATCACTTCCCGCAGGATCCCGATCTGCGTCCCGTCCTGCGTGCGCACGGCAAGCCCGATCAGGTCTGCGACGTAATATTCCCCCTCTTCAAGGGGGATCGCATCTTTGCGGTCCACCAGAAGCGCACATCCGCGCAGCTTCTCCACGTCTTCGATCCGGTCCATCCCCCTGAAACCAAGGATAACAAACTTTTTAAAGAACTTTACGCTTCGGATCCCGATCCGGCGTTCCTCCCGGGGCGTCTGCAGGATCACTTCCTTCAGATCCAGAAACCGCGCGGGGTCCTCTGTCGTCGGAAAAACCTTTACTTCCCCCCGCAGGCCATGTGTTCCGGTGATCACGCCTACCTGAAAACGTTCTTTCACTTTCTTTCCTTCCCCCGCCGGCAGCAGAATGCTCTTATGTCTGCAGGGCAGTTTCCTGCACAGTCTTTGTTGCAAAAGGGCGGCGTAAACGCCGCCCTCCTAGCTTCATGTTAATCGATATCCACATCGATCCTGTAATCTTCCTGAACAGAGGCGGCCTTGACAACAGACCGGATCGCTCTCGCGATCCTTCCCTGCCGTCCGATCACCTTGCCCATGTCTGAAGGCGCCACATGCAGCTGGATCCGAATGTTTCTGCCTTCTTTCTTCTGGGTCACAACGACTTCGTCGGGATTATCGACAAGCGCCTTTGCGATCACTTCAACCAATTCTTTCATAGACAATCCTTCCGGTCGTCAGGCGCGGTTCCTTATTTGATGCCTGCCTGCCTGAAAAGTTTTTTGACCACAGTCGTAGGCTGTGCGCCGTTCCCAAGCCACTTTTTTGCCGCCTCAACATCGATGTCAACAGTACCGGGATCTGTGTTGGGATTGTAATGTCCGATCGTATCGATTGCTCTTCCATCCCTGGGGGTAGATGCGTCCGCGACCACGATCCTGTAAAGCGGGACCTTCTTCTCACCGATTCTTGTAAGTCTGATTTTCACTGCCATTGTAAAGTTTCCTCCTTTTTTTACGCACCGCACATTTCTATTTTCCGGTGCTGTTTTTTATCCTTTGCAACTGTTCCGGACAAGTCCGTTTCAGGATACTCCGATACTGCTGTGTGTACTGCTGCGTGCGGGTACCCTGCTGCCGGATCCCGTTTAAAACGGAAAACCGCCGCGGCGTCCGCCCATTCCTCCGAACATTCCTGCCATCGGGTTCCTTCCCCGGCGCCTGCCGCCGCCGCCCATCTGCTTCATCATCTTCTGCATCTGGTTAAACTGCTTGATGAAACGGTTGACCGTCGCGATATCGCAGCCGGATCCCTTCGCGATCCTGAACTTGCGCTGGGGGCTGAGTATCTTGGGATTGGCCCGTTCCTGGGGTGTCATGCTCAGGATGATCGCTTCTGTCTGTTTGAGCTGCTTCTCGTCGATCGCACCCTCGAGCATATCCCGGCTCATACCGAGGCCGGGCAGCATGGACAGGATGCTGGACATGCCGCCCATCTTGCGCATCTGTTTCATGCTTTCCAGGTAATCATTGAAGTCGAACTTGCCCTTGCGGACGCGTCCGGCCATATCCCGGCTCTTATCCTCATCCTCCTGGTCCAGGGCTTCCCTGGCCTTGTCGATGAGGGTCAGGACGTCGCCCATCCCCAGGATCCGGCTGGCCATCCGGTCGGGATGAAACTGCTCCAGGTCCGAGAGCTTTTCGCCCATACCGACGTAGAGGATCGGTTTGCCGGTCACTGCCTTGATGGAGAGCGCCGCACCGCCGCGGGTGTCGCCGTCCATCTTGGTCAGGATCACCCCGTCGACACCGACCTTCTCGTCAAAGGTCTTCGCCACATTGACCGCTTCCTGTCCGGTCATCGCATCCACGACAAGAACTGTCTGATGGACGGTGACCGCTTTCTTGATGTCGGAGAGCTCCTGCATCATCGCCTCGTCGATCTGCAGGCGGCCCGCCGTATCGAGGATCACGACCGTCTCTCCGTTCTCCCTGGCATGCCGCATCGCCGCTTCCGCGATCCTCGCGGGTTTTGTCCCGTCCTCGAGCGCAAAGACATCGACGCCCTGCTTCTGGGCATTGACCTGCAGCTGACGGATCGCAGCCGGCCGGTAGATGTCCAGGGCGACCAGAAGGGGCTTGCGGCCCTTGGACTTGAACTTGCCCGCCAGCTTCGCCGCAGTCGTCGTTTTACCGGCACCCTGCAGGCCTGCCATCATGATCACCGTAGCTTCCCTGCCCGGCTCAAACCGGATCTCGGTCGTGTCGGATCCCATGAGGTCGGTCATCTCCTCGTTGACGATCTTGATGACCATCTGGGCGGGATTCAGTCCGTTCATGACATCCGCGCCGACTGCCCTCTCCTCGACCGTGGAGACAAACTTTTTGACGACCTTGAAATTGACATCCGCCTCCAGCAGGGCCATCTTCACTTCCCGCATTGCGGTCTTGACATCGCCCTCGGTCAGCCGGCCTTTTCCGCTCAGATTCCGGAATACCTGATTGAGTTTGTCTGTCAGACTTTCAAAAGCCATTAATCCAAATCCTTCCTGATCTGCTGCGCGATCTGCAGAACGCGTGCAGCCAGCTCGTCGCGCGTCCCGGCCTTTCCGGCCGCTTCACAGAGCCCGTCCGCCGCCGCCCGCATGGACCGGAACCGGCGGATCATTCCGAGACGGTTCTCATAGCGCTTCATGAGCGCCGTCGTCCGTCGGATCAGGTCATGCACCGCCTGCCGGCTGATCCCCTCCGCCTCCGCGATCTCGTTGTAGGAGAGGTTCTCATAGACCGCCTGTTCATAGATTCTCTGCTGATGCGCCGTGAGGAGCTGGCCGTAGAAATCATACAGCAGTCCCTGTTCCACGATTTTTTCCATTTTTCCGGTAGTGGCTGTGGCCTTCGTTCACATATGATCAGTTTTACTCATACCTTTGCGATTTTACCTGTACAGGGCCTGCTTGTCAAGCAAATTTTCTTGACTTATGACGATGACATTGTGTAAATAAAAAAACATTCCGGCAGAGAGAAAGCCTCTGCCGGATATGCAACTATTCCTCCAGGACCTCGGGATCCGGAATATGCAGATATACATACAATATGGAAGAGGCCGGAACGCCTTCTGCATTGCCCTCCGCGCTGTACTCCCAGAAGGAAAACCGGTAGGGAAAGCTCGCTGCCTCCTCGTGGTCGGTCAGCCACCTGTCATACCGCGTAAGGCTCTCCAGATCGATCCGGGCAGCGAATGTGTAGAGCCCGGCGCCGATCACAGGAGCCCCGCCGGCATCTTCGATCCTGCCGCACAGGCTCTTAAGAGATGCTGTCCATTTCTTTTCGGACCTGCTGCCGTCCCCAGCTCCTGTGTCGGTCAGGCTTTCCCTGCCTTCGCTCTTCTCCGGACCATTGCCCGCCGCTCCCGGAGCCATTTCTTCCGAAAGCCTCTCCGCAGGCAGAATACGGAGGATCACAGAAGGATCCGTTGTCCCGGCACTTTCCTCCGGTGCCCCGGATTCTTCATTTATGGCGCCGGCAGAGCCCCCGTATCGTTCGATCATTTCCCGGACGGCATCCGCCGCATCCTCCAGAACATCCGCTCCCGCCGGTTCCTGCAGATCGATACTCATACGGAACCGGAGCTCCCTTTCCGCGGCGCTGCTGCAGTTACGGGTAAACTGACTGTCCGGCAGGAAACCGGCTTCTGTCACTGTACCGGCTCTGATCGTCACTTCCGTGATCCCGCTTCCGGCGAGACGGTCCCAGTCCACTTTGCCGTTTTCATCGGTGAGCAGCACCCCCCGTCTGATCTCAACGGCAGGCGTTTCCCCCTCATAGCGGATCATATCTCCATCGCGGACCAGCGAAGCTGCTGCAAGCGGGTTTTTTTTCACTCCATCGACCATGGGATAAAAATAATAGCGCCCGTCCTCCACCACAACGATGCTGTCATCAAAGATCTCCCGCAGCATCCTGGTCGTGCTCTGCCCCGATTCCAGGGAGGTCTGGATGCGGAGCAGGAGGTCTTTTTTCTCTTTTTCCGCGGCTGCCTCTCTGATATTGCGGATCTGCTTCTCCGTGTACATCTTCCGGACCCCGTCTGTCCCTCTCGTCCGTAATCTGAAAAAAACGACCAGGGCAAAGAACAGGGATATGAGCGTGAGCGCACACAGCAGAATAATATTTACATAGTAGAAGGTGCGGGCCCGGTTCGGGTTTTCCGCGGCTTCTTTCTTATTACTGTTCCGGTCCATAAGCGATTTCCTTTTTCCTGCAGAAAATACAGGATGCCCATGTTCGTTCGCTGTAGTTTTTCAGCTGCGGGTCTTGACCAGACGGGGCTTGTACCCGTTCTTCTCCAGTACGGAGATGATCTCTTTTTTGTGCTCCGTTCCAAAGGCTTCGAGTGTGATCCGCAGTTCCACAGCCGCGCTGCGGTTGATCGTCACGAACTGATTGTGCTCAAGTTTGATGACATTGCCGTTTGCCTCTGCGATCAGACCGGAGACGCGGTGCAGTTCGCCCGGCTTGTCGGGCAGAAGAACGGAGACCGTAAAGATGCGGTCGCGAAGGATCAGTCCCTGCTGTACGACAGAGGACATGGTGATGACGTCCATATTTCCGCCGCTGAGCACGCAGACGATCTTCTTGTCCCGGCAGTCGATATGCCGCAGGGCAGCAACGGTCAGCAGGCCGGAATTTTCCACGACCATCTTGTGGTTTTCCACCATATCCAGGAAAGCCGTCACGAGCTCCTGGTCAGACACCGTCACGATCTCATCGAGATTTTTCTGCAGCCAGGGATAGATCCGGCTCCCCGGCGTTTTGACCGCCGTGCCGTCCGCGATCGTATTCACGGATGGAAGCGTCACGACTTTTCCGGCTTCAAAGGAGGCTTTCAGGCAGGCTGCTCCCTCCGGTTCCACTGCGATCACCTTCACATTCGGCTTGAGCAGCTTTGCCAGGCAGGAAACGCCGGTCGCAAGTCCGCCTCCGCCGACCGGGACGAGGATGATGTCCACAAGCGGCAGATCCTTGACGATCTCCATCGCAATGGTTCCCTGTCCCGTTGCCACATCAGGATCATCAAAGGGATGGATAAAGGTGTAGCCCTTTTCCTCCGCCAGTTTTGCGGCATGGGCGGCGGCATCGTCATAAACATCCCCGTACAGCACGACCTCCGCCCCCAGGGCCTTCGTGCGGTTCACCTTGATCAGGGGCGTCGTCGTGGGCATCACGATGACTGCCTTCGCGCCGCATTCGCGCGCCGCATAGGCCACACCCTGGGCGTGATTTCCGGCGGATGCCGTGATCAGGCCCCGCTCTCTCTCCTGCGGGGACAGCGTGCTGATCTTGTAATACGCGCCGCGCACCTTGTAGGCGCCGGTCCTCTGCATGTTTTCCGGCTTCAGGTAGACCTTTGCGCCCGTCATCTCGCTGAAATAATCCGAATAGATCAGTTCCGTATCCAGCGTCACACGTGCTACGGCCTCGCAGGCCTCCTCAAATTTTCTGAGCGTGAGCGTCTCCGCCGTCGCGGACTCCTTCACTTCCTGCACTTCTCTCTTTTCCTTTTCAGACATAATCTTTCCTTTTCTTGATTTTCCCGTCTATACCGGCAGGCAGAGACGGCGGCCTCTCACTTGTCCCTGTAAAACAGCGCATCCACGAATTCATCCGGATTGAACCGCTGCAGGTCCTCGATCTTCTCCCCGACGCCGATGAATTTGACAGGGACGCCCACCTCGGACTGCACCGCGATGGCAATGCCGCCCTTGGCTGTCCCGTCCATCTTTGTGAGAACGATACCGGTCAGATTCGTCACAGAAGCGAATTCCCGCGCCTGCGAGACCGCGTTCTGGCCGGTCGCGGCATCCAGGACGACCCAGTTTTCCCGGTAACACTCCGGAAATTCACGGGTGATGATCCTGTCGATCTTGGCAAGCTCATTCATCAGATTCTTCTTATTATGAAGGCGGCCGGCGGTATCACACAGGAGGATATCCGTCTTCCGTGCTTTGGCGGCCTGGACGGCATCATAGACGACACTCGCCGGATCGGACCCCTCCGCCCCGCCGATGATATCGACTCCCGCGCGCCTGGCCCACTCGGTCAGCTGTTCGTTCGCCGCGGCACGGAAGGTATCCGCCGATGCGATCAGGACCCTTTTCCCCTGCCTTTTATAGTTTGCGGCGAGCTTTCCGATCGATGTCGTCTTCCCTACGCCATTGACCCCGATCACCAGAATGACAGCAGGTCCTTTCTCGAAATCATAGGCATCCTTTCCCTGCTTCATCCGGTTGCGGATCCCCATGATCAGCTCCTGGCGGCAGTCTGCGGCATAGCGGATCCGCTCCGCCTGCACCTCTCCGCGCAGATGATCGATCAGTTCCTCCGTGGTCTGCACGCCGATATCGCCCATGATCATGGTTTCTTCAAGTTCCTCGTAAAACTCCTCTGTCACCTTCTCGTAGGAGTTGAAGACCTGATCCATGCTGTCTGTAAGATTTGCCCTGGTCTTCTTCAGTCCCTGTATGAGTCTGTCAAAAAAGCCCATTGATTCTCCCTCCCGGATACAAAGCGGGGACACACGGCAGTTGCTCCTTCAGAGTCATCTGCA
>JAFWDM010000059.1 GCA_017513005.1 Lachnospiraceae bacterium
CCGTCTTTTCATCGAAGGCGAACTGCAGGACCTTCATGCCCGGATATCCTGTGTCCTTCAGAAGCTGATGGACTTCCGGAGTAAGGAACCCCAGGTCCTCGGCGATGACCTGCCGGTCCCCGATCGTCTCCGCAAGCGCCTGAAAGAGCTCCATGCCGGGGCCCTCCACCCAGGTACCGTTCATCGCAGTCTCCTCCTCCGCGGGGATCTCGTAGTAGGACTCGAAGCCGCGGAAATGGTCGATGCGCACGGCATCATAGAAAAAGAAGGCGTGCTCCATGCGGATCTTCCACCAGGAGAAGCACTGGGCCCGGTGTTTCTCCCAGTCATAGATCGGGTTGCCCCAGAGCTGGCCGGTCGCCGCGAAAGCATCCGGCGGACACCCTGCGACCACGGACGGGTGCCCCGTCTCATCCAGCTTGAACAGGTCCGGGTTGCTCCAGGTATCCGCACTGTCCAGCGCCACATAGATCGGCAGGTCTCCGATGATCAGGATCCCGTGCCGGTTCGCGTAGTCTTTCAATGCCTTCCACTGGCGGAAGAACATGTACTGCAGAAAGCAGTAGAACCGGATCTCCCCCAGGAGCTCACTGTGCCATTTTTTCACCACATCCGGTCTGCGCAGGCGGATCCCCTCGTCCCACTCTGTCCAGGCCGCATTTTCAAACCGGCCCTTCAAGGCGCTGTAGAGCGCATAGTCCTCCAGCCAGTCCTTGTTGCTCGTGATGTAGGTCTCAAAAGCATAGCGGTCCTGGTTGTAGGAGGTATTCTGCCAGCGCCCGTGCGGATGCAGGGCATAGGGGCTGTTCTCATAGGCCCGGTGCAGGAGCAGGTAACGCACCTGATAGATCCGGTCATAGTCCACATAGGCGGGGTGCGTCCCGAAATTATACTGGTCCACTTCCTCCCGGGACAGATACTCCGCCCCGATCAGCTGCTCCAGATCGATAAAATAGGGATTTCCCGCAAACGTGGAAAAAGACTGGTAGGGTGAATCTCCGTAGCCGGTCTGCCCCAGGGGCAGGATCTGCCACCAGCTCTGCCCGGCATCCACGAGAAAATCCACGAACCGGTAGGCTTCCGTCGAGAAACAGCCGATCCCGTATCTCGAAGGCAGGCTGGAGACCGGCAGCAGAATGCCGCTGCTTCGTTTCATTTTTTGTTCCTCCGTTTCACTTCGTTCATGGCTGCGCGCCGTGATCGGCGCAGGATGAAACCTCTCGCCCTTATCACAAAAGCCATCGTCTGGAAATGGCTGCGCGCCGCGATCAGCGTATGATGAAGCTGCGCGCTGCTCCGCGCCCGCTTATTCTGTCATCCGCTGCGGTCTCTCGGGAGCCATGCCCCACGGGATCTTGCGGACCATGTTGACAAACTCGCCGTTGGACCGCGTTCTGGAGAACAGGTCCAGCGCCTGGGTCACGGCCTGCTCCGCGCTCAGACCGTTGAATGCCCGGCGGATGGTGTTGATCGCGGACAGTTCGTCCGGCGTCAGCAGCAGATCTTCCCTCCGCGTGCCGGACCGGACGATGTCGATCGCCGGGAATATGCGGCGCTCGGAAAGGCGTCTGTCGAGGACCAGTTCCATATTGCCCGTACCCTTGAACTCCTCAAAGACGATATCATCCATCTTGCTCCCGGTGTCGATCAGCGCGGTCGCCAGGATCGTGAGGCTCCCGCCCTCCCGCATGTTGCGCGCGGCACCGAAAAACCGCTTGGGCATGTGGAGGGCGGCGGGATCAAGACCGCCCGAGAGCGTGCGCCCGCTCGGCGGCTCCGTAATGTTGTAGGCCCTGGTCAGGCGGGTGATGGAATCCAGCAGGATCATGACGTCCTGCCTGTGCTCAACGAGGCGCCTCGCGCGCTCGATCGCCATCTCGGAGACGCGCTTGTGGTGCTCCGGCAGTTCATCGAAAGTGGAGTAGATCACCTCCGCGCCGGGCCCCTCGATCGCCTCCCGGATATCCGTCACCTCCTCAGGCCGCTCATCGATCAGCAGTACGATCAGGTGGATCTCCGGATTGTTGTACTTGACGGACCGGGCGACCTCCTTGATCAGGGTCGTCTTGCCCGCCTTGGGCGGGGAGACGATCATTCCCCTCTGGCCTTTTCCGACGGGACACATGAGGTCCATGATCCGCATGGAAACGCTCCCGCCGGCCCGCTCCAGCCGGATCCGCTCATCCGGGAAAACAGGTGTCATATTCTCAAAGTTATACCGCTTCGTCGCCTCCTCCGGGGAATAGCCGTTTACGCTCTTGACATAGAGCAGGGCGCTGAATTTTTCTCCTGAAGTGCGGACGCGGATATTCCCGACGATGATATCCCCTGTCTTGAGGCCGAAGCGCCGGATCTGGCTCGGCGCCACATAAATGTCATTTTCTCCGGGCATGTAGTTCGCGCAGCGTATGAATCCGAACCCGTCCTGCATGACCTCCAGGATCCCGTTCGCCAGCTGCCCGCTGTCGAGCTCCGCATTCAGTTCATCCTTGTGGATCACCGGCGTATCGGGCCTGCCCGGCTGATAATATCTGGGAAGACGGGCGCCCTGCGGCTCCTGCGGAACCTCCTGCGGCGCCTGGCCGTATCCGCTGCCGCCCCTGGAAGCCTGCTGGGCTGCCTGGTCCCGGTCCTGGTCTGCCGCCGGCTTCACGGAGCCTGAGGCCGCCGCGTTTTCACGGCCATAGCTTCCGGCCTCCTCCTGCAGACCGCTGCCTGCGTTTGCTCCCTGCCCGGCACCTGTCTGTGCCGGCACCTGCTGGTCACGGCGCCATTCGCGGTCCTGCTCATAGCTGCCGCCGCGTTCCGCAGGTCTGCCCCCCGCCCTCTCCTGAAAGGCGGCGGCTCCGGCCTGCGTATTCTGCACGATGACGTTTCTCTGCGGACGCTGCGCCCTGCCGGCTGCAGTTCGCTGGCGGTCATCTCTGCGCGGGCGCCCCTCCGGCTGCCGTCTCCCGCTTCCGGTATAGGTGACCGCACTCTGTCTACCCCGCTGGTTCTGTCCCTGGTTTCTCTGGCGCGCCTGGCCTGTCCCGGCGCCCTGCCCGGACTGAGCGGCCATGGACACCTCCCTGCGGGCCGCCTCTGCGGGATTGTCCTCCCGCCCGGCGGTGGTCCTTTCCTGCGCAGATCCCACGGGTCCGTCCTCCACACGGGCCGCCCCCGCAGCCGGATCCGTACCCGTTCTGTGCCCGGAGCCGTCTTCATCACCGGTTCCGGACAGGTCCGCTGCCCGGCCTTTCCCTGCGGACCGGTCTCCGGCACCTTCTTCCGCCCCGGCTTCCAAAATCCCGGGCCCCGGATCAGCCTGCTGCCGGCGCTTTTTCTTCTCTTCTCTCAGAAGGATCGCTTCCTCCTCGTCCTTTTTGAGCATCGCATCGATCAGGTCCGCCTTTTTCAGGGCGGAAATTCGCTTCATGCCCCTGTTTTTGGCAATTTCACGCAGATCGTGCAGTGAAATCGATTCGTAACGTTCTCTTGTCATCTATGGTCCTCCACCGAAGTGTATCATTATTTAAAAAATCTATTTATGATGTTAAACCCACCGGCAGGCAAACCTGCCGTTGGTTCAGGGCTTTTTACCCTGCTATCATCATATTTATAAAAACAGACAGACTCCCGCCCAGAATGCGTCTGTTCTCTGAGAGTCCTTCCGTTACAGTTTTATTCCGTTACTATTTTATTCCGTTATAGTTTTCTGTTTGAGGAAAAATAATTTTCCGGGTAAAAAATAGGATAAAAATAAAATCGGCAGATCATGCCGCGAGTGCGCCAGATGCAGGACGGAGGTAAAGCTGTCCGTCTCTACATAGAAACAGTCTTCCTGTTTAGTAATGATGTACTGATTAAGTGCATTATAGAACAGTCAAAATAGATTTTCAACGAGATATTGATAGACCGCCGTGTTTTTTTCCTTCCATTTTCCGGCGACCGATGCCGCTGCGGCAGCATCCGGAACAGCCAGTTTCACCTCCAGGAGCGTCGCGCCGCGCTCCCGCACCGACATGCGGACTTCATAGACGCCGGAGGTCATCTTCTCGTAAACTGCCTTCACCTCGCGGTCTTCGCGAATCTGCTGTCCGTTCTCCCTTAAAAAAGCATCCGCCTGCTCCCGGATGCGGGGATTCAGCTGCATGCCAAAAAAACCGAGAGCCTGCCGGCCCTCCTCCGTGAGGTGCAGGAACTGTTTGTCCCCTTCGGACAGAACGCGGACCAGCCCTCTCTTTTCGAGCTGACTGTAGCTCTCTGCGAGGGAGATGAAATTCGCGTACCCGTTCTCCAGAAGAAAAGAGGACAGCACCGCCTGCGTCACATCTCCCTCCGCGCGGTCCAGCATATAGAGAATGATCAGTTTATATACGGTAAATACCTCGTCCATGTATCGTCTCCTGAAGATCCGGACCCGTCCGGCGCGCAGTTCTGCTGCCGCCCTTCGACCCGGCATGAGTAACCTCACTCCCGCTCCAGCAGGTCTTCCTTCTCCTGATAGCGGCCGTCCCCTGTCAAGTGGTACAGGCGGTCGCGGATCTTCTCTTCATACCCGTTTTCCGAAGGCTCATACAGGTGCACGCCGCGCACTGCTTCCGGCAGATAGGGCTGTCCGCTGTAGTGGTCCTCATACAAGTGGGCGTACTGATACCCGATCCCGCGGCCGAGCTTCTCCGCGCCCCCGTAATGGGCGTCCTGCAGGTAGGACGGGACCGGCAGGTTTCCGGTCTTTTTCACCAGGTCCGCGGCGGCGGAAATGGCGTTCACTGCCGCATTGCTCTTGGGCGCGCAGGCCACATAGGAGGCCGCCTGGGCCAGGATGATCTGTGATTCCGGCATCCCGATCCGCTCACAGGCGAGGGAACAGCTCACCGCGACCGTGATGGCATTCGGATCCGCGTTTCCCACGTCTTCACAGGCGCAGATCATGATCCTGCGGGCGATAAATTTCGGGTCCTCTCCGGCCTCCAGCATCCGCGCCAGATAGTAGACCGCCGCGTCCGGGTCCGACCCCCGCATGCTCTTGATGAAAGCGGAGATCGTATCGTAATGATTGTCTCCGCCCTTGTCGTAGCGGGGCGCGCGGCGCTGGATGCATTCCTGGGCGGTCTCCAGCGTGATATGGATCTTTCCATCCTCCGAGGGCTCCGTCGTCAGGACCCCCAGTTCGATGGCGCTCAGCGCCCGCCGGGCATCCCCGTCGGCGACATCCGCCAGAAAATCCGCCGCGTCGTCATCGATCGCGGCATTGTACATGCCCATCCCCTTGTCCATATCGTAGACCGCCCGCAGGATCAGGGTGCGGATATCCCCCTGCGAGAGGGGCTTCAGTTCAAAGACCGTGGACCGCGAAATGAGCGCCCCGTTCACCTCGAACCAGGGATTTTCCGTCGTGGCCCCGATCAGCGTGACCGTCCCGTCCTCCACAAAGGGAAGCAGATAGTCCTGCTGGGATTTATTGAATCGGTGGATCTCATCGATAAAGAGGATCGTCTTTTTCCCGTACATCCCCCTGCGGTCCTTTGCGCCCCTCACCGCCTCCTCCATGTCCTTTTTTCCGGAGGTGGTCGCGTTGAGCTGGACGAACTGCGCACTGGTCGTATTGGCGATGACCTTCGCCAGGGTCGTCTTGCCCGTTCCGGGCGGACCGTAAAAGATCACAGAGCTGAGCTTGTCCGCCTGGATCGCCCGACGCAGCATCCGCCCCTTTCCGATGATATGCTCCTGCCCGACGACCTCATCCAGCGTCGTCGGACGGATCCTCGCGGCGAGCGGCGACTCCGTCTGCTGCTGCTCCTGCCGCATATAGTCAAAGAGATCCATGGTATTCTCACCCTTGTTCCCTGTCCCTGATTGTTTTTACCTGAAAAAGTTGATCGTACTTCCCTTTACACACAAAAACCATTAGCAGACACGACTGCCTGATCATCCTCGAGTCAAAAGTTGATCATACTTCCCTTTACGCACAACCCTCCGCCCGCCGCGTACACGCAGCAGGCGGAGGGCTTCCTGTCAGGGCTTTTCAGTCCTGCCGGATCAGAACTCCTCGAGCTCCTTCATGACGATATGCCTGGGCAGGCCGTCGACAAAGACGGGCTGCAGCTCGCCCATGATCAGCGGGCGCGCATAGGCGATGTAAGCGTCGGTGATACCGCAGCCGTCCTCAGTGATGTATTCATCCGGAACAGCCTTCTCGACATTCGCAATGTCATGGATGTCGTGCAGGTCGATCTCGCAGAGATAGGGATCCTGGCTGACTCTCTTGAAGACAGGCATCAGAGCAGTCTTTCCTTCCGCCGCAGCCTTCGCGGCAGCGCGGCCGGCTTCGAACGCCTCGTTGATGTCGGTCAGGGACGCGATATGGGAGCCCGCCCTCTGCAGCGTGGAGAACTCGATCGCGCGGGTCTTCAGGCCGGTCTCCTTTGCGATGATCCTGCAGAGGTTGGAAGCCGTGCCGCCCAGCTGCTTATGGCCGAAGGCATCGACGGGAAGGACAGCGCCGCCCGCCTCGCAGACAAACTTGCCGTCCACTGTCGCGATTCCTTCGGAGACAGCGATGACGACAGACCTCTTGGTCTCTGCCAGGTATTTCACCTTCGCCATGAAGGCATCCAGGTCAAAGGTCCTCTCGGGAAGATAGATGGCATCGCAGCCGGAGCAGTCATCGCCCTTGGCCAGAGCGGCGGCGGCAGTCAGCCAGCCTGCGTGACGGCCCATGATCTCCACGACCACGACAGTGGGCTTGGCGGCGCCGAAGGATTCGTTGTCGCGGATGATCTCCTTGAGAGAGGTCGCGATATACTTGCAGGCGGACGCATAGCCGGGGCAGTGGTCCGTGATCGGCAGGTCGTTGTCGATGGTCTTGGGGACGCCCATGAACCATTTGTCCTTAAGCCCCTTCTCCGCGGCAAAATCGGACAGCATCTTGACCGTGTCCATGGAATCATTGCCGCCGGCATAAAACAGAGTATTGATGTCATACTGGTCCATCACATCGAGGACCTTCTGATAGGTCTCGGGGCTGGCATCGATCTTGGGCATCTTGAAGCGGCAGGAGCCGAGGAATGCGGAAGGTGTCCTCTTGAGAAGCTCGAGGCCCATGGGGTCCGCCAGATACTTGTCAAGGTCGACGACCTTTCCCTGCAGAAACCCTTCGATCCCGTGGATCATGCCATAGACCTTATCGTAGCCCTGCTTCTTGGCCTCATAATATACACCGCCGATGGAAGCGTTGATGACGGCGGTGGGGCCGCCGGACTGTCCTACTACACAATTTCCTTTACCCATTCTTCTCTCCTTCTCGGTACGCGAAATCTCATACCGGATCCAAAAACACTCTTACTGCAGCTGCTGATCACTTTACTATGATCACTTTTTCCGCGCAGCCTGTATCCGGCCGACACGGTGTAACCGATTATA
>JAFWDM010000060.1 GCA_017513005.1 Lachnospiraceae bacterium
CCATGAAGTCCTCAGGACGAGTGGACAGCTCTGCGCGGTAGGACAGGCCGAAGGTCTGGTAGATCTCGTCCGCAATGCCCAGGACGTCTTTGATCTCGTCTTCAATCTGACTTTCCATTACAAAGGTGTGGTCATCGTCCTGGCGGAACATCTGTACACGGAAGAGGCCGTTGAGCTGGCCGGTCTTCTCTTTTCTGTGGACCACATCCGTCTCCGAATAGCGGATCGGGAGATCGCGGTAGGAGTGGACCCTGCGTTTGTAGGCCATCATGGCGTTGGGGCAGTTCATGGGCTTGGCCGCCATAGTGTCATCCGCCTCGATCGAACCGTCCTTGCCGGGGATGATGAACATATTGTTCACATAGTGCGCCCAGTGGCCGCTGATCAGCCAGAGCTTTTTATTGTTGATGATCGGTGCGGAGATCTCCTGATAGCCGTGCAGGTCATGGATCCCGCGCCAGTACTCGAGCAGGGTATTGAAGACACGCCAGCCGCGGGGCAGCCAGTAGGGCATGCCCTGTGCCGTCTCATCGAACATGAACAGGTCGAGCTGCGGGCCGAGCTTTTTGTGGTCGCGCTCCATCGCCTCTTTGATCAGGGCCTTGTGGGCCTTGAGAGACTGCTTGTCCGGAAATGCGTAGGCGTAGATCCTCTGAAGGGAGTCGCGGTGCTCATCGCCGCGCCAGTAGGCGCCCGAGACGCTGCGGATCTCAAACGCGGCGCTCATGAGTTCTTTGGAATTGGCAACGTGAGGCCCCCTGCACAGATCGACGAAGTCGTCGCCCGTGTAGTAGATCGTGATCCGCTCGTCCTCCGGCAGGTCCTGAATGAGCTCCGTCTTGAACTTCTGGCCTTCAAAGAGCTTAAGGGCTTCATCGCGGGAGAGCTCCTTCTCCGTCCAGTCCTCACGGCGCTTGAGGATCTCCTTCATCTTGTCCTCGATCAGCTTGAAATCATCCTTGTTGACCTGGCGGGGCAGGATAAAATCGTAATAAAACCCGTCCGCGATCTGCGGGCCGATGGCGTACTGCACGTTTTCTTTGCCGAAGATCTCGAACACGGCCTTCGCCAGTACATGCGCCAGTGAATGGCGGTACACTTCCAGATACTGTTCACTTGCTGCCATTTTATACTCCTCCTGTTATGACTGCACTTCGAGTGTGCCGGAAGGGTATACCTGCCGCTTCCGGCTCCGCGGGTTCCAGGGCCTGTCACCGCATCCGTTACTGTTCACGCCCTATCGAGGGCGTGAACATGTAACGTTGCGCGCGGCGATTCCAATACGCTTTGCTGTGCGCAACACACTTGCGAGCAAGTGTGTTCGCGCCGTTTCACTCGGGTTTTTCGCGAAAAAGCCGCGAAAAACACCTCGAGGCTTCAGGTGGATCTGTACTGTAATCCGCATCCTGCTATGCATAGCCATGCATAGAAAAACCCCCGCGCAGCATGTTCCGCTGCTTTGCGGGGGATGTATTGCAACGTTGATCGTTACTGCTCACGCCCCTCGAATTTCAAGCGGGCCTGAACTGCAGCCGATGATCCACCCTTTGTGCGGAAAGCAACCGGCTCCCCTGCGGATATGTAAATGTTATTCTATAACAAATAATGACAAAAGTAAAGTGCGCCAAAGCGGCGGTTACATATTCACGCACCCGGGAGGGCATGCGTACCTGCAGCGGCTCCGCCGGTGCCGCGCGGAAGCCGTCACTCTGTCCTGCTTCACAGTATCTCCCGGCGCAGGAACCTGTCGCCTGGCGTAAAATGGTACACGGAATCTGTGAGCACCTCCTCGGGAGCCACCTGGGTGTGGTTGATCTCCTTTACGATCTCCAGCAGTCCCTCTGCCGACTCCCCCCTGTCCGGCAGGAGGATCGTCTCATGCACGGAACTGGGAAGGATAAAATACGGCCCCTCCAGATAGTCTGCCACCTCCCTCAGGATCCCGGGATACAGGATGACTGCCGCGCCATAGAGAGCGGCCTCGTTGGTGAGCAGATACAGTTCGTTCTCCCCCGCAGGCTGCAGGATGCTCAGCACATCGGAGAGCGGACGGAAAACGGGCGGGAGCATGCGGGGGCAGTTCTCCAGGGCCTCCTCGTACAGCCTGCCGGGTGTCTTCCCCCAGCGTTCCATGTCCGTATTGCGCACGATGATCATCCCGTTTCCGAATGCGGGATCCTCCAGCAGGTAAAAAAAGACAGCCGACATGTCCTCGACAGGGATATGCGGGACGTCGTGCAGAAAGGACAGGTTGCGGTCCGTCCCGATCAGCTTGACCCCCAGTCTGCCTCGGACCGTGTCAAAATCCCTGAAAAAATTTTCGGGAAAGGAGATCTCCGGCGTCTTTCGGCGGCAGTACTGCAGGATGTTCTCGGCGGATTCCGAGACGGCCTCCCCCTGCAGATAAAGGTCATAATAGGTGTCCAGATAGATCGTGGGAGCGACCTGGGCGTCATCATAGCGGACCGTACAGGCTTTTTTCCGGACCCCGTTGTTTTTGCGGACCTCCCGGAAGGTGATATCCACATTCTCGCCCTTCCGGCTCTCCAGCTCACAGCGGAGCATCTCATAGTATTCCTTTTCCCGCAGCAGACAGGTGCTGTTCTGACTCTGCTTTCGCTGATCCTGTTTTTTAGTCATCTTTTTCCTCCATTTTCCTCTGCGGAACAGGGCCGGCGCGGACATGCCCTGTAAGGAGCCGCCCGGACGCGCCTGTCTGTGCAGCGCTTTTCCGACGCAATAGGGTAGAGGGGAGCCGAACGGCTCCGCCCCTCCCATTGCACCGGACGTACGGTTCGCGTATCCGGCGCTACATCAACTGTAAATCAATATCGGATTTTATTGAGATAGTATGCAAGGGGGTCAACAAGTCCCGGATA
>JAFWDM010000061.1 GCA_017513005.1 Lachnospiraceae bacterium
CAGGGAGGCTGCCGCCTCGCAGGTGCCTGCTGTCCTTGAGACCATTTCCCGCAAAAAAGAGAAGAAGAATCCGCCCCTTCTCTACAACCTGGCGGAGCTTCAGAACGACTGCTCCCGCTTTTTCAAGATCAGCCCGGACCAGACGCTGGCCGTCGCCCAGGAACTGTATGAAAAGAAGCTGACGACCTATCCCAGGACCGATGCGCGCGTCCTTACCACGGCGGTCGCCAAAGAGATCGGGAAAAACCTCCGCGGTCTCTCGACGATCTCCTGGTGCAGGGACCTCCTCGTCCCGGTCCTGGAGAGCGGAACCTGGAAGAAGATCGGAAAGACCCGCTACACCAACGACAAGGCCGTCACGGACCACTACGCCATCATCCCGACCGGGGAGGGGCTCAAGGCGCTGCCTTCCCTCTCGAAGCGGTCCCAGAATGTGTACGAGCTGATCGTGCGGCGGTTTCTTTCGATCTTTTACCCTCCCGCAGTCTACGACCGGATCAGCGCGGGGGTGAGAGTCCGGGAGACAGAGCTCTTTACAGCCTCCCTCCGCACCTGCGTCGAGCGGGGTTACCTGGACGTACTGAACTATTCCTTTTTCTTCAGGAAGGAAAAGGCGGCGGAAGAAGCGGACTCCGAAGGGGAAGCAGCTGACAAAAGCAGTGAAGGCGCGGTTCCGGAGTTTCTGAGGACTGCAAGAAAAGGCGCAAAACTCCAGGCCGGTCCCTTTACCATCCGCGAGGGGGAGACCGCCCCGCCCAAACGCTACACTTCCGGCAGCATGATCCTGGCCATGGAAAATGCGGGGCAGCTGATCGAGGAGGAGGAGCTGCGCGAGCAGATCCGCGGGAGCGGGATCGGGACCAGTGCGACCCGGGCCGAGATCCTGAAAAAACTCTTCGGCAATGATTATCTGCGGCTGAACAGCAAAACGCAGGTCATCACGCCCTCACAGACCGGCGAGATGATCTATGACACCTGCAGCTGCGCGCTAAAGCCCCTGCTGGATCCCCGTCTGACGGCCAGCTGGGAGCTGGGACTGACTCAGGTCGCGGAGGGCAGGGTGTCGAGCGGGGAGTATACACAAAAGCTCAACAGCTTTATTACCCGCAGGACGAATTATATCAAGGAGACTGATTTCCATGGGATCCTGCTGCAGCAGTACGCGCAGGATGCCGCCCTTTACCCGGAAAAGACAGCGAAAAAAGACCGCAGGCCCGCGCGCGGCGGCAGAAAAGCTGCGGGAAAGGGAAAGACTTCCGGAAAGGCAAAGTCTTCCGGAAAGGCAGCAGGAAAGACCGCTGGAAGAGGGTCACAGAGCCGGCAGGGTACATCCTGAAAAAAACCGAAAAACAAGAGCTTTATTGAATAACCGTTTTCATCGTTTTCATTAGGGAGCATTTTTTATGGATCACAATATCGAGAGCACTTTAAAAACCCTGGCAGACAAGGGAGTAAAAATGATCGACCCGAGGCAGGTCTACGTTTCCCCCGATGTTGATCCTGCCAGGATCTACCCGGGCAGTGTTTTATATCCCGGTGCGCGTATTACCGGCAGCCGCACGCTCATAGGTACAGGCGCAGAAATAGGAACCGAAGGTCCCGCAACGGTCGACAACTCCGTGATCGGGGCGGGAGCGTCCATCGCAAGCGGCTACGTTACTGAATCCACCCTTCTCCCCCGCGCCAAGGCGGGCGGCAGCTGCCATTTCCGCGGCGGTACCCTTCTTGAGGAGGAGGCCAGCACAGCCCATGCCGTAGGCCTCAAGCAGACGATCATGATGTACGGCGTGACCATGGGCTCCCTGATCAACTTCTGCGACGCCCTGCTTTCCGGCGGTCTCTCCCGCAAGGTTCACACGGAGATCGGCAGCGGCTTTATCCACTTTAATTTTACGCCCTGGGGCGAATCCGGCGACAAGGCAACGGCATCCCTGATCGGTACCGTCACAGAAGGAGTGTTTCTCGACAGGCCTCCCATCTTCCTGGGCGGCATGAGCGGTATCGTCGGCCCCAAAGAAATCGGGTTCGGCGCCATGACCATCGCCGGTCAGGTCCTCCGCAGGTCTGTTCCGGAGGATATCATGTATTCCGGCAAAAGCCCGAGCTTTGAGATACCCTTTTCCTATCAGGATACCGTCCCTTCCGAAAAGAATATCCGCCTGAAACGGAAGAGCAACGTCGAGTATCTGGCCCAGCTTTACGCGCTGAAAGCGTGGTACACACAGATCAGACAAAAGCGCAGCGGGCTTTGCGGTGACGAAGAGCTTTCCCTGGTTTACACAGGCGCCCTGGAGACGATAGAAGAATGCGTGGCGGAACGAGTCAAGAGATATAAGAGCTTTGCCTCCCGGTGGGGTGCGCCGCTCTTGAACGATGCATGTATGCACGATGCTCCCCCTGCATTCGACGGTTCTGTTGACTGGAAACCGGAGCTTGCGTACGATGAATGGATCTGGTCTCTCTCCGATCAAGAGAAATCTCAGCTTCACGACTGGATCGTCTCCTGTGCCGACCGGATCAGGAGCAGTCTGTAAAGGAAATCGGGCGCTTTGTCCTGATTTATGCATTGCCTGGAGAGACATCAAATGGGTGAATTTCAGACAGTTTCGGTTTTTTTCTGTGTTCTGGCCGGGTTTGTCCTGATCGCGCTGTTTCTGGGCGCACGGGAGAGAAAAAGGAGCCGTGAAACGCTCAGAAAACGCCTTCGAAGCGAGTTTGGCCGGCCTTCTTCAAAAAAGACATCCCCGGAGCGATACGCGCAGATCCCGCAGTATTATCTCCACCACCGGGAGGGCTTTCAGGTCGATGACATCACCTGGAACGATCTCGACATGGATCAGCTGTTTTCGCGGATGGACAGCACCTGCAGCGCTGCGGGAGAGGAGTATCTGTACTACCTGCTCCGAACACCCGCGATGGACGCGGCAGGCCTGCCCTTTACGCAGGACCAGTATGATTTCTTTGCGGCGGCAGACCATGAAAAGGAACGGCTGCGCCTGCAGGAGATCCTGGCAGGTCTGGGGCATGCAGGGCGCTATTCCCTCTATGATTATCTGGATCTGACGCTGGCACTGGAAAACCGGGGGAATTTCAGACATTATGCTGCCGCTGCAGCTCCCTTTGCGGCTTTTGCCCTGATGTTCTGGAACACAGGTGCGGGCCTTTTGCTCATGCTCCTTGTTTTTGCATGGAATCTGAGCAGCTATTTTAAGGAAAAGGCGCAGATCGCCCCGCATTTTCAGGTGTTTCATTATATCCTCCGCCTGCTGGACTGCGCCGGGGAGATCGAAAAAGCGGGCTGCCCTGTTTTTTCTAAGGAGATGGACCGGATCCCGGTCCTGCTGCAGGATTTTTCCGCTTTCCGGCGCGGGTCGTCCCTTCTTTTGGGGAGCACGGCCGGAGGGTCTGATCCCTTCGGGATCATACTGGAGTATATCCGGATCCTCTTTCATCTGGATCTGATCAAGTTCAACAGCATGCTGGAGCAGCTTCGGGGCAGGCAGGACCAGATCAGCGAACTTCTGACCATCACGGGCCGGATCGACAGCTGTATCAGTATCGCCTCCTGGAGGGAGACGCTGCCGCACAGTGCTGTCCCTGCTTTTTTCGGGACAGATACGGTCCCCGCATTCCCGGGAAAGGACCAGGATCCTTCCCAGGCAGATACGGTCCCTGCATCCTCGGAAACAGGAGAGGACGCGGCCTTCCCGGTGACCGGGCAGTCCCGTTTTTTCGCAGAGGGACTCTTTCACCCCCTGCTCGAGGAACCTGTCTGCAACGGTATCCGCACGGACAGACCGGTCCTTCTGACCGGGTCCAATGCTTCCGGAAAATCCACTTTCCTCAAGGCGGCAGCCCTGTGCGCCCTGCTGGCCTAGACCGTGGGCATCGCGCCCGCACAGAGCTACAGGGGCGGTTTTTTCCGAATCTATTCTTCCATGGCCCTGCGGGACAGCCTGCAGGACGGGGAGAGTTATTTTATCGTCGAGATCAAATCCCTGCGGCGGATCCTGGAGGCTGCGGAGACAGATACATCCGGGCGTAACCCGGTCCTTTGCTGTATCGATGAGGTGCTCCGGGGCACGAATACGGTGGAACGGATCGCCGCATCAGCGGAGATCCTTCGCTGCTTTGCCCGGTCCGGGACCCTGTGCCTTGCAGCGACCCACGATCTGGAACTGACCGGTCTGCTGGCGGATGTCTACGAGAATTATCACTTTGGCGAGGAGATCGAAGAGGGGGATGTGCGGTTTTCCTACCGGCTCCTGCCGGGGCCCTCCACATCCTGCAACGCGATCGCCCTTCTGGCTTTTCTGGGCTATGACCCTGCACTGGTGCAGAAGGCCCGGGACCGCGCGGACCGCTTCCTCGAAAGCGGGCGGTGGAAATAGCGTTCCAGGTGCATGTCCTGTCGAGGGCGGACACAAAGGTATGGGAATGCAAAAATATGGATGCTGCAGCGGCGCATCCATGGGCAGGACCCGCAGAGGGCCCTGCGGAGGAGTCTGTTTTGAAAATCGTTATCTTTACTGACGGCGCCGCCCGGGGAAATCCGGACGGACCGGGCGGATACGGCGCGATCGTGCGGATCCGAGACAAAGAGGGAAATGTTCTGGAGAAAGAGCTTTCGGGAGGGTTCCCGCAGACGACGAACAACCGGATGGAACTTATGGCGCCCATAGCGGCGCTGGAAGCCCTGGGAAATATGAACGAGCCCTGTGAGGGCCTGATCTTCTCTGATTCCCGCTATCTGGTGGATGCATTTGAAAAAAACTGGATCAGGAACTGGCAGAAAAACGGCTGGGTGACTTCCTCAAAGTCGCCTGTCAAAAACCAGGATCTGTGGGTGCGCCTTATAAAAGCCCTTGCTCCGCACAGGATCCGTTTCCGCTGGGTGAAGGGACATGCAGACCATCCTGAAAATGAACGCTGCGACAAACTCGCGACTGCCGCGGCGGACAGGGTCGGGTGGAGCCTCGACCAGGCGGGGAATCCTTTTTCAGAGGAGTCAGAGTGGAAAGTGCTGGTGCCGGCCGGGAAGCCGGATACAGTGGAAACGAAAGCCGGTCCTTTGGGGGAGACAGATCCCGGAACGAAGACGGAAGAAGCCGGAAACACTGCCGAAGGACGGAGCTCGGAAGGCTGGTCTATCTGTGGGGAGACTGCTGCATTTCAGACCGCCGGCCAGAGCCTGAAGTCCATGCCTGCTAAAGCTGCCGATTCCACAGAGATTCAGCGTACACCCGAGCCGGCGCAGACGCTCCGGATCCGGTATCTGAGCGACAGGATCGAAAAGCTGCAGCCGCCCACCGACAGCGCCAACTGGATCGACCTGCGCGTGGCGGAGGAAGTGGAGATGAAAAAGGGCGATTTCCGCCTCATCCGTCTTGGCGTGGCGATCAGGCTCCCGGAGGGGTATGAGGCCCACGTCGTCCCCCGCAGCAGCACCTATAAGAATTTCGGCCTGATCCAGGCCAACCATTACGGCGTCATCGACCATGCCTACTGCGGGGATGGAGATGAATGGATGGTTCCCGAGATCGCGACCCGCGACACGAAGCTCCATGTCAACGACAGGATCTGTCAGTTCCGCATAGAGCGGAGGCAGCCGGATATCATCTTTGAAGAAGTCGACCGGCTGGGAGAGGCCGACCGCGGCGGCTTCGGGAGCACCGGGATCCAGTGACGGGAGCCCCGGGATCTATCATGACATACACAAGAACATACAACAGGAGGTCTTAACCGGAAATGAAAATCAGAACCAGATACGCGCCCAGTCCGACCGGGCGCATGCACGTCGGAAACCTGCGCACAGCGCTCTATGCCTATCTGATCGCCAAGCACGAGGGCGGGGATTTCATCCTCAGGATCGAGGACACGGACCAGGTCCGCCAGGTCGAGGGTGCCGTGGACATCATCAACCGCACCCTGGCCCAGACCGGCCTGATTCCGGACGAGAGCCCGGACAGGGACGGGGGCGTGGGCCCCTATGTACAGAGCGAGCGTGTCGCGGCGGGGATCTACACGAAATATGCCAAAGAGCTGATCGATAAGGGGGAGGCCTACTACTGTTTCTGCACGCCCGAGAGGCTTGCCACCCTGACCCAAACCATAGAGGGCAAGGAGATCAATATCTATGACAAGCACTGCCTGCATCTTTCCAAAGAGGAGATCGAGCAGAACCTGGCCTCCGGCATGCCCTATGTCATCCGCCAGAACAACCCGCAGGAGGGGACGACGACCTTCCACGACGAACTCTACGGAGATGTCACCGTGGAAAACAAGGAGCTCGACGACATGATCCTCATCAAGTCCGACGGTTTCCCTACCTATAACTTCGCCAATGTCGTCGACGATCATCTGATGGGAATCACCCATGTCATCCGCGGGAACGAGTATATCTCCTCCACGCCCAAATACAACAGGCTCTACGAGGCGTTCGGGTGGGAGATCCCCAAATATATCCACTGCCCGCTGATCACGGACGAAGAGCACCACAAGCTCTCCAAGCGCAGCGGCCACTCCTCCTATGAAGACCTGATCGAACAGGGATTTTTGTCGGAGACCGTGGTCAACTTCGTCGCGCTTCTGGGGTGGTCACCGGACAGCGAGCGGGAGATCTTCTCCCTGGAGGAGCTCGTGCGCGAATTTGACTATCACCGCATGGGCCGGTCCCCTTCCGTCTTTGATTATACAAAGCTCCGCTGGATGAACGGGGAATATCTCAAGTCCATGGATCCCGATGCCTTTTACGCCCAGGCGGAGGGCTGGCTGAAAAAAGCCATCACGAAGGACCTGGACCTTCGCAAGATCTCCGAGATGGTCCGGACCCGCATTGAGATCTGGCCGGATATTCCGGAAATGGTCTCCTTCTTCGAGACACTTCCCGAGTACGATACAGATCTTTACCGGCACAAGAAGATGAAATCCACCCCGGAGAGCGCCCTGACTGTCCTCAAAGAGGTCCTTCCCGTCCTCGAGGCCCAGGATCCGGCCGCCTGGACCAATGATGCCCTGTTTGAGACCCTCAAGGGCTTCATCCAGGAAAAGGGCTACAAGAACGGCTATGTCCTGTGGCCGGTCCGGATCGCAGTCTCCGGAAAGAGTGTGACGCCCGCCGGCGCGACAGAGATCCTGGAGATCCTCGGGAAAGAGGAGTCTCTTTCCAGGATCGGAAAAGCGATCGAAAAACTGTCCTGACTTCAGACGACCTTGAGGCGTACAGAAAATACATGAGCGACAGGCATGATCTGAAAGCGGATCCGGCACAGGCCCTGGCCATTCGTCAGGGTGGCGGGCCCTGTGCCGTGATCGCAGGACCGGGAAGCGGCAAGACCTTTGTACTTGTCGAACGCATCCGGTATCTGATCGACACGATAGGGGTCGATCCTTTTTCCATACTGGTCCTTACCTTTTCCAGGGCGGCGGCAGCGCAGATGCGCAGCCGCTTTTTTGGCATGTGCGGACAGCAGAACCTGGTGTTCGGCACGTTTCACTCTGTTTTTTACCGGATCCTGCAGGAGTCCTCACCGGGAAGGCTCTCTGTGATCGATCCGGCCTCAAAACAGAAGTATCTGCGGCATCTGTGTTCCACAGGCCTTGTCCCCGCCGGCACCACGCCGGAAGAACTCCAGCTCCTGATCAGCCGCTATAAAAACGGCCTTCCATGCAGGCAGGCCTGGATCGGGGGGCTCGTCCGGGAATATGATCTGTATCTGCAGAACCGGGGGTGGCTCGATTTTGACGACATGGTCCTGCGCTGTAAAAAGAGGCTGGAGGAGGATCCGGCAGAACTGGGAAAGTGGAGGAGAAGGTTTCAGTGGATCCTCGTGGATGAATTCCAGGATGTGAACCCCTCCCAGTATGATGTCCTGCGCCTTCTGGCGGCTCCCGCAAACAACCTCTTTGTCGTGGGGGATGATGATCAGTCCATCTACGGCTTTCGGGGAGCGGACCCGGGTACCATGCGTCGGTTCCTGGAGGATCATTCCCTGCAGAGGGATCCCGGACGTATCGTCTTTCTGGGGACAAATTACCGGTGCGGACGTGCGGTCCTGCAGGCAGCAGGCGCCCTGATCCGTTGCAACGAAGACCGCATTCAAAAAGACTTCCGGGCAGGAAGCCGTGAGAAAGGCTGTTTTCGCTGCAGACCCTTTACCGGTCCTGAAGCGGAATATGCCTTTATCGCACAGGAACTGGAGGGGATGCCTGCTGAGGAAAGGGAGGAGACCGCCGTGATCTTCAGGACCCATTTCGCGGCGCAGAGATTTCTGTCTCTGCTCCGGCAGAAACAGATCCCCTTCCGGGCGGAAGGGACCTCACGCAGGGAACAGGGGACAGAGACCGCAGAGGTATCGATCCTGCAGGACCTGACAGCCTATTACCGGACTGCCTGTGCGCTGGCAGGCACCGGTGGCTTTGGAGGATCCGGTGCATCGCGCAAGGACCTGCTCCGGATCATGAACCGGCCGGAACGGTATTTGTCCGGGAGTTTCGCAGCGACGGAAAAAATGAGCCGTCAGCAGATCCTGAATAATGCCGGCGTATCCAGGGAGACTGTGGAAGACCTGGTCAAAGATCTGGCGCTTCTGACGGATCTTCGTCCGGCGTTTTCCATGCGCTACCTTTTCGATGCAGTCGGTTACAGGAAATACGCAGCCGGGGCTTTTCGGGGCGCGCAGGAGGCAGAGCAGGACATACAGAAGCGCCTGCCCGCGTTTCTGGACAGCATTCTCGCGCAGGCAAAGGGATATGATTCCGCGGCCGGATGGCTCTCGTACATGG
>JAFWDM010000062.1 GCA_017513005.1 Lachnospiraceae bacterium
TCAGCCAGCAAGAGAAGCACCTGCACCTTATCCACGCTGATTAGCCTTAGTGCGGCGCTCGCTGCTGCGGCAGCGTGATGCTGAGCTTTGGCTGTATGGTGGAGAGGCAGTCCGAACCCCTTAAAGGGGAACCCGCCGCAAGGCGGGGAGTAGGAAGCACGCGAGTTCAGTCGTGTGAGGCTTCACATGTGTGATCCTGGTTGATGAATATGACAAACCGCTTTTGGATCTTGTGGAAAAACCGGAGCTGCAGGAACACAACAAGGAGGTTTTCAAGGGCTTTTTCAGCACGCTGAAAAGCTTCGATGAGTACATACAGTTTATCTTTATCACCGGTGTTTCAAAGTTCCATAAGGTCAGTATATTCAGTGATCTTAACCAGCTGACGGACATTTCTCTCTCAAAGCAGTATGCAGGAATATGCGGCATTACAGATGCCGAGCTTGGACAATATTTCGGGGAAAATATTGCAGAGCTTGCCAGAGAACAGGAGATTTCACGGGAAGAATGCATGACAGAGCTGAAGAAGGCTTATGACGGATACCGTTTTCACCCGGACGGCGTTCGTGTATATAATCCATACAGCCTCCTGAATGCTTTTTTCGACAGAGAGTTCGGCTCCTACTGGTTTGCGACTGGAACTCCGACCTTTCTCATCAGGAAACTGAGAGAGAATTGCTTTGATGTCCGCAAGTTCACCGATCAGACGATCTATGCAAACGAGTCTGTTTTGAAGGATTATACCGGGGATATACTGGAGCCGGTCCCTCTTCTTTACCAGACCGGTTACCTCACGATCGAGGATTATGATAAGCAGCGTAAGAGATACACGCTATGCTTCCCCAATGAAGAAGTGAAATACGGTTTTCTTGAGAACCTGATGCCCTCCTATGTTCCAAAGGCGATCGCAGGAACCGGCCTTGATGTCTTTACGCTGGATGATTATATCGAGAACGGGAAAGTGGATCGGATCAGGGATGTGCTTACAGCATTATTTGCCAACATTGCTTATACACAGGATGCTGACCCTTTCGAGCACTATTTCCAGTCGGTGATCTACATTGTTTTTACGCTTCTTGGGAAGTATACTGTGTGCGAGATGCATACATACTCGGGGCGTATTGATTGCAGAGTACAGACCAACGATTATATATATCTGTTTGAGTTCAAAAGGGATGATTCGGCAGAAGCTGCTTTGGCACAGATTGACAGCAGGGACTATGCTTTGCCGTTTATCGCTGATTCCAGGAAGCTGTTTAAGATCGATGTGTCTTTTGATTCCGCGACAAGAAAACTGGTTGGATGGAAAGTCGCGGAATAAATGAAAGTAAAATTGCCAGTGCGCGTATATTTTTAAATATTTTTGATCCGGGCATTGCTGCCCCGGAATAACCGGCACTTCTCCAGAGGGGGAGTGCCGGTTTTTTGGGAGCAGGAGGTTACTGCTCTTCAGCACCTTGACATTTTCGGGCGTCGGAAAGACCGGGATCGCCGCTTTTGACTGCAAGAAATTCAAACAGCAGCACTCTGCGGTCCGCCTTCTCTTGTTGCGCACAGTTTTGTCATATTTTTTTCATTATTTCGACACGAAAAGTCAATAATATTTTAAAAACTTACACAGAATTCTATATGATAGCAGGAAATTATACAAAATGTCAATAATTTTCTGAAAATGTGACGGTTCTTTTGAGCAGTGCCTGATAAAATAAGTGGCATACAGGGATATTCTGCCCTGGAAAATATATGCAACCATTATTTATCGTATCTGTTCAGTACCCCGCAGCGCTTCTGTCAGCCCGGTATTGCAGGTGCGAGGCACCTGCAATACATGGGTGCTGAACAGGTACTATTTATCAGACAAACACCCGATCAGCTGGTTAAAGGGGAAAGGCAGGGGACTGCTATGAGAAAGACATTACTGAATCGGATAAGAAGAATACTGAGGAACCGCAGACTGCGCCGGATGATGACACGGGTCATCAGTATCGTTGCGGCGCTGGTCGTATTCGTGACGACCTATGCCCTCGTGCTGCCGGCCATCACGATGGAGCGGGAGGCGGACTGCGGGATCGAGGCACACCAGCATGATGACTCCTGTTATGAGCGGCAGCTGGTCTGCGACATTCCGGAGGATCCGGGGCACCGGCATGACGACGCCTGTTACAGGGCGGAGTCTGTCCTGAAGTGCGTGACCGCGGAGCATACGCATGGAGAGGCCTGCTATGATGAAGAAGGGAATCTCCTCTGTGAACAGGCGGAGCACACACATGATGCGTCCTGCTATGAGGAGGAGAGGGAGCTGATTTGCGGGCTCGAGGAGTCTGCGGGGCATCAGCACGATGACTCCTGCTATGAAAACGTGCTGGTGTGCGGGAAAGAGGTACATGTGCACAGCGAGGACTGCTACCACCAGGAGCCCGTCGAAGAGGAGGAGACATATTCTGAGGAAGACGAAGTCCCGGAAGAGGACATGTATCACGAGGAATATGCAGTTCCGGAGGAAGAGCAGAACCAGTACGTGGATGAGCCTGCGGACGAGCCGGACGAAGATCCGGCACAGACTCCTGCGGACGCTGAAACCTACGGTCCGGGCGGCAGTTCCGGCACGGAAGGAGACGCCGGTGCCGCGCAGCAGGATGGCGAAGGAGCTTCCGGCCGGACAGGAAATGAACCTGTGCAGGAAGGCGGGGCGGAGGTGTACATTCCGGAGGCGGAGGCCGCGCCGGAGGTTCCCCTTGCGGCGCCCCTGGTTCCGGAGCTGGAGCCCCTTGATTTCCGGACCCTTCTGAACAGCCATACAGGAATCTATTACTATCATGTACAGCCCGGTGAGGTCGTGGAAAACAGTGCGCAGATCACGGGCTGGAAAAAGGTGACTGCAGATACGGAGCTCGGAGAAAAAGACCTTCTCCGGGTTTATCTGGCATACACGCTTCCTGCCGGCGCGGTCAACACGACGAATGCAGTTGTGCGCTACCGCCTGCCCGGAAACCTCCATCTGACTGACGACCAGGTCAAGGCCATCAACGGGACGGAGAACGGTATCGCGGCGCAGTATGTGGATTACGGCACGCTGACCCTCACGGACCCGGACAACTATCACAAATATCTGGGGGCGGAAGCCGTGGAGGGCACCAGGACACCCGACCAGGATGAGGAGGCCTATCTGGCCGCCGGCGGGGCGGACGGAAACGGACAGGAATATATCAGCGCCGTGGTCAGAGTGGAGAACATCGGCGATACTGGCAGCGGGGACCGGACCGGCCAGGACCTGCTCTTTACCTTTGTTCCCTATACCGTGTTCAAAAACAGGCATGAATATGACGGCAATGGTCAGCAGACCGGGACCGGCGTGAAGGTCCGCGGCTGGTTCAGCCTGGATTTCAACATGGGACAGGTGGACTTCGATGAGGTCAATGTGGACGGGGACAGGGAGATCCGGACTGCGGACGTGGTCTTTGCCGAGAAAGACAGTGCGCTGCAGATCGAGGAGATCAGCACCGGCCTGCGCCTCGTGCGCGCGGCAGACCCCGGGACGGAAGAAAACCCGGAGGCGGCCGATCCGGACCGCATGCCTGAGGAAGGGCTCGAAGACCCGGCTGAACAGGCTGCAGAAGCGGAAGGCGCCGGATCCGCAGACCCTGCGGAGGACGGGAATGCCCCCGGCGGGGAAGCGGCGGAGGAGAATGCCGCAGCGGACGGGGACAAAGACCCCGAAAATGCTGAAAACGAAGATAAACTGATCAAATTGTTCGATAAATCCGAAGAGGACAGCAAAAAGGATTCGGATAAAGAAGACCCTGATAAAAAAGATCCTGATAAAAAAGACGCGGATGAGAATTCCGAAAAAGACGCCCTGGCTGAGATCATGCCCGCCATGAGCTTTGAGGACACGATCCGAGTGTCGACAGGCAGACCTGCCGGCGCAGAGACGAAGGGCAGCGGCGGCACAGTCGCCGATGCGGCGGACGCTCTTCCGAAAAAGGCCAATGTCACTGTCCGCGTGGAAGCCGACGAAGGAACCTTCCCGGCAGGCACGACGATGGTGCTCGCCGCCGTAAAGGATCTGGATGCGGTCGCAGAGACCGTACAGGAGACCGTGGAAAACGGCAGCTCCGAATCCGGTGCCGGCCATACAGACAGCCATGGAGCCGGTGCAGATGCGGCTTCCGGGCAGGCAGGAAAGGCGGCCGGATCCGGAAAGGACGGGAGCGGTGCGCCCTCCGGGAATACCGGCCTCAGGACCTACGGCTTCCAGGCTGTGGACATCTCCTTCCGCGATGCGGACGGAAATGAGATCGAGCCCGCAAAGCCTGTCCGCGTCGCCATGACATCAGAGATCGTGGAGCAGGTCCGGCGGGAACAGACAGAGGATCTGGCCACTGCGGTCGCAGATCCCATGGTCGTCCATATCGACGACAATGGAAATGTCGAGACCATGGATCTGATCGCTCCTGAAGAGATCGAACCCGCGCAGGGCAGGACAGAGGAGGAGCTCCGCGAGGAAGCCGAGGCGGAGGCCGCCGCCAGGAAAGAGGAAAAGGAAAAAGAGGCGGAGGCCGCCGATCAAGCAGAGAAAAAGGCTGGCGGAGAAACGGAAGCGGAAAAGACAGAGGCGGCAGATAAAGACGTAACAGATGCAGTAGATAAAGAAGCAGCAGGTAAAGAAGAGAGGAAAGAGGGGACAGCCTCTGAGCAGGCCGGAAATACAGAGGCTCCCGCAGCCTCCGGCAGTGAAGATACAGAGGCCGGAGAGGCAGAGCCTGCCGACAGACCGGAAACCATTGAAGATAAAGAGGAACAGGAAACAGACCGGAAGGCAGATCCGGCTGAAGGACAGGGCGAAGCTCCTGTTGATACAGAACCTGCGAACCCCGGAACCAGCAGGAATGTTCCCTCTGCTCTGCAGACAGTCGCCTTCAATACAGAATCCTTCTCTGTCTATGTGATCGTCTATACAGTGGACTTCGAATATACAGTGAATGGCAAATCGTATCAGTTCAGCCTGCCCGGAGGCGGATTTGTCAGCTTTACAGACCTCGTAGAAGTGCTGGGTATTACCGGTGATACGAACTCTGAGAAAAACGGGGACGAAAATGGAGTTGAAACTGCAGAAGATGCCGATGATACTGCAGGGGGAAACGCTGCCAGCGAAGCAGCAGAAGAGAATGGCGTTAATACTGATACGAACACAGCGCTCACACTGGGCGATGTGGAAGTCAGCGAAGCCACAAGAAAATTCGTAGCGGACGTGGCTTCTGTGGAGTTCAGCAGCCCGAGCCTTGTGGATGTCAGCAGGGTTGATTCGAATACAACAGTCGGTCAGATTAAAGAAACCCGTGGACTGGAGTGTGCGTACAGCGCAGAGTTGACGGAAGAACAGATCGCGGAGATCAATGCGCAGACGATCAAAGCCGGAGACTGGGCTCTGATTAGTGTGCAGCCGTTTACCAGCGAAGAGACGCTGACGGTCACCATGAAGGATGGGGATCAGTTTGCGGTGAAGGTGACGGATGCGCAACTCAAGGCGACAGTGATTTCAGTGTCTGGTGAGACATATGAGGTCATTGTGATGTATGATGACAATGCGCAGATTCCAGAGGGTGCAAGTCTAGAAATTACCGAATTTGTCGAAGACAGCAAAGAATATCAGGCGGCACGCGAGGCACTTGTAGACAAAAAGCAATCGGAGGATTCTGCCTTTGACGACAGAGAGTTTGGAGTGGCGGCATTCGATCTGTCGATACTAGATGTAGACGGTAATCAAGTTGAGCCGAAGGCTGTTGTCGACGTTTTTATGAAGATGAAGAGCTTGCCGGAAGAAACCGTCGAAGAGGACGTCCAGTACTCCTTTGAGATTCATCACCTCAACGAGAGCTTCGGAGATGTTACAGTTGAGACCGTAGCCTCGGTAATTGATGGCAGCATACAGATAGAAAAAGAAATCGTTCAAGCAGAGTTTCAGCTGGAGAGTTTTTCAACGTTTACGATTAGCTGGAACCGCAGAGGCACGAACGATAATACAACAGACTTAAGATGGCGCTATAGGCAGAACTATTGGGATCAATACACGGCACGTGCTTTCTTAACTGTTGATTATGTGGATGAAAGCGGATATGCAATTTCAAGACCTAATGGTGTTGGTTATACGATTGATAACGATAATTTCTATGACGGTGCAGAGTATACGGTCAATATTGGAAATGTGTTAGGAAGAAGCGTCGATAACTACACTTACAGAAGAGCATACATAACTGATTCTGATGGGCAGAAACTAACAGTTACTTCCCTTAAAGCAGAGCGTCATGGGAATACTTCGACAATTACTTACTATAATGAGTCAGAGGTAGTTAAGTCCGCAAGCTATACTGGGACAGTCAGACACGACTTTGGTGAAGATGGTCTAGACATGACCATTGAATATGAGAAGAACAATAACTTTACCACCATCCACTACGGCTACATGGATGGCGATACATTTGTGGAATTCGATGAACAGCCTGAACCGACGAATACGTCAACTTCATTTGGATGGGCTCATCTGATCTATGACTTTGCAGGAACAGACGATCAGGGGCTTCATGTGGACTGGAAATATATAGGCACCTATTATCACACTTCCGAAACGACGAATCCTCAGCAGGGCGGCACAGCTATGCAGCCGATTTTGCGTTACAACAGGATCAACAATAAGGACGCATGGCGCTATTATGACGGAGCTATTGACACTTATGGACCAGTCAGACAAGACCAAAACTGGCATGAGGTCGCCGATGGAAGCGATATCTATGTAGTATATGAGAAACCTGTAATACCAACGGGTGGTGCACCATCTCCAAGTGAGAATTCTCCACAACCGGACACTCCTTATATCCTGAAAGAATCAACTCCAAACACAGACGGAACAAATACATTGTCGCTTAGTGTTACCGGAAGCAGGAAACCTATGATAACTGAGAAGGTCGCGGATGTTATCGTGATCCTGGATCTTTCCTCCTCAATGCGGAGAGATATTGGCTCTCAAACAGCATATGATAATAATTACCAGACTGTTACAAATTCGCGCTATTATCAGGCAAAACAGGCAGTGCAGAAGTTGGCTGACAGGTTATATGCAGTAAACGGTACAGACGGTGAGCAGTACCGTATGGGCCTTGTTACATTCAGCAACAAGGCAACGATCCGCCAAACGCCTACGGAAGATAAAGATACATTCCAGTCCGTGCTGGATGGCATTACACGTTATGAGGGCAGCGGAACAAACTGGGAGCATTCTCTGCAGCTTGCTAACCAGATGGCTGTGGCATCCGATCGGGCGACTTATATTGTATTTATTACAGACGGTGAGCCATCAGTGCGGCAAACAAGAGGAAATCTGACCAATGAGCAGCTTAGTGGTGTAAATGGTACTGGCAATCCGGGACAGGAAGGAGATATTTTCCACGGCGGCAGGAGCGGTGGCCGGTTTTACGATGACGGAGGTTGGGGTGCAGATACAACAACTCCTGACTTCCGTGATTATTTCGGAAGTGCCACATTTGGTGGTCTGAGGAACAATACTATTTGGGATGCTCGCAACAGGAATGCAGCGGTCGACGAAGTAGCATCCATCCTGGGGCATAACAAAGGATTTTACGCCATCGGCGTCTCGAGCGAGGTCAACTATTTGGGCGATTTTACATCAGCGGGAGGTGTAGATGCAAACCATTACAAGCTTGTGACCTCGCCGACGGCATTTGACGAAGTAATCGATGATATTCTGGAAGAACTTGATATTAATGGAATTAGTGGTCAGGCAAATGTAAAAATATACGACGGCATTACGGATCTTACACAGACGATATCCAAAGTGAATCAAAAGGAAGGTCGACTTATTGGAGTTGATGGAAACTTTGTCTATTACAAATCAACTGCTCCGACAAATTGGAGTACATGGACTGCAGCGCAGAAGGCCGCTTATGCTCTGGGTGTGGAGTATGCGGATTCTTCTGAAACACCGACGGAATATGCATCCTATACACAGGATGAAATAGATGCTTACAACTTGGGAAAGAGTATTTCCTTTAGCGAATGGACTTCCAGAGAGGCAGACGGTTGCGCAGCAGCAGTATACAACACTGTAACTGGTGCGGTGGAGTGGAACATGGGCCAGAAATTCATGTTGGAAGATGGCGTTACTTACAAAGTGTCATTTATCTGCTGGCCAAGCCAGGAAGCCTATGATATTATTGCAAAACTGGAGAATGGAACCATTACATTTGGGGATACAGATCTTTATCCACAGGAAATCTGGGATCAGTTTGAAGGTGACGCAACGAATGGTTATAGAGTCAAGACAAATGAGGAAGGCGCAAACACAAAATACAGCAAAGCCACAAATGTAAACGGTACGGTAACTGTAGGTGATGAGCAGGAGCCGCTGGAATTCCAGCATGTTCCACCGATGCCTCTTGATAAAGACAAACTTAACGTTGCGAAAACGTGGCAGGCTTCCAGAATAGACTCTCAGACTCCGGAATCTGTTATTTTGCAAGTAGTTGGTGATGATGAATTGTATAAACAGTTTGACATAACTCCGACGGAAATGGTAGACGGTTCTGAAACGCCAAACAAGGGACGCTCTGAGAATATTTATATTTCTTGTGGTCATTTGAAAGTAAACAAGACCACTGGAGAAGTTGTTATCTATGAAAGCGGACATGATTTTACCTTACGTGAGGTAGAGGAAAATTCCCGCCACTGGGATCTGGATGCAAGTATCTGCCGGCCGATGAAGATCAACACGGAGGAAACGATGCTTGTGCTCGTCGAAGGGGATGATATTCCTGCGACTATGCCAGGTAATGCGGATTATTATAAATCCGGTGGTGATGAGTACTATCGCATTGATGGTAAGGTGTATAGGGATACTAAGGATTGGGCGGATATTACAGGTATGAATACCCGCAGAAGTTTCCTTGACCTGTCAAAAGAAGTATTGGTTGACAATGAGGTTTGGGCGGAAACAGTAGATGAGGTCTTTACTTATAAGATCAAGATTGATGTAGATCCGATCACGCTGAGCTGGGATCCGAATCTGGAGAAATACATTATTATTTCGACCAGAGATGCGAATGGAACAATATTGCCTTCGTCAATTCTGGAGATTATAGATGGTGAATACACACCAACCGCTATGCTGCCCAGTGAATGTGGTTTTGATGAAAGCAATAATGCAAGGTATCTGGTTGCGGAAAACGGTGTTGAATTCTATCTGAGTATTAAAAATGGATGGAGTGTTCGGTTCCTGAACCTTCCTGCCGGTACGACTTACAGTATAGAAGAAGTACTCTCTGAAGATTCTAACTATGATTTCAATAATGTCAGACTGGAAACAAGAAAGGATAGTTCTTCAACAAATCCGTTGTCCTCAGATACATATACTACGGTGAGATTGGAAGGCAGAATAGCGGAGACAAGCACACTGTACAAAGTTGTTTACCAGAATAAAGCAAAAACCAAAGAAGTACAGATACTGAAAACTGGACAGGATGCAAGTACTCCGTTGGGTGGTGCAGTGTTTGACTTGTATACGGAGAGCGCCTATACAAGCGATCCGCAGGGAATGCCGTATAAAGCAAATCTTGTTTCTTCCAGTCAGGCCGAAACAAAAGGAAAGATAGATTTAGGCGAACTTCCTGTTGGAAAGTATTATCTTGTGGAGACAAAAGCTCCAGATGGCTATAATATGAGGACGGATCCTGTTGTTATCACAGTAAGTAGAATAGCAGTGACTTATAGTGATGGAACTACTTTATCCCAGTCTGGGGCTGGAATCAGCCAAATTGGTGATGTATATCAACTGAAGGTTACGAACGACGAAGGTGTTGCTCTTCCGAACACCGGCGGCCCCGGCACACGGCTCTTTACGATCCTTGGCAGCCTCCTGATCCTTGGAGCGGGTGTACTGCTGTGGAGGAGACAGAGACTGTTTTAACACAGTTTAAAAGTTTAAAAGAGAGGCTGGTCTCAGAAATGGGATCGGCTTTTCTTGTGGGATTGAGTTAGGAGGAGCAAAACCACAATTATAAAATGACGCCGTCCGGGAAATGTCCCGGACAGCGTCGGCAAGGTTGACAGTGTGATTATCTTGCTTCGTTTACTTTCTCCTGGTACAGTTTCATAAGCCATGCAACGCAGGCGGCCTCGTCAGTCTCTTTGATCGGCATACCATATGCCTGCATGACGGCACGGTCATTGGCCTGGTGAGCTTTGCGCAGCGTTGGAGGCATAGTGTTGGGATCATATAATCCTGCAAGTGAACTTCCGGAAAACGAGTTCCTGACGTCAATAATGATTTTAGCAGTTTTCTCAATCATGTCCTTCTGCTGAGATGTCACATCCGGCCACGGGAAGTTGTTATACACGATATCCTTAGAATACCGGTAGTCGCTCTTTAGTCTGCCAGCGACTGTTCGCATCCAGGCATTATGGACATTTGACATCAATATGCCAAAGTGGTACAAGTCTGCGTCCGGAATCAGGAAGACAAGATCACTTGCAATCGTATTTTTATCCATGAAACCAATGGGTAAATACCTTCTTCTTCCGGATGAAGTTTTTGGAACGATGATATAGTCTGTATCCGGTTGCGCAATCTGGCAGAAAACAGTAGGAGTTTCTGCAAATTTTCGTGTACCGGCGGCTTTACTGGATGCTCTGAAATCCCTTACAGAATTTATGCGTTTCATGACTTCCGGGCATTTCTTCAGATCATCAGGATTTGCATTGACCATCCACAGGCAGTATCGACTTTTATTATTGATAAATTCTGTCGCACCGATATACGGGCGAATCCAATTTCTGGACAAAGGCTCATTAGCTGCCAGTTCAGCAGCCTCGTCCTCAGTAAGGACAAAACCACCTCCGTCTCTGGGCATACTGCCAAAGCGCATTTTAGGGACATCGAATAAGGGTGTACTTCTTGACTCAATGAAAAAATCCTCAGCATCTGCCAGATATGGGTTAATGTGTTTGCAGACAGTTATACCGCCCCCTTCATCAATAACATGTTTGTCTTTCTTGTCGTCATAGAGAGAAAAGCCGATAATGACACAATGGACCTTGGCCTTTGTTGCAGCCTCACTGTCCCAAACGAAAGTGGAGTATGCGAAATTAAAAGTGATCGGGTATTTCTGCTTCATGTATTTCCAGAAAGTGATTACCTGTTCTCCCTGACAAATACTGTTGGTTGAGACAAAAGCAGAATGTATTTTCGTACCAAGAGTGTATTCGGCAGCTCTCTGGTACCATGCACACACGTAGTCTAATTCTCCTGCACCTTTTACTTCACTGAATATCTCACGAATTTCATTTTTTTGAGAAGCGCCCATGTACATTCCGCCTGAAAACGGTGGATTCCCCATGATATAGTTCAGCTTGTCCTTCGGAACGACATCATTCCAGTCGATCCGCAGGGCATTGCCCTCGACGATATACGCATTCGTTTTCAGCGGCAGGAAGTCCAGCTGCATGTGGACGATGTCCTCGGTCTCTTTGAGCATCTGGTTTTCGGCGATCCAGAGTGCCGTACGGGCGACTGTGACTGCGAAGTCATTGATCTCGATGCCGTAGAACTGGCTGATGGAGACCTTGATCGGAGAGAAGCCTTCATAGCCAAAAGTGATCTGGCCGTGGGTCAAAAGGCGCAGGATCTGGTTCTCCAGTTTCCGAAGTTGCAGGTAGGATTCCGTTAGGAAGTTTCCGCTGCCGGCGCTGGGATCGAGGAAGGACAGGGACGCCAGTTTATCCTGCAGGGCATGGAGTTTTTTCTCCCGGGTCCGCAGCACAGAGATGTTTTTGATGTCCTCGAATTCCGCCTTCAGGTCATCGAGGAAGAGCGGGTCGATGACTTTGTGGATGTTCTCGATCGAGGTGTAGTGCATGCCGCCGGAGCGGCGGGTCTCCGGGTTCAAGGTGCTCTCGAACACAGCGCCGAAGATGGTCGGACTGATCTCTGACCAGTCGAAATCATCGCTGGCCTTGCGGAGCAGCAGGTCCATGATCTCATCGGTGAAGGGCGGGATCTCGATGTCGTCGCCGTCAAACAGGCCGCCGTTGACATAGGGGAAGGCTGCCAGCATCGGATCGTCATCCGCAAGATAGGGGTCGCGGTCTTCCGGCTTCTGGTTCAGCACACGGAACAGGTCGCGCAGGCCTTTCCTGGCGTGCGCAGCATCGAACTGCTGCATGTAATCGTGGAACATGCTCTTTCTGCCAAAGACCGACGCGTCCTCGGCGTAAAGGCAGAAGACGATGCGGACACAGAGTTTGTTCAGGGATTTCAGTGTCTCCTCGTTCTCCGGATCCCTGTACTGCTTCAGGAAGGCATCGTAAAGCCGGCCGACAAGCTCACCGGCCTGCAGGGAGATCTTCATTTCGTCGGTGACCTTTTTGACCTCTGTGTTTACGAGAAAGTCGAGCATGTGATATTTGGCCGGGAGGTCGGTCAGGGTGATTTTGACCGGATCGGGCTTGACGGCGTCGCGGTCGTAGATCCAGATCTCCTCGAAATTGGACGTGATGATCCAGCGGGCCCGCTCACTGAAGGGCAGGTAGTTGTCATAGTATTTCGCCTGCTCATAGGGCGTCATGCCGTTATGTCCGGCCTGCGGTTTATCGAGAGCGATCCCCAGAGACTTCTGTTCGATCAGGACATGCGTCTCCGGAATATAGACGTCGATCCGCTTGGTGTTGCCGTCGGCGCCGACGACCTTCTTCTCAAAATCCACGCGCTCAGTCACGCGGTCGAAACCGAGGATGTTGGTCAGGATCTCGATCCAGTAGGAGCGGGCATCTTCATCCTCGCGGCCTTTACCGTTCCACCGATAGAAAAACTGACGGGCAGCCTCTCTCTGTTGTGCATCTGTCATTGCGGTTTTCCTCCGATCAGCCGTCTATAAGCTCTATGAAATCCACGATAGAATATCCACGACATGATATCCAAGATAGAATATCCACGATATCCGCGGATTAAGGAAATATTCTTAATTGTAGCGCATGACAGTGCTTTTTCCCACCCTCCTTGTGAAATCAAAACTCAACAAACAGTGGAAATTACAGTACACGCCCCTCGAAGGATGAGTATTGTCATGCTATACCTGAGCCGTTCATACCCGGAACCCTCCGTATTTGTGTGAGCTCCTGCCCCATGCTATAATAGCGAATAATAATAAGCGTTGCGGAGGAGACTTCCATGGGCATCTACCTTAACCCCGGCAGCCGCCGTTTTCAGATGGCGCTGGATTCTGAAATATATGTCGATAAGACAGAAATGATCAGCTGTTTGAATATAGAGGAAATATTTTACTGATCGGGATCAATTATGACAGAAATCTCACCTCTTCAGATTCCGATTTTAAGCGCCATACCTGTATCATTGAAGAAGCGTAGATTAGTTTACTCATGCTTCACAAGTTCATGCCCTCGATAGGACAGGGCGTGAACAGATAAGGGGGCTGCCGCTGACCGAAGAGAGACCATGGAAAAGCAGGTGCGCAGTGCATCTGCAGTAAAACCTGCTGAGGGGAGGAGGAACGGGATGAGGACAGTAGGTCTTGGAATCCAGAGCTTTGAGAAAATGAGGGCAGAGAACCAGTTCTATGTGGACAAGACGGCTTTTATCGGGGAGTGGTATCGGAAAAATGACGACATTACGCTGATCACGAGGCCCAGAAGGTTCGGAAAGACGCTGACGATCGATATGCTCTATTGCTTTTTTCTATTTCCTATGCAGGCCGAAAAGATCTGTTTGAGGACCTTGCGGTGGGGCAGGATCTGCAGATGATGGAAAAGCAGGGGACGGTTCCGGTGATCAGGATCTCCTTCTCAGGGGTGAAGGGAGAAACGTTTTACGATTTTCTGACCGGCATGGCAGGCAAGGTCGCCAAGCTTCTGTATCAGTACAGGTTCTTGTTGGAGGATGACCGGCTCGATGCTTCTGACAGAGAGATCCTGGGGGAACTGAGCAGGCTGTCACCGGTGATCCCGGACCGGGAAAAAGAGAGCGCCCGCTACTCGGAATATGTCCACAGGCTGGCGAGGAGCCTGGGGATTCTGTCCATATGGCTGAGCCGGGTATATGGGAAAAAGGTATATATTTTCCTGGATGAATATGACACGCCTCTGCAGACGGCTTATCTCCGCCATTACTATGAGGAAGCGGTTTCGTTCATGAGAGAAATGTTCTCGGAGACCTTCAAGGATAACGAATGGATGGAGCGGGCTGTTATTACTGGAATCACGAGGATCGCGAAAGAGTCGTTGTTTTCGGAAATGAACAACCTGGCTGTCTATTCAGTCATCTCGGGTGGTTACGACACTGTTTTCGGGTTCACGAAAGAGGAGATGGATGGGATCCTGGAGGAATACGGCCTTACGGAGAAGAGGGACCTGGTGCGGTTCTGGTACGATGGCTTTGCGATCGGAGAGGAGAAGGAGATCTATAATCCGTGGTCGGTCATCAGCTATCTTTCGACAGCGGACTAAAGCCTTCTGACGGGAAGGTGCAGCCGGAAAACTATTTCCACGGGCTCACGCTCGGGATGCTCACCTGTCTTTCGGACGCCTATCGGCTGACATCCAACCGGGAAGGCGGATTCGGCCGGTACGATGTTTGTCTGGAGCCGCTGGATCGGGAGGACGGGCCGGACGCGTGCATTTTTGAGTTCGAAGTCTTCAGCGAAAAGGAAGGGGACAAGTCCCTCGAAGATACAGCCAGACGGGCAAGACAGCAGATCGATGACAGAAAATATGACACAGAGCTTCTCGCGCGAGGCTTCTCCAAAAACAGGATCCGCAAATACGGCATGGGGTTCCGGGGGAAGGAGGTTCTGATCATCAGATGATCCGCTCCGGGATTGAAGACTCGCTCGCGAGTCTTGCGCGATGAGGAATAAATCTGCGTACCGGGGAAATCGAGATGGAAATAATCGCATGCATCAGAAGGAGGTACCTATGAGAACAATATCTGTCAGAAAAGGAGATCTCACGACATTTGATACCGATGCGATCGTCAACGCCGCCAACGAAGGCCTGATGGCCGGGGGCGGGGTCTGCGGCGCTATTTTCCGGGCGGCGGGCGTGCAGGAGCTGCAGGAAGCCTGTGACCGGATCGGCCACTGTGACACCGGCTCCGCGGTGATCACCCCGGGCTTTCGCCTGAAAGCGAAATATGTCATTCACGCGGTCGGCCCCGTCTGGTCCGGCGGCAGGTTCGGAGAGGCGGACAAGCTCCGCGGAGCCTATCGGAGTTCTCTGGAACGCGCGAAAGAGAACGGGTGCGCGTCGATTGGGTTCCCCCTGATCTCCGCGGGGATCTTCGGGTATCCCGCGGATCTGGCGTGGAAGGAGGCGGTCTGTGCCTGCAGGGATTTCCTGGAGCAAAACCCGGAAACGGATATCGACATCGTTTTTGCGGTCCTCGACGACAGGATGCTTGCGATCGGGAGAGAGGCTCTGCAGCAGTACGCAGCGGATTTTTCGGATAAATAAACAGAGAAGGGCCGTTACGTTTCATTCCTTTGCCTGTTGATTTCGATCAGATCGTCAATCGCAACCTCAGGGTCAAAGGTATGAAAGGCCGGATAATTTCGTTTCATGGTTTTCGCAGGGGCCTGCCGGTAGATTTGCCTGCTCTTTTCTCCTCTTGTGCAGGCCCAGTAACGATACACATACCCTATCCAGTAAAGAACATCCGGTGGATATTTCTCGCCTTCTGTGCTGAGCCTTTTTTCATCTTTCAGTTCTTCGATGAGGTATTCTTCGCCCATCCACTGCAGCTTATTGTAAGGAGAATCCAGATGCTCCGCGACTTCAAGAATTCATAAACGCACGGATAAATCCTTCGCTGGCATATTCGGTGGAACGTTCGAACAGGCGGCCCTGGATATCACACAGCTTCAATTGCAGGGGTCGTTGCTGTCCGCGCCGTCGCACTCGGGTTTTTCGCGAAAAAGCCGCGAAAAACACCTCGAGGCTTCAGGCGGGCCTGAACTGTAACCAGGGCTCAATCCACCCGGAAGAGGACCGCATCGATGCATTTGTGCCGCGCTGTATCGTAGACAACGATGTTGAGGCCCCTGTGGTTTCTGGCGTAGTCGATCCCGCTGATCAGGATGCTCGCCGTATTTCCGTGGTCCCGGCCTCCGCTGACGATGGTAAAGGACGTCTTTTCATCCCGCAGGGTCCCTTCCAGGGTGAGCTCTTCATACCCGGTCCGCTCTTCTGCACGGCCCTCTTCCAGGACTGCCAGCCAGCTGATCCTGGCCTGGCCGGCGGCTTCGCGGGCCGTCGTCAGGCCGAGTGCCTCCATCGCCTGAACAGTTTCCTCTGTGAGATTCGCGGTAGCATCATCCTTTGCGGCGAGCAGGATGGATACATCGGAGAACGCGGGATCCTCCTGCAGTAAATGCAGATAGGCGGGCGGATCGTCGTGCAGGAACTGCAGGGGGGACACATGCTCCGATGTCAGATCCTCCAGGATCTCCCCGTCTGTCAGTTTCATCTCGATCGTTACATCCCCGTCCAGCTTCTCCCATCCGGAAAGATCCAGGGTCCCCTCGAAAACGGCACTGTCTTCCTCCTTCTGTTTGAGCAGGACGCGCTCTTCCTTTTCCTGTCCGCTTTCCCGGCAGACGGCTGTATAGGATTCCACATCCGGCCTCTTGTGGAAGGCCTCTGTCATTTCCAGGCGGAGCTGCCCGGACTCCGGATCGTAGGATTTCAGCGTGAGTATGCCTCTTTCTCCAGTATATCCCCCAGCGCTGTGATGCCCGGGAAAAAGGATTTCTGCGTGTCCATATTGTTGGCGCCGATGCTGACCCGCAGAGGAAGTCCCGCCGACTGGGCAAAAATACCGCCGGTCGTAAAAGCTGTCCCGACATAGGAATAACCGCCTTCGAGCTTTTCTCCCGCACCTGAAAAATCTTCATTCTCCTGCGCGATCGAGGTCAGCTCGGGGATCAGATTCTCGGGAAAGAGTCCTCCCGATGCCGTATCCGCATAGCCGGCTTCCATGGATTCCAGATAAATATAGATGAGGTTCCTCTTCTTTTCGGGAAAAGAAAGATCTACCTCTGCGGGATCCACGTAGTGGTCCCGGACAAAATCCGCCCCGCTGTTCTGTGCCAAGAGCCATTCGCCGATCCGCAGTTCCCTCCAGATATACGTGGACACTGCGATACAGCCGGTCAGGGAGGCAATCGCACACAGGACGGTAAACCACAGGCGGGCCCGGGCTTTTTTCTTTTTTCCCAGGAGGATCTGGACGATGATATAGATAATGAGGAGCAGGACCGCCGGGAGCAGCCCCCTGAGAAGATAATCGTTCAGGATCCCGCTCTCGGTGCCCTCCAGCGGGGACTGCAGCTGGAAAATGATCTCGTCGATGTCGATCTTCCCCCACTTTGTGAGTCCCCAGCGGGAACCGAAGCCGATCACAGCTGTCAGAAACAGCAGGACCCCCGTCAGAACAAGTCCGGTGTATTTCAGAATCTGTTTTATCATAAAAAATATCTCTGTGCTTTTACAGGAAATAGTATAAAGAGTAAGACAGCGGTACAAGTATAGCACAGCGGCCGCCGTGCGCACACCCGGAAAAACGAACGCAATTCATGTTGATGATCTTCAAATGTCCGACAAATCAAATGGACGAATCGACCGTCATGCGCGCACTCCTGAAAACAACCGGTGGATAAACGAAATAAATGCGCATTGACGAATGTATGTGCGAGTGGTACAATCAGTAGTGTTCAGAAGAACTCGAAACACATGGCGTTTTGTACATTTTTGTGCAGAATTCAAGCCATACCTGAGAAACTGCAGCAGAGTCAACTGTACAGATTTCGCTGCGGTTCCCAAGATCCGGTCAGACGATACACAGCCGGGAAAAGCACAGAGAAGATGAGACAAAAGATGAGATAAAAAGAGGAGACAGAATGACTATTTCGGAGAGAATTTTTGAACTGCTCGCAGAGCGGGAGATGAGCCAGAAGGAATTTTCACAGCGCACAGGGATCGCGCAGAGCAGTATCAGTGACTGGAAGAGAAAAAAGACAAATCCCGTATCGGAAAAGATCCTGATCATCTGCAGTGTTCTCGGCGTGACGCCCTATGAACTGCTCGCAGGGACAGACGGAGAGGGAAACAGGAGCAATCCTTCCGAGGTGATCGTCATAGAGAAGGCCTCCGAGCTGGGACAGTTTGTGTGTGACTTTCTCGCGATGGACAGAGGGACGCAGGGGCGGCTTCTGGGCTATATGGCGGCCCTTCGCGAGATGAAGGAGGAAAAAGAGGCTGCCCTGAGAGGGAACTGAAGCCCTTACCGCAGGCTGTTTTCGGGGAGAAACTGACACATGAAGATCTGGCTGATCAGGCACGGCACTACGCGTCCGGGAGAGGAACAGAGATACCAGGGACGCCTGGATGAAGGCCTGTCTGAAAGAGGAAGGAAAGCCCTGCTGCGGGCAGACCTGGCTTACCCCTGTGTGTTCGGAGACTGCCCTCGTGTGCCCGGAGCCTGCTCCAGTGTATTCGGCGCGGGGGAAGCGGCGGCAGCGGCGGGAGGCGGGACAGACGGCATGACCGCTCCCGGGAGCAGAGCAGGCAGAATGCCTGCATACGTCTATGTCTCCCCGGCGCGGCGCGCGCGGCAGACGGCAGAGATCCTTTTTCCACAGGCGGACCAGATCATCATACCCGGTCTGCGGGAGATGGATTTCGGTGTTTTCGAAGGAAGGTCCTGGCGGGAGATGTTGGAGGACGCAGACTACCGCAGATGGGTCGACGGCGGATGTGAGGGACAGTGCCCGGGCGGAGAGGACCGTGCTTCTTTCACCGCGAGGATCTGCAGTGCCTTTGACGGGATCCTTGCCGGAGAAACAGAGACCGGCAGAAAACCGGGATGCGCGGGGGAGGATCTGCCGGTCATCATCGTGGCCCACGGCGGTACCCAGATGGCGCTTCTCGCAGAACGCGGATCTCCGGCAGGGGACTATTTCAGCCGGCAGACACCCTGCGGGTGCGGATGGCTGCTGGAACCGGAGGCGGGGACCGGCCTTTTGAAGGTTTTGAAAGAAGTCAGCTTCCTGCGGCCTTGAGAAGCAGGAAGGCTGTGCACAGAAGGAGTGGATGATCATGACAAAAGCGGATGCCTATCTTGTTCGTGATATCGGCAATATACTGGAGAACGGGTATTGGGACGAGAATCCCAGGCCTGTCTATGAGGACAGGACACCGGCGCATACGCTCAGTGTCAATCACATAGTGCGCAGATACGACCTCGCGAAAGGCGAATTTCCCGTCTGTACGCTGCGCCGCCAGGCGTGGAAGACCGGGATCCGGGAGATCTTCACGATCTACCAGCATCCGACCAATGTACTCTCGGAGATGAAGGAATACGGAGTGACCTGGTGGGATCCCTGGGATATCGGGGACGGTACGATCGGCCAGAGGTATGGCGCGACGGTGAAGAGATATGACCTGATGCACAGGCTCATCGAGGATATCCGCAAGGATCCTTACGGCAGGAGAAAAGTCGTCTCCCTCTGGCAGGAGAGCGATCTGCGGGAGACGCCCGGGCTTGCACCCTGCGCATTTCTGACTATGTGGAACGTGCGGGGAGACTATCTGGATATGTCCCTCATCCAGCGCAGCGGAGATATGCTGACAGCCTCCGGAGGCGGAGGCATCAATGAGATCCAGTATGCCGCCCTCCTGATGATGGTCGCCAATACAGTGGAAAAAAAGCCGGGCGTGTTCACGCATTTTGTGGCCAACGAGCAGATCTACGACCGGCATATGGAAAATGCCAGGGAACTGCAGCGCCGGGCGAAGACGGTTTCCGGGTCCCGGCCGATGCTGCTGCTTCACAGGGAACCCGGCTGCCCCTTTGAGGAATACGTGATCGGGGACTTTGAAATGAAGGACTATGCCCCCATGGAACCACAGCTGACATTTGAACTGGGAATCTGAGGACAGGGACTCTGACTGCAGGGGCGGAAATCTGCAGGAGGATGCGCTTCGGATTCGGAGAAATGGAGAAGACTGTTTCATGCGGATCGTGATGATGGCCTGTACGGTGCGGGGATTTTCCCTGATGCGCCGGGCGGGAGCTTTGCTGGCGCGGCGCATGCAGGAGGCGGAGATCGTGCAGGAAGGGCGCTGTGCCCGTGTGCCCGGCTATGAGGACGGTCCCCGGCTGTCGGAAAGTACGGAAAAATGGTTCCCGCAGGCGGACGCACTGATCTTTTTTGCAGCCGCAGGAATCGCGGTCCGCTGCATCGCCCCTTTTGTGAAGGATAAGTATGAGGATCCGGCAGTCCTTGCCGTCGACGAAGGAGGGGATTTCTGTATTTCCCTGCTGTCGGGACACGTGGGAGGCGGAAATCGGCTGTGCAGGATCCTTGCGCAGGAGATCGGGGCCGTGCCGGTGATCACGACAGCGACAGACACACAGCGGCGCTTTGCAGCTGATGTTTTTGCCAGGCGGCACGGCCTGCACATACACAGCAGGGAGGCCGCGAAGAGGATCTCTGCGAGGGTTGTGGCAGGTGAGACGGTCAGGATCTTCCTTGACGAAGAAAGTTATGCGGAAGTGCCGGCGGCAGGGCCCGGCGTACAGCGGACGATGGAGCGCGCGCAGGCGGATATCCTGGTCACTATAATGAAAAAACCGTGTGACAGGGCGGATGCGCTCTATCTTGTTCCGCGTGTAGTGACGGCGGGCATCGGATGCAGAAAAGGAACCTCCGAATCTGCCGTCCGGACAGCTGTGGAAAGCCTTTTGCGAAAGACCGGAATCTTCAGGGAGGCACTGTCCGCGCTGGCGTCTATAGATATCAAAAAAGAGGAACCCGGGCTGCGGGCCTTTGCCGCAGACTGGGCCCTGCCGCTCAGCTTTTACTCTGCGGGAAAGCTCCGGGCGGTGCCGGGCGTTTTTACCGCCTCCCCCTTTGTGGAGAGGACGACAGGGGTCGACAATGTCTGCGAGCGCTGCGCTGTCTGCCTGGCGCTGGAGATGCTGTACAAAGGCCGCAAAGACCTCGAAGATCCTGTCCATGATCCCCTGTATGGATCCGGAGCAGGAAAAAGGGGGAGAAGCGCCGGGACGGATACTTCCTTACAGAAGACGCCGCCGGCGGATTCCGGAGACTGCAGGGAGCCTGTCCGGCTGCTGGCGGAGAAGTACTGCGAAAACGGCGTGACCGTCGCCTTTGCGGCGCGCAGCGGGAGTCCCCGGAAATGAATGTGGCGCACATCCGGCTCTGTCGGAAATGATTGTGAAGCGCACCTGGCTTCGTCGTAGATGAATGCGTCGAGCAGCGAACCTGTATGCAAATCTTAAAAAAGATAGAACACTATGCTCCAGTCTGTTTTTCTGGCTTTTACTCTTTATTCAAGGATTCCTGTTCCGCAGGTGCAATGGAATGAGAAGAACATGCGCTATTGTATCTGCTTTCTTCCACTTGTGGGGGCAGTGATCGGCGCAGTGCAGTTCGGCATGTTCCTCCTGTTGGAGAAGACCGGGACGGGACCTGTCCTGCGCGGCACGGTGCTGGCAGTGCTTCCGGTGCTGCTCTCCGGCGGGATCCACATGGACGGCTTTATGGATACCTGCGACGCGATCCATTCCTGGAAGAGCCGGGAGGAAAGGCTGCGGATCCTGAAAGACCCGCATACCGGTGCCTTTGCAGTGCTGGGATGCGTGCTCTATATGCTTGTCTCCGCAGGTGTGTGGACGGAGGTCTGCGGATTTGCCGGGGAGAGGGGAGCAGGGCCGGCCGGCAGTGGATTGCCGGGTACAGCGGCGGCCGGGTTCCGGTCCGGCGGACAGACCGGTCTGCGGTGTCTTTTGTCAGTTTGTCTGTGTCTGGTCCTGTCAAGGGCGCTGAGTGCCTTTGCGGCAGTCGCTTTTCCGAAGGCAAAAAAGGACGGCATGCTGCGCCAGGAGACAGATCCGGCGGCTTCCGGGACGGCCCCGGCTATGGGGATCCTTTCTCTTCTCCTTCTGGCGGTTTTGATCCTGGTCGGAGGGATCTGTGGTGTCTGTGCCGCGGCCGCGGCTGTTGTGACACTGCTATACTATTACCGGACTGCCGTGGACCTGTTCGGCGGAACGACGGGCGACCTGGCCGGCTGGTTTTTGCAGCTGTGCGAGCTTTTGATGCTCACGGCGATCGTGCTGTCCGCGCGGATTATGGGGGTATGAAGGACATTTACGAGACAGGTCTTCGGGAGTGAACTCTTCAACCCAATCTTCGCCGTTGTGAAAGACATAAAAGGCATTTGAGGAACCGGCTTTCGGAAGAGATCCTGAGAACAGTGCTGAAGGGTGAAATAGACAGCTGAGAGAAAAAAGACGGCAGAGAAAAAAGACTGCAAAAAGAAAAAAGACAGTAAGGATCGAAAAGACAGCTGAGAGAGCAGAGCGGAAAAAATAGAACTAAAGAGAATTAAAGAGAATTAAAGAGAATAAATAATAAAGAGAACAGATCTATGAACAGAAACGGAATCCGTAAAGAATCCGCTGAGAGGAGAGCGCCGGGGACCGGGGCAAAGCCTGCTTCGAGGAGGATCTCCTCCCGGCAGGAGAAAGAACGGCCGGGGAAAAACCGGCAGGAGTGGCAGGAGAAAGACCGGCGGAAAAAAGAAAAAATGGAAAGGGAGAGACGCCTTGAACGCCGCGCCCTGCGGCGCGAGCGCCGGGCCCGCGAAGTGCGCAGACAGTGGATCCTGCTGGCGGCGGGGATCCTGGCGGTCCTGTTCGTGGTCGCTGCCGGCACACAGCTGGTTTCAAAAGCCTATGCTGACAGCAACCTCTCGGAGGAAGTGCTGGCATACCGGGACACGCTGGAAAAGTATGCGGAAAAGGCAGGGGTCTCCGATTATGTGGACACGCTTCTCGCGATCATGATGGTGGAGAGCGAAGGGCGGGGAAACGATGTCATGCAGGCGAGTGAATCTCTGGGGCTGGAGCCGGGATCCCTGGAGCCGGAGGCATCGATCGAGCAGGCCTGTATCTACTTCGCGGCCCTGGTCGAGACGGAGGCCAACCTGGGGATCGATGATGACAAGGCCCTGATCCAGGCATACAACTTCGGACCGGGTTACCTGTTTTACTTGGCAGAGAACGGAAAAAAACACAGGCAGAGCCTCGCGATCGAGTACGCAAAGGAACAGTCAGGCGGAGAGAAGGTACGCTATCTCCACCTGTACGCCATAAAAAAGAACGGTGGCTGGATCTATAAATTCGGGAATATGTTTTACGACGCCCTGGTGCAGCAGTATCTGTAGGACGGGGTAATACTTCAGAAAAGGCGGTCTCTGCCGAAGAAATATCTCAGAGCAAGCGGTCTCCGCCGGAGAAGGAGAAGCTTCAGGGAAGACAGTCTCTGCCGGAAAAGAAGAGACTCCGGAAAAGGCGGCCTCCGCCGGAAAAAATGCTGTCGACATAGCCGGGAACTACAGGAAAGCACAGTCTTTATAAGGGGGAAAACTATGAATCTTGCAGACACACTTACCCGGATCGATGACGTATTATACACCTGGCTGCTGATCTATCTGCTGGCTGGCAGCGGCATCTATTTTACGATCCGCATACGCTTTGCGCAGATACGGCTCTTTAAGGATGCGCTGCGCTGTATGATGGAAAAAAAGGAGGGGGACAAGGGTGTTTCTCCTTCCAGGCGCTTATGATCGCCACTGCCTCGCGCGTGGGCACAGGCAATATGGCCGGTGTCGCGACTGCGATCATCCTGGGCGGCCCCGGCGCGGCTTTCTGGATGTGGCTCATGGCGATTCTGGGATCCGCCTCCGCTTTTGTCGAGAGTACGCTCGCCCAGCTCTACAAAAAGAAAGAGGGCGATTCCTTTAAGGGCGGGCCCGCCTACTATATCGAGCGGGCGTTGCACGCGCGCTGGCTGGGGATCGTATTTGCCATCTCCCTGATCGCCACTTTTGCGTTCGGCTTTAACGGACTGCAGGCCTACAATATTGTTTCCGCGTTCGACGTCTATGTACCCAACCTCGAGACGACCATCGTACCCACGGTCATCGGCGCGATCCTGGCTGTCTGTTCTCTCTACATCTTCTTTGCGGGTGATGTGATCGGCAAGCTCTCGTCCGTCCTCGTCCCCCTTATGGCGGGCGCTTACATTCTGATCGGTATCTTTGTCATCATCACGAATATCACACGCCTTCCGGGTGTCCTCGCCATTGTCATGGCGGACGCCTTCAATTTTAAATCGATCTTCGGCGGATTTACGGGATCCTGTATGGTGCTCGGCATCAAGAGAGGCCTCTTCTCCAACGAAGCCGGCATGGGCTCGGCTCCGAACGCCAGTGCCTCCGCGACGGTCTCACACCCGGCCAGGCAGGGACTCGCACAGATCATCTCCGTCTATATCGATACGCTCCTGATCTGCTCCACGACCGTGTTCCTGATCCTGCTCACAGGTGACTGGGCAGACACCGGCTATTCCGGTATCCCGCTCCTGCAGCAGTGTGTCGCGCGCGTGGTCGGCCCCGTCGGCATTCACTTTGTGACGGTCATCGTCTGCCTGTTTGCCTTTACCTCTATCATCGGCAACTATTTCTATGTGGAGGCGAATATCCTCTTTATCACGAAGAACCGGACAGTCATGACTGCCTTCCGGATCCTGGCAGCTGTCATGGTCTTTATCGGGGCAGGCAACAGCCTGGACGTCGCCTGGAGTCTTGCGGACATCACCATGGGTCTGGAGGCTGTCGTCAATATCATCGCGATCCTGCTGCTCGGACGCATCGCCTTCCGCGCCCTGGACGACTATGAAAAACAGAAAGCCCAGGGGCTTGATCCCGTCTTTCATGAATCCAATATAGGACTGGACAACACAGATGTCTGGAAATAAAAAACTTTTGCAGGACAAAAGGCCAAATTTTTCAAAAAGTCTGTATATTCACACAATTTATAGAAATTGCAGCTATTTTATTGACAATTTAATGCTTTGTGCTATAATTAAATTCATCAAAGAGATAGACGTTACCCGGGTAAAAAAAATACAACCGTCAATCGATTGGAACTGTTGATCAGTCAAGGAGCAGTTAGTTGTAAACGTCTTGAAGTATTTTATTTTTCATAAGATCTGATTCTTCAATCTGATCTGTAACATTGAAATCTGGGTAAAGGAGGTACGGTCCGAAGTACAATTAAGCTTTATACCCCAAGGATACCGTAAACATGTTATTACCAGATATTGAACCGTTGAAATCCAGGAAAGGAAGGTACGGACCAATTATCTAAGTAGTTTCAGCTCTATAAAGCCCGATCGATAATCATCCGATATTTGCAGAGAGTTCGTGAAGGGGCAGGTTTTGCAAATAAAAAGTTCGTGATTTATGTAGATTTTTCGAAGAAAAGATTCACTGGCATATTCCTGGACATGTCACCATCATTTCCCGAAGAAGTGGTTTGCTCTTAGGAGGAAAAGGATGCAGAATTGGGGAATATGGCCGGAGAAGCGGATGTCGACCCGCCGATCCGAATACAGTGAGAGAAGAAGATAGATAAATCTGTGATATCCGGATGATTTCGAAGATACATGCATATTCCTCTATCAATAGGATTATTTGATGGAAAATCATCTGATTCATGATTCAGTGAAAAGTGGACCAGTACATCCCGATGGAAGGTGATGAAGGGAGTCCCGGGTACCATCTGCAGACGAGAAATGCAGGAGGGAAATAAAAGCTGAAAGAGAAAGGAAAAGAATGCAGCGTATCGAAAAACTGAATAAGGAGGTATGATCCATTGGACAAGAATTCCTGAGAAGGGATGTTGATCGCAGGCGAGATACGCCAGACAGCATCCCTTCTCTTGTTTCTCAAATATTTTCTCAAAGCCGGTTCATGTTGTTTTCTCAAAGCCGGTCCATGATCTGCCGGAAATTCACTTTGCAGGCCCCGTTCCAGATCCCTACAGGAACATCATTGTCAAATCCGTAAATGCTGATTTTGTCATCATGGGCAAAATCATAGACAATGACCCGCTCTTTTGCGATATCCACGATCCAGTATTCCTTTACCCTGGAGGCGGCATATTTGGCCAGCTTGATGGTCATGTCCTTGTGACGAGTGGAAGGCGAGAGGATCTCCACGACGAGATCCGGCGCGCCGTCGCAGTATCTGCCATCGAGCAGGGAGCGGTCGCAGATGATCATGACGTCCGGCTGTACGATCGTGTAGATATCGGCCGGGTCCGGTGTGACGTCCAGCGGTGCGACGAAGGCGCGGCAGTCTCCCTTGTGCGCGTCGATGAAATCGGAAAACAAACTGCCGAGCTGTGTGAGGACCCACTGGTGGTGCAGGGTCGGGGAGGCCATCTCATAGATGACCCCGTCGATCAGCTCGCAGCGCTCGCTGTCCTCCGGAAAGTTAAAGTAATCGTAGATCGTATATTTACGTGCCTTTTTCTCTGTGCCGTATTCCGGCGCCGGTTCCCCGGCGAGATCTCTATTATCCCTGTCCTTTTTATTCTCTGTTTTCTCTCCCATGTATGGATCTTCCTCTCTGTTGACCAGACGATCCTTTGACCAGACGATCCTTTGGCCAGACAATCCTTTGGCCAGACAATCCCTTGACCGGAAGTTCCCTTGACCAGACGATCTTTTAGCCAGACAATCCCTTGGCCAGACGAGCTTTTGATCAGACGTTCTTTTTTGATCAGAAAAACTTTTGATCTGCAATCCTTCGATGCTGATGGCAGGACAATGCCAGGGCGTGCAGTGCCTGCGGTAGAAAGGACCGCTTGCGGAAGACGAGCTCTCTTCTTACAGGAAAGTATAGCAGAGAAAAGAAAAATATCCAACGGGTATTTGTAATAATTTTATACGCTTTGAGACGGGCGCGGTTGATCAGGCGAGAAAGGCATCCTGCAGGGCCAGGCGTTTGTCGTCCGTGACGTACAGGGCCTCCCGCAGAAAGGCCTCCGTGCTGCCGTATTTCTGTTCCACGAGGGCATAGAAGGTGGCCAGATAGTCCTCATGCGCACCAAAGAGATAGTGGAGGGATTCATCGATGACGGGGGCGTCGCTCCCGGCCTTCTGCTTGAAAAAGCGGGTCAGGCGGCCGATGTCTTCTTTGAGACACTCGTTGGTGTAGAGATAGTCAGCGAAGATCTCCTCGCGCGGGACGCCGAGGATCTCCTGGAGGAGGACCGTGCCGATGCCGGCGCGGTCCTTGCCGGCGGTACAGTGCCACAGGATCGCCTTTGAGCCGGTTTCTTCCCTGCTGTGCGCCAGTACGAGGTCGAGGAACCGGGTGTAGCGGGAGCGGGCAAAGTCGCTCAGGACAAAGCCGGTGTAGGTCTTTTTCATATATTCAAGGGCCTCTTTGGGCTTGAAGAGGAGAAGAGAGATCGCATCCTGGTCCGCCTCTTTTTCCCGGGTGATCCCCGCGGTGAGTGAATCGATGACGGGGATATGGTAATAGGCGGCGCCCGGAATCTCCCTGTCCGGCTGCCTGCCTTCCTCTTCTGTCGTGCGGAAGTCGACGATCATATCGACCAGACGGGCCAGATGCTCCCGGTCGGTGTCCGATATGTCCGCCAGATGGCCGCTGCGGATGAGCTTTCCCGGGCGGATCGTGCGGCCGTCTGCGGCAGGCATCCCGCCCAGATCGCGGATGTTGTGCAGCTTTTCAAAAGGTAAAAGTGTGCTCGGCATGGTGGTGTGCGCTCCTTTTTTCAGTGGACATTTCCGTTTCATTCCGTTCAGTTATAGTACAGCGAAACCGGCGGAGTGTAAAGCAGTTGACATTGTTCATGCCCTATCGAGGCATGAACAAGTAACGTTGCCCGCACCGATAACAAAGCTGCGCACTGTCAATACGCTTCGCGTGCGTTCCACTCTGTTTTCAGGTGGGCGTGAACGGTAACTTTTTGGTTTAATTAATGAAAATCTTCTGCAGTGATGAATTGCATAAGAGAATCTGGTATTATAAAGTGTAAAGATTTTTTTGCAGAGTACTGCGATCGTTTGCGATAAGGAGATATGGGCAGGAATGTGCGGAATTTGCGGTTTTACCGGTACTACGATCCGTTTCAGGACAGATTATTTAAAATTCAGAGATGAGAACAGTGTGGATGCGGCGCCGCTTTTTAAGGGGCCTTCCGCCGAGGGCGGACGCCGGCAGGTCCTGACGAATATGATGAACCGGATCATCCACCGGGGACCGGATGGCGCGGGCCAGTATGTGGACGGGGAGATCGCGATGGGGTTCCGGCGCCTGTCCATCATTGATCTGGCAGGCGGCGACCAGCCGATGGCGACAGCGGACGGAAGGCTCGTGATCACTTTCAACGGAGAGATCTACAACTACAGGGAGCTGCGGGAGGAGCTTCGTGTCAAGGGACACACCTTCCGGACGAATTCGGACACGGAGGTACTGCTGCACGGCTACAGCGAATATGGCCCGAAGGTGCTGGACAGGCTGCGCGGGATGTTTGCCTTTGTAATCTGGGATACAAAGAAAAAAGAGCTGTTCGGGGCGCGGGATATGTTCGGCATCAAGCCCTTCTACTATGCGGATGTGGACGGGAATTTTGTCTATGGTTCCGAGATCAAGAGCATCCTCGAATATCCGGGGTATGTCAGGCAGGTGAACACAGAGGCCCTGGAGGAGTACATGTCTTTCCAGTACTCCGTGCTGCCGGAGACCTTTTTCAGGGGGATCTATAGGCTGCCGGCGGGACATTATCTGGTCTGGAAGAACGGAA
>JAFWDM010000063.1 GCA_017513005.1 Lachnospiraceae bacterium
GGCAGGCGATAAAATAACAGGTTCGATAAACCATGCTTCAGCAAGGGCTTTGCCGAAAGGCCTCTAATGCTCAGCGGCTCTCTGCCGTCCATCGCCCGGCTGCCCCGCAGGGGAGCACCAGTCCGTTCGAAGTGACGGGCAGGCCGATCTCTTCCGCCATGACTGTGCCTGTGTAGAGGGGATCGATCACAGTGTGCAGCATGTAGCTGAGGACTGCGGGCTGCAGCCCGGTCGTATAGGAATTTATAAGGACGAAAAGGGGGGAGTCGGACAGGAGCAGTACACACCGCTGCAGGAAGGGAAAGATGCTGTCCTCCATCTTCCAGATCTCACCCTTGGGACCCCTTCCATAGGACGGCGGATCCATAATGATGGCGTCGTAGTGATTTCCCCGGCGGATCTCACGTTCCACGAATTTGCCGCAGTCGTCGACAAGCCAGCGGACCGGCGCCTCCCCCAGTCCCGACAGCTGGGCATTTTCCTTTGCCCAGCCCACCATGCCCTTGGAGGCGTCCACATGCGTCACCTGCGCGCCGGCTGCCGCCGCTGCCGCCGTGGCACCGCCGGTATAGGCGAACAGATTCAGTACGCGGACAGTCTGTCCGCGCCCGGTGCGCCCGCGGATCAGGCCGGAGAACCAGTCCCAGTTGACCGCCTGTTCCGGAAACAGACCGGTGTGCTTGAAACTGAAGGGCTTGAGATGGAAAGTGAGGTCCCTGTACCGGATGCACCAGTCCTCCGGCAGGTCAAAAAATTCCCACTCGCCCCCGCCCTTTTTACTCCGGTGATAATGGGCATTGGGCTTTTTCCACTCCCTTCCGCGCGGAGTATTCCAGATGACCTGCGGATCCGGGCGGATCAGACGGTATTTTCCCCAGCGCTCCAGCTTTTCTCCCCCGGAGGTGTCCAGGACTTCATAATCTTTCCAGGCGTCAGCGATCCACATAAGCAGGTCCTTTCTATCGTGAACGTGTAAAAGTATCGTGAACGTATTAAAGTATCGTGAACGTGTAAAAGTATGAACATGTAAGAAGTATGATGCAGGCAAGAGCGTTTGCTCCGCAGCACCTGCGGGTCTGTACAGAAACGGGAAACTATCCCCTGTAAAATTGGTTTCAGTTTACCCTCCGGTGGTAAAAAAGTAAACTATTGTCTTTATTTCGATGCCCTCCTGTGGTAAAATCGGACTGTTACCTGCGTTACAGTGTTAATGCGCTAAATCGCATCCGGAATGAGGCGGCCGTCACCTGGAGGGATGGCAGACCTGCATACGGAGATCCTGGTCTGTCTTTCTGCGAAGGTGCAAAGGACGAAGAGGAGGGCGCAGCGCGAAGCGATTCGTGACAGCACTTTTGACCGTAACATCATATATATAAAAGGGAGGAGACTACCATATGACAAGTGCACAGATCATCATCAGCGTCACGATCGTGGCGTATCTGTTCGGTATGCTGCTGATCGGTGTCATTTTCAACCGTCAGGGTGCAGCGGACACATCGGATGGCTTCTATATCGGCGGCAGGGGGCTGGGACCCCTGGTCACTGCGATGAGCGCCGAGGCATCCGATATGAGCAGTTATCTGCTGATGGGGCTCCCGGGACTCGCCTATATCGCAGGAATCGCGGAGGTCGGCTGGACCGCCATCGGCCTTGCGATCGGAACATATTTGAACTTCCTGTTCGTAGCGAGACTTTTGCGGAGATATTCCGAGCGCCTCGGGGCTTTTACGATCCCCGATTTCTATTCGCGCCGCTACGGAGACAACGAAAATACCCTGTCTCTGATCGCCGCGCTGATCATCATTATCTTCTTTGTGCCCTATACAGCTTCCGGTTTCAAGGCGGTCGGCACGCTCTTCAACAGTCTGTTCGGCATTGAGTACCACCTGGCCATGATCATCGGTGCCGTTATCATCGTAGCCTATACCACGATGGGCGGCTTCCTGGCGGTCTCCACGACAGACCTGGTCCAGAGTATCTTTATGACCATCGCGCTGGTCATCATCGTCTTCTTTGGAATCGACAAGGCTGGCGGCATGGGAGCGGTCATCGACAATGCGAAGGCCCTGCCCGGCTACCTGAACATCTTCCAGGGGTACGACGTCACGACAAATTCGGCATCCAGCTACGGACTTCTGTCCATCTGCTCCACACTGGCGTGGGGGCTCGGCTATTTCGGCATGCCGCACATCCTGCTCCGCTTTATGGCGATCCGCAATGAAAAGGAACTTGTCCTCTCCCGCAGGATCGCAGCAGTCTGGGTCGTTCTCTCCATGGGCATCGCGGTGTTTATCGGTATCATCGGTTACAGCGTCTCCCTGACAGGGGCCATCCCGATGCTGAACGGCAGCTCCGCGGAATCCGAGACCATCGTCATCCAGATGGCGAATCTGATGAGCCAGCACAGCTTTATTTTCGCCCTGGCAGGAGGCATCATCCTCGCCGGTATCCTGGCGGCCACCATGTCCACAGCGGATTCCCAGCTCCTCGCCGCTGCTTCCAGCGTCTCGGAGGACCTGATGCAGAGTTTCGGGCGTATCAAACTCTCCCAGCAGGGCAAGATGATCGCCGCGCGCGCGACCGTCATCGGGATCGCCTGCATTGCCATCATCCTGGCATGGAACCCCAACAGTTCCGTCTTCCGCGTCGTCTCCTTTGCCTGGGCCGGATTCGGAGCCACCTTCGGCCCGACCATGCTTCTTGCCCTCTTCTGGCGCAGATCCAATCGCAATGGAGCACTCGCAGGCCTTCTGGCGGGCGGCATCATGATCTTTGTGTGGAAGTTCGGCATCGCCCGCCTCGGCGGCGTGTTCTCCATCTATGAACTTCTTCCCGCATTCCTGATCGCCCTCGCGGCGGACGTCATCGTCAGCCTTGCGACGAAGGAGCCCTCGGCGGTGATCCTGAAGAAATACGATGAGGTACACCGCAGGTAATGAGATTCATCGCGGTAATAAAGTAAGAGGCAGAAAAAAAGTAGAATCGCGGCAGCTTTGCCGCACCCTGTAACCGCGAAAGCACAGCTTTCGCGGTTCTTTTTTCCGATCACGGCAAGAACCTGTCCGTGAACGAGCAAGGACCTTCCCGTGATCGGCAGGGACCTTTCCGTGATTGGCAAGGACCTTCCCGTGATCGGCAGGGACCTTTCCGTGATCGGGCAGGGACCTTCCCGTGATCGGCAGGGACTTTCCCGTGATCGGGCAGGGACCTTCCCGTGATCGGCAAGAACCTGTCCGTGATCGGCAGGGACCCTTCCGCGGCCGAGCAGGGGTCTTTCCATAATCGTGCGAATGCCTTTCTATAAACGTGCGGGGCGGCAGTCAGAGACGGAAGCAGGCGGTATCCTGGCGGACACGCTGGCGATGAGCAATAGATGTACTTGGCGAAGGATCTGTGACGGGCGGGTCAAATGCACGGCCCTCAAGGCCGGGCATTTGTCGTTTACCTGTTTGAGCATTTCGATCTTTCAGAGCGAAATGCGAGTTTAAACGTTGCCCGCCCGTCACAGATGCAAGCCTTAGTACATCTTTGCGAAGAGGGCGCGTGTCCAAAGGAACCGCCTGCTTCCGTCTCGTCCCCGTCCCGCCCGGAGTCCCACCCTTTGTTTCGGCTTTAATACAATAATAAAGAGAAAAGACACCTTTTTTTCAAAAAAACCGCTTGTATACAGCCCTGCGCTTGTGTTAATATACTCATTGCTGTGACATGATAGCTGTGAAGCGTGAGGTTGCTGCCGGACATCCGGCAGGTTTTCCGTGGAGCGAATGTCTGGAGCCCTCTTCAGGAGCCATCTGGAGAGGAGCTCGAAAATCTGACGACAAGTCACTGTACCGATCAATGTCTGCAGGGCAGCCAACCTGCCTTATGCAGAAACGACGTGTGAGAACACGGTTTTTATTTTTGAAAGACCGCGATACACACGGGCTAGTGTACAGTCACCGCTTGTCGTACTTAACAAAAAGTGCGAAAAGGAGGCGACTTTTTTTATGGCAAATCAGGTTATGAGAATCACATTGAAGGTGTATGATCATGAGCTCGTGGATGCTTCCGCGAAGAAGATCATCGAGACGGTCAAAAAGAACGGCTCTCAGGTCAGCGGACCTGTCCCGCTTCCCACAAAGAAGGAAGTTGTGACCATTCTCCGTGCCGTTCATAAATATAAAGATTCTCGCGAGCAGTTCGAACAGCGCACACACAAGAGGCTGATCGACATCATCACCCCCACCCAGAAGACGGTGGATGCGCTCCAGAGACTGGAGATGCCCGCTGGTGTCTACATCGACATCAAGATGAAGGCGAAGTAATTTATCGCCGGATCAAAAAAGCGTACTCGCTGTACTCTCCGTGTACAGCTGGTCAAAAAAGACTGCCGGACCGCGGGAGCGGGCGGCAGGCACCGGGCCGCAGATCATGGCTGCGCGGTCCGGGAGGAAGCAGGTACCGGCAGGAACAAAGCCGGTACGGAAAGTAACCTCTACTAGTATGACATCCCCGGCGGGGACAGATCAGTTACTCGTCTGTTCCGCGGGAGTAGCCCGTCCCCCGGGCGGCCAGACAGCAGACCGTCCGATATAGGAAACGTATGAATACGGTACATATGATTACCTATATATAAGGAAACAGACCGTGCAGATGCCAGTGCAGGCTGTGGATGCGCCGATGTCCGCTGTAGAAAAACCGCCGCAGAAAAGCGGTAGAAAAGAGGTCAGAATGAAGAAAGCAATTATGGCAACCAAGATCGGTATGACCCAGGTCTTCCAGGAAGACGGAACCCTGATTCCCGTCACAGTCCTTGGGGCAGGCCCCTGCGTGGTCACACAGGTCAAGACGATCGAGAACGACGGCTACGAAGCAGTCCAGGTCGGCTACGGCGAGGCAAAAGAGCGCATCACTACCGTTGACAAGAACGGCAAGAAGGAAGTCGCGCACCGCCACGGCGTCGGCAAGGCCATGAAGGGCCACTTCGACAAGGCAGGCGCTCCGGTCAGGAAGCATGTGAAAGAGTTCAAGTTCGAGAATGCTTCCGAATATAAGCTCGGCGACGAGATCAAGGCCGACATCTTCGAGGCAGGCGACAAGATCGACGCCACCGCAGTCACCAAGGGCAAAGGCTTCCAGGGCGCGATCAAGCGCTTCGGCCAGCACAGAGGCCCCATGGGACACGGTTCCAAGTTCCATCGTCACCAGGGTTCCAACGGTTCCAGTTCCGATCCCAGCAGGGTCTTCAAAGGCAAGGGAATGCCCGGTCACATGGGTTCCGTGCAGGTCACTGTCAGAAATCTTGAGGTCGTCCGCGTCGACGCCGAGAAGAATCTGCTCCTTGTCAAGGGTGCGATTCCCGGACCCAAGAAGGGCCTTGTGACCATCAAAGAGACCACGAAGGCAGAGGCCTGATTGGCCCGCGGCCTTTAGAAAGGAGGAACACAGATGGCAACCGTATCTGTTTTCAATATGGAAGGAAACGAGGTCGGTACGATCGACCTCAACGACGCGATCTTCGGCGTCGAAGTAAATGAGAATCTGATCCACATGGCAGTCGTCCAGCAGCTGGCCAACAAGCGCCAGGGGACACAGAAGGCCAGGACCCGCGGCGAGGTCTCCGGAGGAGGCAGAAAGCCCTGGAGACAGAAGGGCACCGGCCATGCGCGCCAGGGATCCACGAGAGCACCTCAGTGGAAGGGCGGCGGCGTCGTATTCGCCCCCACACCCCGTGACTACTCCTTCAAGATGAACAAGAAGGAAAAGAGGATCGCCCTCAAGTCCGCTCTGACCGACCGCGTGCAGGAAGGCAGGTTGATCGTGCTCGACGAGCTGAAATTCGATGAGATCAAGACCAAGGCTTTCGTCAAGGTCATGGACAATCTGAAGATCAGCAACAAGGCACTGTTCGTCCTCGGCGATATGGATCAGAACGTGATCCTCTCCGCGAGGAACGTGCCGGATACCAAGACGACCCAGACATCTGAGATCAACGTCTACGACATCATGAATGCGCAGACCCTGGTCATCACCAAAGATGCTGTCGCGAAGATCGAGGAGGTGTATGCATAATGGCAACGCTCGAATATTACGACATTCTGTTAAAGCCCGTCATCACGGAGAAGAGCATGGAACTGATGGCCGAGAAGAAGTACACCTTCCTGGTACATCCCGATGCAAATAAATTCCAGATCAAGACCGCAGTCGAGAGGCTCTTCGACGGAGTCAAGGTTGAGAAGGTCAACACCCTCAACGCAGACGGAAAGCTGAAGAGAAGAGGCATGGTCTACGGCAAGACCGCGAAGACCAAAAAAGCCATCGTCAAACTCACCGCGGACAGCAAGGACATCGAAGTCTTCACCGGACTTTGATCACGCGTCCGGATGCATCGGACAGACGGCTTATGCGGAAGCCGCACAGACGGATCCGCACAGAGAGCCGCACGTATGCGGTGCAAATCACATGATACATGAATAGGAGAACCAATCATGGGAATTAAAAAGTATACCGCTTATACCCCGTCAAGACGTAACATGACAGGTTCTGATTTCTCCGAGATCACCAAGACGACCCCCGAGAAATCCCTGGTCCAGTCCCTGAAGAAGAACGCAGGGCGCAATAACCAGGGCAAGATCACTGTCAGGCATCACGGCGGCGGCAACAGAAGAAAATACAGACTGGTCGATTTCAGAAGGATCAAGGACGGCATCCCCGCAAAGGTCATCGGCATCGAGTACGATCCCAACAGGACCGCCAACATCGCCCTGATCTGCTACGCGGACGGCGAGAAGTCCTACATCCTGGCTCCCCAGGGCCTGACCGACGGCATGACCGTCATGAACGGCCCCGAGGCCGAGATCAGGGTCGGCAACTGCCTTCCCCTCTCTGTCATCCCCGTTGGTACCCAGGTACACAACGTAGAGCTCAAGCCCGGCAAGGGCGGCCAGATGGTCCGCAGCGCCGGCACCAGCGCACAGCTGATGGCAAAAGAAGGCAAGTATGCGACACTCCGTCTCCCCTCCGGTGAGATGAGAATGGTCCCCATCGAATGCCGCGCCTCCATCGGCGTCATCGGCAACATCGACCACAACCTGATCAACTATGGTAAAGCCGGCCGTAAGCGCCACATGGGCATCCGTCCTACAGTCCGCGGCAGCGTCATGAACCCGAATGACCACCCTCACGGCGGCGGCGAAGGCAAGGCTCCGATCGGACGTCCCGGCCCGAGCACTCCCTGGGGCAAGCCTGCACTCGGATACAAGACCCGCGGAAAGAAAGCTTCTGATAAGCTGATCGTCAGAAGGCGCGGCGGGAAGAAGTAAATCATAAGGACTGCACAGCGTCTTTTCATGCGCGGCCGCAGACAAAGGCTGCACAGACGCTGAGGACAAATAAGGAGATTACCATGGCAAGATCATTGAAAAAAGGACCGTTTGCGGATAAAAGCCTTTTAAAGAAGATTGACGAGATGAATGCTTCCGGCAGCAAGCAGGTCATTAAGACCTGGTCTCGCCGCTCGACAATTTTCCCGTCATTTGTTGGCCACACGATTGCCGTCCACGACGGACGCAAGCACGTGCCGGTGTACGTGACCGAGGATATGGTCGGACACAAGCTCGGTGAGTTCGTTATGACCAGAACCTACAGAGGACACCAGGGCAACAACAAGAACGAGAGAAAATCTTCGGCAGGCTGAGCCCCGGAGCTTGATTCATTGAAAGGAGTGCGGAACTATGGCAAACGGACATAGAACCCAGATTAAGAGAGAAAGGAATGCCCAGAAGGACACCCGTCCCTCCGCAAAGCTTTCTTACGCCAGGATACCTACTCAGAAGGCCTGCTTCGTGATGGACGCCATCCGCGGCAAGGATGTTGAGTCTGCGATCGGTATCCTCACATATAACAACAGGTATGCTTCGGAAGTCATCCTGAAGCTCCTCAACTCCGCTGTCGCGAATGCAGAGAACAACCTCGGCATGAACGCCGCGAATCTGTACGTCGCAGAGTGCTATGCGTTCGACGGACCGGTCATGAAGAGGATCCGTCCCAGGGCGCAGGGCAGAGCCTACAGGATTCTCAAGAGGATGAGCAATCTCAAGATCGTCCTCGACGAGAAGAAGAGTGAAGAGTAAGCGGAAATAGAAAGGAGCCAAAATGGGACAGAAAGTTAATCCTCATGGTCTGCGCGTTGGCATCATCAAAGACTGGGATTCCAGGTGGTATGCCGAGGGCGATTTCGCGGACCTCCTCGTTGAAGATTACAATATCAGAAAGTTTCTGAAGAAAAAGCTCTACAACGCCGGCATCTCCAAGGTAGAGGTCGAGCGCGCGTCTGACCGCGTCAAGGTCATCGTCTACGCACAGAAGCCCGGTGTCATCATCGGTAAGGGCGGCGTAGAGATCGAAAACACCAGGAAACAGCTCTCCAAGATGACCGGCAAGAAGATCCTCCTTGACATCAAGGAGATCAAGCGCCCCGACAGGGATGCTCAGCTGGTCGCAGAGAACATTGCGCAGCAGCTCGAGGGCCGCGTGTCCTTCCGCAGAGCGATGAAGTCCTGCATGGGCAGAACCATGAAGGCCGGCGCTCTCGGCATCAAGGCTTCCTGCGGCGGACGTCTCGGCGGTGCCGATATCGCCCGCACGGAGACCTACTCCGAGGGTACCATCCCGCTGCAGACACTGCGCGCAGACATCGACTACGGTTTTGCGGAAGCGAACACCACCTACGGCAAGGTTGGCGTCAAGGTCTGGATCTACAAGGGCGAGATCCTTCCCGCAAAAAACGACAATAAGAATTGAGAAGGGAGTGATCGCTGATGTTAATGCCCAAGAGAGTGAAATATCGTAAACAGTTCCGCGGCAGCATGGCGGGCACACCCACCAGGGGAACCAAGATCGCCTACGGTGAGTACGGCCTTGTATGCCAGGAGCCTGTCTGGATCCGTTCCAATCAGATCGAGGCAGCCCGTGTCGCCATGACCCGTTACGTCCGCAGGGGCGGCAAGATCTGGATCAAGATCTTCCCTGACAAGCCCGTCACCAAGAAGCCTGCCGAAGTCCGTATGGGTTCCGGTAAGGGCGCTGTGGAGTACTGGGTAGCTGTTGTCAAGCCCGGCAGAGTCATGTTTGAGATCGCCGGCGTTCCTGAAGAGACAGCAAGAGAGGCGCTCCGCCTTGCAGCCAACAAGCTTCCCTGCAAGTGCAAGATCGTTTCCAAAGCGCAATTGGAAGGTGGTGCAGATTAATGAAGAGTAAAGCGTACGTTGAGGACCTTAGAAATAAAAACGTCGAGGAGCTGAACCAGGAACTCGTTTCCGCCAAGAAGGAGCTCTTCAATCTGAGATTCCAGAATGCCACGAACCAGCTTACCAACACGGCGAGGATCAGGGAAGTCCGCAGAAACATTGCCAGGATCAAGACCATGATCAGCGCAAAAGAGCAGTGATACGTGCATTTTGAGATGATAGGAGAATAACCGTGGAAAGAAATCTTAGAAAAGTCCGTATCGGCAAGGTTGTCAGCGACAAGATGGACAAGACCGTTGTTGTGGCGATCGAAGACCATGTCAAGCATCCGCTGATCGGCAAGATCGTTAAGAAGACATACAAGCTCAAGGCACATGACGAGCAGAACGAGTGCGGCATCGGCGATACCGTCCGCGTCATGGAGACGCGGCCCCTCTCCAAGACCAAGAGATGGAGAGTCGTGAATGTCGTCGAGAAGGCGAGGTAATCAGTACTCCGGGAATGAAAAGGTCTGCTTTGGCAGACCGGACCCGGGAGTATGGGAAGGTCGAATGAGCAGGCGGCTGAAAACAGAGCCGGCGCGGCTGCGGTATATGCCGCAGGACACGGGCAAAAAACGCAGCGCCGCTCCTCTGGACCGCACAGGTACAGCCGGGGACAGGATCGAAGACTTCGGGACGGGCAGGCGGGAGGATCCCGGATGAACTGCCCGGCCTCAGGAAGAAGAGGCCCCGGCCCGCGCCGGCCCGCTGGCCGGTCCGGATGCCTGTCACAACTATCCAGAAAGGAATAAACAGATATGATTCAGCAGGAAAGCAGACTCGGAGTTGCTGACAATACCGGCGCAAAGGAGATCCTCTGCATCCGCGTTACCGGCGGCTCTACCAGAAGATATGCGAGAATCGGCGATGTCATCATCGCGACTGTCAAGGAAGCAGCTCCTGGCGGTGTCGTTAAGAAGGGCGATGTCGTAAAGGCAGTTGTGGTCCGCACAGTCAACACCACACGCCGCAAAGACGGCTCTTACATCCGCTTCGACGAGAACGCGGCCGTCATCATCAAGGACGACCAGACTCCGACAGGCACCCGTATCTTCGGACCGGTAGCCAGAGAGCTTCGTGAGAAGAAGTTCATGAAGATCCTCTCCCTGGCTCCTGAAGTATTATAAGGAGGAGAAGAGCTATGGCAATGAGCAAAATCAAGGTTGGCGATACCGTCAGAGTCATGACCGGCAAGAGCAAGGGTCATGAGGGAAAGGTTACCGCCATCGACCGCAAAAAAGGCAGAGTCACCGTTGAAGGTGCAAATATCGTTACAAAGCATACAAAGCCTTCCATGACCAATCAGAACGGCGGAATCGTGCAGCAGGAAGCAGCCATGGATATCTCCAACGTCATGCTGGTCGTCGACGGCCAGGTTACGCGCGTCGGTTTCAGCGGTGAGGGCAGGAGCAAGGTCCGGATCGCGAAGAAGACCGGCAAGGTGATCGAATAACACCCCACCACATCAGGAGGTATAGAAAGTTGAGTAGACTCAAAGATCTGTATATGGATGAAATCCGCGAACAGATGATGAAGAAATTCGGCTATAAGAACATCATGCAGGTTCCGAAGCTGGATAAGATCGTCGTCAACATGGGCATCGGTGAAGCCAGAGAAAACGAGAAGATCCTCGACGCGGCTGCCAGAGATATGGCGATCATCACCGGACAGAAGCCCGTTATCACAAAGGCCAAGAAGTCCATCGCAAACTTCAAGATCAGAGAAGGCATGCCCATCGGCTGCAAGGTAACCCTTCGCGGCGACCGCATGTACGAGTTCCTGGACAGGCTTGTCAACCTGGCACTGCCCCGCGTCCGTGACTTCCGCGGCGTGAACCCCAACTCCTTTGACGGCAGAGGCAACTACGCCCTGGGCATCAAGGAACAGCTGATCTTCCCCGAGATCGAGTACGACAAGATCGACAAGGTCAGGGGCATGGACATTATCTTTACGACCACGGCAAATACGGACGAGGAAGCCAGGGAGCTCCTGCGCCTCTTCAATATGCCTTTTGCCAGGGAGCAGCAGTGAGCGAAAGAGGAGATAAAAGAAAATGGCTAAAACATCGATGAAGATGAAACAGCAGGCGAAACCCAAGTTCTCCACCAGGGCATATACCCGCTGCAGGATTTGCGGCCGTCCGCACTCTGTTCTGAAAAAGTATGGTATCTGCAGAATCTGCTTCCGTGAGCTGGCGTACAAGGGCCAGATCCCGGGCGTGAAGAAAGCCAGCTGGTAATAGAATTAATTGGTAAAACCACAATCAGGAGGCAAAATCAATGACAATGAGCGATCCTATTGCAGATATGCTTACAAGAATCCGTAATGCAAATACTGCAAAACACGATACAGTCGATATCCCCTCTTCCAAGATGAAGATCGCGATCGCGAACATCCTGCTTGACGAAGGCTATATCCGGAAGTACGAGATGGTCGACAACGGCAATTTCCAGGATATCCGCATCACCCTGAAGTACGGCGCAGACAAGAATGACAAGATCATCACCGGCCTCAAGAGAATCTCCAAGCCCGGCCTGCGCGTCTACGCAAAGAAGGACGAAGTCCCGAAGGTACTCGACGGACTCGGCACTGCCATCCTTTCCACCAACCAGGGCGTGATCACCGACAAAAAGGCCAGGGAGCTGGAAGTCGGCGGCGAAGTCCTTGCATTTATCTGGTAATTCATTTTTTGAGAATGCTGCCGGCATCGGCCGGCAGATCAATATATAAACAGGAGGTACGGGCATGTCACGAATCGGTAAAATGCCAATCGCTATTCCCGCAGGCGTCACTGTCGAGGTAGCAGAAAATAATAAAGTGACTGTTAAGGGTCCCAAGGGAACACTGGAGAGGACTCTTCCGGGTGAGATGAAGATCGCGCAGAATGACGGCGTCATCACCATCGAGAGACCCAATGATCTGAAGAGGGAGAAATCCCTTCATGGACTGACCAGAAGCCTGCTCAACAACATGGTGGTCGGTGTGTCTGCCGGTTTCGAGAAGAAGCTGGAAGTCAACGGCGTTGGTTACAGGGCAGCGAAGGCAGGTAAGACGCTCACGCTTAACTTAGGATATTCCCATCCCGTTGAGATGACAGACCCCGAAGGCATCACCACCGAGGTCCAGGGCAATGTGATCATCGTCAAGGGGATTGATAAAGAAGCTGTCGGCCAGTTCGCCGCGGACATCAGGAATAAGCGCAGACCTGAGCCTTACAAGGGCAAGGGCATCAAGTACGCGGACGAGACCATCCGCCGCAAGGTTGGTAAGACCGGCAAGAAATAAATAAAGCGTATTGATGCGCAGCATCAATACTACGGGACTTGAACCGGAGTACCCGTTCAGGACCGGGATTTTACGTAATGAAACTTACTACGTGAACCATTCACGCAAAAGCCATGATTCTATGAGGCTGCCGGAAGGCATAGACGGCGGGGGAGCCCCGCAGGAGGCATCCGGGAGCATATACTTGGAGGAATACAAATGGTAAAGAAAGCAAACAGGAAGGCGATCCGCGAGAAGAAGCACTCCAGGATCCGCAACAGGATCAGCGGCACCGCACAGTGCCCCCGCCTTGCCGTGTACAGAAGCAACAAGCACATCTATGCACAGATCATTGACGACGATGCCCAGAACACCCTGGTGTCCGCAGGCACGATCGAGAAGGAAATCCAGGACGCTGTCGAGCACACCGATGACATCGCTGCTGCAGAGAAGGTCGGAGAGGTGATCGCACAGAGAGCGGCCGAGAAGGGAATCAAAGAAGTGGTCTTCGACCGCGGCGGCTACATCTACATGGGCAAGGTTGCCGCACTCGCGGACGCAGCCCGCAAGGCTGGCCTGGAATTCTAAGGAGGAGATTGAGTGATGAAACGTTCTATGATTGATACAAGTCAGATGGAGCTGACTGATAAGGTCGTAGCCATCAAGCGTGTCACCAAGGTCGTCAAGGGCGGCCGCAACATGCGCTTCACGGCACTCGTCGTCGTCGGCGACGGAAACGGCCACGTCGGCTGCGGTCTGGGCAAGGCAACAGAAATTCCGGAAGCGATCCGCAAGGGCCGCGAGGATGCCTCCAAGAACCTGGTCAGCGTCGCGCTCGACGAAGTCGCCAGCATTTCCCACGATTATATCGGCAAATACGGCAGCGCCTCTGTTCTTCTGAAGAAGTCCCCCGATGGTACCGGTATCATCGCGGGCGGCCCTGCCCGTACAGTCTGCGAGCTTGCAGGCATCAAGAATATCCGTACCAAGTCTCTTGGTTCCAACAACAAGCAGAATGTCGTTCTGGCAACCATCAACGGTCTCAGCCAGCTGAAGGTTCCCGAAGAAGTCGCTGCAAGGCGCGGTAAGACCGTCGCCGAGCTGAAAGGCTGATCGGAACGGCGAGACTCAAATATCTGAAAGGAGACTGAACAAATGCCTACAGATGTGAAAGAAACAGCAGCTGAGCCGAAAAAGCTGAAGATCACCCTGATCAAGTCTACCATCGGTGCTGTTCCCAAGAACCGCGCGATCGTCAAGTCCATGGGATTCAAGAAGCTCAACAGCTCTGTTATCCTTCCCGACAATGCGGCGACCAGGGGACAGATCAGACTGATCAATCACATGGTCAAAGTCGAAGAGCTGTGACAAAGGGGACGGTTCCTTTTGTCACCTTAAGGATTACAGGCAGATGCGGAAGTACCGCAGAAATGCTGCAGATTGTGAGGTAAATATGGATTTACATAATCTTAAGCCCGCTGAAGGCTCTAAACATGCGAGTTATCGCAAAGGCCGCGGCCATGCATCCGGCAACGGCAAGACCGCAGGGTACGGCCACAAGGGCCAGAAGGCAAGGAGCGGAGCTCCCAGGCCCGGTTTCGAAGGCGGCCAGATGCCCCTGTACAGAAGACTCCCCAAGAGAGGCTTCCACAACTACAATGAAAAGGATATCGTCGCCGTTGACATCAAGGCCCTCGAGAGATTTGAGGACGGCGCTGTGATCGATGAGCAGATGCTTCTGGAGACCAGAGTCGTCAGCAAGATCGGCGATGGCGTCAAGATCATCGGTAATGCCGACCTGTCAAAGAAGCTCACCGTTAAAGTGACTGCTTTCAGTGCCGCGGCGAAGGAAAAGATCGAAGCAGCCGGCGGCACCGCCGAAACAGTTGGCCGCTGATTGAAAGTGATTGCAATGCCATATCCGGGCCGGCAGGTGCGGGTATGGCTTGCCCTATTTTCACCTAATTTGCATTCGGAAAGGCCATTATAAATATGTTTGATTCGATTCAAAATGTTTTCAAAGTAAAAGAGATCAGGATGAAGCTCCTGTTCACTTTCCTCATGATGGTGGTCATCCGCTTCGGATGCCAGCTGCCGGTACCGGGTGTGGACAGGAATTACTTTGCGGACTGGTTTGCCCAGCACACCGGTGATGCTTTCAGCTTTGTGGACGCCTTCACGGGTGGTTCTTTCCTGAACATGTCCATTCTGGCCCTGAACATCACACCCTATATCACATCCTCGATCATTATCCAGCTTCTGACCATCGCGATCCCCAAGCTTGAAGAGCTGCAGCGGGAGGGCGAGGACGGCAGGAAGATGATGACGGCGATCACCCGTTATGTGACAGTCGCGCTCGCACTTCTGGAGTCCTCCGCAATGGCCATCGGCTTCGGCCGCCAGGGCCTCCTGGAGGAATTCAATGCATTGAATGTGATCATGGTCATCGCGACCCTGACGGCAGGCAGTGCCTTCCTGATGTGGATCGGAGAGCAGATCACCGTCAAGGGGATCGGCAACGGTATCTCGATCGTCCTGTGTATCAACATCGTTTCCAGGATGCCCCAGGATATCGCAGCCCTGTTCACCCAGTTCGTGATCGGCAAAAACGTCGCCTTCGGCGCACTGGCAGCCGTGATCATCATCGCGGTGATCCTCGTGATGATCATTATGGTCATCCTGCTCAACGATGCGGAGCGCAAGATCCCCGTCTCCTACGCACAGAAGGTGGGCGGCAGGCGCTTTACCGCGGGGCAGAATTCCGTGATCCCCCTCAAGGTGAACACAGCGGGCGTCATGCCCATCATCTTCGCCTCTTCCCTGATGGAGTTCCCCGGTATCATTTCCACGCTGGCGGGCTACAAGGGAACCGGGATCTGGTCGGAGGTCCTCCGCTATCTGAGCTCCTCCTACTGGTGCAATCCTGCCTATATCAAGTATTCGGTGGGTCTTCTGCTCTACATTCTGCTTCTGATCTTCTTCGCGTATTTCTACACCTCGATCACCTTCAATCCGATCGAGATCGCGGACAATCTCAAGAAGCGGGGCGGCTTCATCCCCGGCATCCGTCCGGGTCGGCCCACGAGCGATTACCTGACCAGGATCCTGAACTACATCATTTTCATCGGCGCGGTCGGCCTGACGATCGTAGGCATCCTTCCCTTTATTTTCCGGGGACTCTTCAATGCCTCGATTTCCTTTGGCGGAACCAGCCTGATCATCGTCGTGAGCGTCGTGCTCGAGACCATCAAACAGGTCGAGTCCATGATGCTGGTGCGGAACTACAGAGGATTCCTGAACGATTGATGCAGTTTTCATCCTTATCCGCCATGCCGCCCGCAGGAGCGGCAGCCTGAAGCGACATTTTTCCATACATTCCGAAGGCGGCAGGTTCCGCCTTCGGATTGTTGTGCATTAATGATGAACCGCCTGCATTCATGCAGGAACAGGCGTGATTCATCACCGGAACAGATCCGGAAACAGATTTGGAGGTATACCATGAAGATCGTTATGCTTGGAGCGCCCGGCGCGGGCAAAGGTACACAGGCGCAGATGATGGCCGCGAAGTTCGGGCTTCCCCACATCTCCACGGGAGACATCTTCCGTGAAAACATCAAGAACGGAACGGAACTCGGCAAAAAGGCGAAATCCTTTATGGATGCCGGCCAGCTGGTTCCGGATGAGCTGACGGTCGAGATCCTTCTCGACAGAGTGAAAAAGGACGACTGTGCGAAGGGCTATATCCTCGACGGTTTCCCCCGCACGATCCCGCAGGCCCAGGTCCTGACGGACACACTCGCAAAGACAGGGGAGCAGATCGACTACGCGATCAACGTGGATGTGCCGGATGAGAATATCGTCGCGCGCATGAGCGGCAGGCGGTCCTGCCCCAAGTGCGGAGCCTCCTACCACATCACATTCATCCCTCCGAAGAAGGAGGGGATCTGCGACAACTGCGGCACTGCCCTGGTCCAGCGCGACGACGACAAGCCGGAGACAGTCCAGAACCGCCTCTCCGTCTATCACGACCAGACCCAGCCGCTGATCGACTTCTATAAGGAGAAGGGAGTCCTTCGGACTGTGGACGGGACGAAGGAAATGCAGGAAGTATTCGACGCGATCAGCGCGATCCTCGCTTGACCGCTGCACCGGATCTGAACGAAAGGAAAGTCTATGTCAAAAGCAGATGTCATTGAGCTCGAAGGAATCGTCACAGAAAAACTTCCCAACACCATGTTCAAGGTGAAGCTTGAGAACGGAGCCATTATCCTCGCGCATATCAGCGGCAAGCTACGCCAGAACTTCATCCGGATCCTTCCCGGCGACAAGGTCACTCTGGAGATGTCCACCTACGACCTCACCAAGGGAAGAATCATCTGGAGGGACAAGTAAGGTGTGAAGATCCCGTTCAAAATCGCTTTTTCAATGTGTTTTGGAATGGGAATTTGTACAAAAAAATTCTTGCATTCACGTAGTGCATGTGATAGTATATTTTGGTCTGTAAATGAGTAGGGGGCAACCCCTACTCAATTGTCCTGTCTTAAACCGTTTATACGCATTTCAAAGGGCGGGACAGATCGGACAGACGCGGTGACCGGCTCCTGCAAAACGTATTCGTTTGCAGGACCCTCAATGAAAGGAGTAGGAGATGAAAGTTAGAGCTTCCGTGAAGCCTATGTGCGACAAGTGCAAAGTCATCAAGCGCAAAGGCATTATCAGGATCATCTGCGAGAATCCGAAACACAAACAGAGGCAGGGTTGAGCGAGCCGTTTTTGCTCTACAGTCCTGCAGCCGCTGACGGCCTGCAGAGACTTATCAATAGATAGAATCGCCCCCGTTAACCCATTTTTTTACACCGGGGAGCGTATTACTACTCTTTGATACCATGCCGATGGGAAACTTCGTCCACACGGGCGGGTCTCCCGAAGATCGCAGTGGAAAGACCGGATCCGTCCGAACCGGACTATGAAAAAGAGACAGGACACGGCGCAGACAGATGCGGACAGTGAGAGTCTCCCGTTCCGGCGCTCCGGTTGGGCAGGCAGGCATGAAACGGACATGCGTTCTGACCCTGCCCCAGTCAATCAGTATGTACAGAAATAGAAGGAGAGTTCAGAATGGCTCGTATCGCAGGTGTTGATTTACCCAGAGACAAGCGCGTAGAGATCGGCCTCACCAGCATTTATGGCATCGGCCGCACCTCCGCAACCAAGATCGTCGAGAAGGCAGGCGTCAATCCTGATACCAGGTGCCGCGACCTGACTGACGAGGAAGTCAAGAAGCTCAGCGAAGTGATCGCTGAGGATTACATGGTCGAAGGTGACCTCCGCCGTGAAGTCGCCATGAACATCAAGCGTCTCACCGAGATCGGCTGCTACAGGGGCATCCGCCACAGAAGAGGCCTCCCTGTCCGCGGTCAGAAGACCAAGACCAATGCAAGGACCAGAAAGGGCCCGAAGAAGACCATCGCGAACAAGAAGAAATAATAAACACTGACCTCCGGCTGTTCTGCGGCCGGAGAGATCCTATATCATTATCGGGAAAGAAAGTAGGTTAGTTTTATGGCAAAGCAGACAAATGCTTCCAGAAGGAAGCAGACAAGACGTGTCAAGAAAAACGTTGAACGCGGACAGGCGCACATCCAGTCTTCCTTTAACAACACGATCGTTACCCTGACGGATACCCAGGGCAACGCTCTGAGCTGGGCAAGTGCAGGCGGTCTGGGATTTAAAGGTTCAAGGAAATCTACTCCCTATGCAGCACAGATGGCTGCTGAGACGGCGACCAAGGCGGCCCTGATCCACGGGCTGAAGGCTGTCGACGTTTTCGTAAAGGGACCCGGATCAGGCAGGGAAGCTGCGATCCGCGCGCTGAATTCCAACGGCCTCGAGGTCATCAGCATCACTGACGTCACCCCGGTCCCCCACAACGGATGCCGCCCTCCCAAGCGCAGGAGAGTCTGACGCATTCTGCGTCTGTTCTTTTTTGCGATGGACCCTCGAACGGGTCCTGCGATGACGGACAGAAATGACTGATTGAAAAACGGCATACTGCGCGGATCCGCCAGTCGTCCGTTATTTCATACGGCACCGGAAAACACCTGGTGCCCTGTTACAAGGTTTGGATGAAGGCGCAGCAGGCCGCCTTTGCATAAAGAGGCTGCTGCGCTGTAAACAACATGCTTTTTGCGCGGCGGACCGACGGCCGGCACTGGCGGCAGTCAGTGCCTGCATTTTTCGTCTCCGGTCTTCAAATGGAGCCGTGCGAAAAGCAGCAAAAGAAAGGAATTTGAAAGAAATGGCAGTAAACAGAACTCCGGTACTGAAGAGATGCAGATCTCTCGATCTTGACCCCGTCTTCCTTGGATATGACAAAAAGTCCAAAAGGCAGCTGATCCGCAGAAGCCGCAAGCTCAGTGAGTATGGCATGCAGCTGCGCGAGAAGCAGAAGGCAAAATTCATCTATGGCGTCCTTGAGAAGCCTTTCCGCAACTACTATGACAAGGCCGACAGGATGAAGGGCATGACCGGTGAGAACCTCATGACCATGCTCGAGAGCCGTCTTGACAACGTAGTCTTCCGCATGGGCTTTGCCCGCACACGCCGCGAGGCCCGTCAGGTCGTCGGCCACAAGCATGTCACTGTCAACGGCAGGTCCGTGAATGTTCCCTCCTACCTCGTGAAGGCAGGCGACGTCATCGAGATCCGTGAGAAGTCCAGAAATATCCAGCGCTTCAAGGATATCATGGAAGTGACTGCCGGCAGGCTCACCCCCGAGTGGGTGGATGTTGACAAGGAAGCCCTCAAGGGCACTGTCAGCCAGCTTCCGAAGAGGGATCAGATCGATGTTCCCGTGAACGAAATGCTCATCGTCGAGTTGTACTCCAAGTAATTTGACCGTGCGCAGGGCGCAAAGGAGGATTTACGAGTGTTTGATTTTGAAAGACCGAGCATCGAAGTCGTTGAGATCTCCGATGATAAGAAATACGGCAGATTCGTGATCGAGCCGCTGGAAAGGGGCTACGGGATCACGTTGGGAAATTCCCTCCGCCGGATCATGCTCTCTTCGCTTCCCGGCGCTGCGGTGAGTCAGGTTAAAATCGATGGCGTACAGCACGAGTTCAGTACGATTCCCGGTGTGAAGGAAGATGTCACCGAGATCATCATGAATATCAAGAGCCTCGCGATCAAGAACGAGAGTGAGTCCAATGAGGCCAAGACGGCTTTCATCGACTACGAGGGCGAGGGCATTGTGCGCGCTTCTGATATCCAGATCGATTCGGATATCGAGATTATGAATCCTGATCTTGTGATCGCGACTCTCAGCGGCAAGGAGACACGCCTGTTCATGGAGCTTACGATCACAAAGGGAAGAGGCTATGTCAGTTCCGACCGCAACAAGACCCCCGATACAAAGATCGGCGTGATCCCGATCGATTCGATCTATACGCCTGTCGACAGGGTCAATGTGACGGTGGAGAATACACGTGTCGGACAGCAGACGGATTTCGACAAACTCACCCTGGACGTCACCACGGACGGGACGATCGCGCCCGATGAGGCGGTCAGCCTCGCGGCGAAGGTCTTAAGTGAGCATCTGAGCGTCTTTATCAATCTGTCCGAAAAGGCGAGGACTGCCAAGGTCATCTCCGAGGAGAAGGAAAATCCGAAGGAGAAAGCCCTGGAGATGAGTATCGATGAGCTCGAGCTCTCCGTACGTTCCTACAACTGCCTCAAGAGGGCCGGGATCAATACGGTGGAGGAGCTCTGCAACAAGACTCCCGAGGAGATGATGAAGGTCAGGAACCTTGGCCGCAAGTCTCTCGAAGAGGTCCTTGAGAAACTCAAGGAGCTGGGACTCAAACTCAATTCCAGTGAGGAGCCTTCATAAGAACAGGCTCCTGTGAACCAACTGTCCTGCTGTGGTAAATCCATGGGGTGCGCAGCGGGAGATGACCGGCGGGAAGGGGTAGCTCTGTGCGCTTTCCCCGGTTTTCTGCCGGAACCGGCAGCAGATAAGTCCGATGTGCGCTGCGGCCGGCATCATCATAACGAAAAGGAGAACGATTACTATGGCAATGTACAGAAAATTAGGTAAGAAGACCAAGCTCAGAAAGGCCCTGCTCCGCAACCAGGTCACAGCCCTGATCTATCACGGCAGGATCACAACCACGGAGGCCCGCGCGAAGGAGATCCGTAAGATCGTAGAGCCCATGATCACCATGGCTGTCAAGGAGCGCGACAATTTTGAGACCGTTACCGTCAAGGCAAAGGTTGCCCGCAAGGACAAGGACGGCAAGCGCGTCAAAGAGATCGTCGACGGAAAGAAAGTCACCGTCTATGACGAGATCGAGAAGCAGGTCACCAAGGATGCTCCCAGCCGTCTGCACGCCAGAAGGCAGATCCTCCGCTACCTGTACCCCGTTGTAGAGGTTCCGCAGGAAGCCAAGGGCCGCAAGAAGAATACAAAGAAGGTCGACCTCGTGAACAAGATGTTCACCGAGTACGGCCCCAAGTATGCAGGCCGTAACGGCGGCTACACCAGGATCATCAAGATCGGCCAGCGCCGCGGCGATGGTGCGATGGAAGTCGTCCTTGAGTTTGTCTGATCAGAACAGAATTTCAGGTATAGTCAAAAGCCTCCAGGAGATTTCCCGGAGGCTTTTTGTATACAGCAGTGAGGGACAGGCATGATCAAAATCAGTAAACTGGTCCATGACTATATCCAACGGGATGAAGAGGGGAACCCCTCCGGGACCGTCCGCGCGATCGACGATGTCTCGCTGGACGTAAAGCCGGGGCAGTTCATTGCGATCCTGGGCCATAACGGCTCTGGGAAGTCCACATTGGCCAAGCACCTGAATGCCCTCCTTTTCCCTACGGAAGGGGCGGTCTGGGTGAACGGCCTGGATACCAGGGACCGCGACCTTCTCTGGGATGTCCGCCAGACAGCGGGCATGGTCTTCCAGAATCCCGACAACCAGATCATCGGACAGGTCGTCGAGGAGGATGTCGGTTTCGGCCCCGAGAATATGGGTGTCCCTACGGAGGAGATCTGGAAACGCGTGGAGGAGAGTCTGAAAGCGGTGAGCATGTACGACTACCGCAAAAAGTCCCCCAACCGCCTCTCCGGCGGACAGAAGCAGAGGGTCTGTATCGCAGGCGTGATCGCCATGCACCCCCGCTGCATCGTGATGGATGAACCGACTGCCATGCTCGACCCCTCCGGCCGGGCGGATGTCATCCGGGCGGCACTGGATCTGAACCGGAATGAAGGCATCACGGTGATCCTCATCACGCATTACATGGAGGAGGCCATCCAGGCGGACCACATTTTTGTCATGGACAAAGGGAAGGTCACCATGCAGGGCTCACCCCGGGAGGTCTTTTCCAGGGTGGAGGAGATGCAGGCGCTGCATCTGGATGTCCCCCAGGTGACGCTCCTGGCCCACAGGCTCCGGCAGAGCGGGCTTGCCATTCCCGAGGGGATCCTGACAAAAGAGGAACTTGCGGAGGCGCTGCGCAGGTGCAGGCAGTGATTGGGCAGTTACTGCTTCGGCGCAACGTTACAGCAATGCGAAGCTTTGCTTCCGCCCTCGACAGGACGTGAAAATGTAACACCGGACAGATTGAGGATATGCCGATGGAAATCAAACTGGAAAATGTGACCTATCTATATGAAAAAGGAACCGCCATGCAGACGGCGGCCCTGCAGGACGTGAGCCTGGTGATCCCGGACAATCAGTTTATCGGCCTGATCGGGCACACCGGTTCCGGAAAATCGACCCTGGTACAGCTTCTGAACGGGCTTCTCAAACCCACAGAGGGGCGCGTCCTCTATAACGGAGAGGATATCAACGGGGAGGGGTTTGACAAGAGAGCCCTCCGGTCCAAGGTCGGGCTGGTCTTCCAGTATCCGGAGCACCAGCTCTTTGAGGTGGATGTGCTCTCCGACGTCATGTACGGGCCGCGGAACCTGGGGCTGGACGAGAAGACCTGCAGAGAGCGCGCCATGGAAGCTTTGGAGAGCGTAGGTATGCCGGAGGAGTACTACAAGACTTCCCCCTTTGACCTGTCCGGCGGCCAGAAGCGCCGCGCCGCGATCGCAGGCGTCCTCGCCATGCATCCCCGCGTGCTCATTCTGGATGAACCCACGGCGGGACTCGATCCCCGGGGCCGCGACGAGATCCTGAACCTCATCTCCGGGATGAAACAGAAGCTCAATATGACCATCATCCTGGTCACGCACAGCATGGATGATGTCGCCCGTTATGTCGAGCGCATCGTGGTGATGGGACACGGGAAAAAGGTATTCGACGATATCCCCAGGCATGTATTCTACCACCACAGGGAACTGGAGGAACTGGGCCTCTCTGCGCCGCAGATCACCTATATCATGCGGGCTGTCCGTGAGGTCGGGATCGATGTGAAAACGGATGCCCTCACGGTGGAAGAGGCTGCCGAAGAAGTCCTGCGGGCGCTTTCCGGGCATAAAGGAAGAGCCAGGGAATGACAAAAGGCGAGACACTTCTGTCTGACCGGAACTGAAAATGTCAAGTATCTGCAGCAAAACCTCTTGCGGGGACGAGTGCAAAAGGTGACAAAAAGAACCGTCCCTTTTGTCAGTACTGCAGGGAGAAGGGAGAATCCCCACATGTTCAAAGACATCACACTCGGACAATATTACCAGACGGATTCGCTGCTGCACCGCCTTGACCCCCGCGTCAAGCTGGTCGGCACGCTTGTTTATATCATTTCCCTCTTCGTAGTGGATTCTTTCACGGGATATATCCTGGCGGGGATCTTTCTGGTCTGCATGATCCGCCTGTCCAATGTACCGGTCGGGTTCATCGTGCGGGGTATGCGGGCGATCCTGATCCTCCTTCTGATCACGATGTCCTTCAACCTCTTCCTGACCCCCGGTGAGGTGATCTTCCGGGCCGGCTTTCTGAAGATCACGAAGCAGGGGCTTTCCTTTGCCGTCAAGATGGCGATCCGCCTGTCTCTGCTGGTGATCGGCTCCTCTCTCATGACGCTCACCACGACGCCGAATCAGCTGACGGACGCCATCGAGTCTCTTCTGGGTCCTATGAAGCGGTTTCGGGTCCCTGTGCATGAGATCGCCATGATGATGTCCATTGCCCTGCGCTTTATTCCGATCCTTATGGAGGAGACCGACAAGATCATGAAGGCCCAGATCGCACGGGGAGCGGATTTTGAGAGCAAAAACCTTATCAAGAAAATGAAGAGCCTCGTTCCCCTCCTCGTCCCTCTCTTTATCTCCGCCTTCCGGCGGGCCAATGACCTGGCCATGGCGATGGAAGCCCGCTGCTACCGCGGCGGCGCCGGACGCACCAAGATGAAACCCCTTGTCTATCAGGGCAGGGACCAGGCGGCCTATTTTGTCCTTGTCGCATTTTTTGCTGTCTGTGTGGTGCTGCGGCTTGCCCCGATTCCTTTTTAAAGATTCTTTTTAAAGATTCTTTTTTTAAGATTCCTTTTAAAGATTCCTTTTAAAGATTCCTTTTTTTAAAGATTCCTTTTTTGCAGAAAAGGAGATCGCAGAATTGACGAAACGTATCATGCTCGTCGTCGCCTATGACGGCACGGGGTATTCCGGATTTCAGGCACAGAAAAGCGGGGCGCCTACGATCGAGGGGGAGCTGAACCGGGCCCTGACCGACCTCACTGCGGAGCCGGTGCAGGTCTCCGGTGCGAGCCGCACGGATGCCGGTGTACATGCCCGCTGCAACCTGGCTGTGTTTGACACACAGAGCCGGATCCCCCCGGAGAAATTTGCCCATGCGCTCAATGTCCGCCTGCCGGACCGGATCCGGGTCACCGCATCCATGGAGATGCCTGCGGGTTTTCACCCGCGCTTTTGCAGTACCGTCAAGACCTACGAGTACCGCATCTATAACGCGCCCATGCCCGATCCCATGCGCCGCCTCTACACGTATTTTTCCAGGTATCGATTCGATGCCGGTAAAATGCGCGAGGCTGCGCAGTATCTTGTCGGGGAACATGATTTCAGGAGCTTCTGCAGCACCTATACCAGCGCGAAGACCACGGTGCGGGAGATCCTCTCGATCGACGTGGAGGAAGTCTTTTCCGGCACGGCAGACAGAGGTCTGCAGAAAGAGGAAACGACCGATCCGGCCTGTCGCGTGCCCCGCGAGATCGTCATCCGTGTGCGGGGAAGAGGCTTTCTCTACAATATGGTGCGGATCATCGCCGGCACCCTCATGGAAGTGGGCAGGGGGGCGAAAGCACCGGAGGAAGTGCCGGAGATCCTGTCTGCCCTGGACCGCCGGGCAGCGGGCCCCACAGCACCGGCCTGCGGCCTGACACTTGTCCGGTATGAAATCGTGGAACCAGGGATGGAAATGGTTTTTGATTAAGCCAAAAATGCAAAAATGGCCCGGTTACTGTACACGAAAAAGAACAACCTGAAGTTGACACCGATTTTCCGGTGGGATAAAATATTCTGGTGCGACGGCAGCAGACTGCTCTTACCACGGCGTCTGCTAGCGCATTTATACATCCCAAACTCCCCGGTTTTGGAGAATGCGCTGTGCCACTGCGACTCGCACGAATCTTCTATGAAAAAATCATACAGGAACCGCATTTTTATCATGAAATGCGGCACGCACCAATGGAGGAACCATACATTATGAAAACCTATGTGCCCGGCGCAGCCGACATTGAGAAGAAATGGTATGTAGTGGACGCGACCGACATGACCCTCGGCCGTCTCGCAAGCGCAGTCGCCAACGTCCTGCGCGGCAAGAATAAGCCCATCTTTACGCCTTTTATCGACACAGGCGATTATGTGATCATTGTAAATGCGGAGAAGATCAAAGTCACCGGCAAGAAACTGGATCAGAAGATCTATTTCCGTCACTCCGAGTACGTCGGCAGCGCGAAGTACACGACCCTTCGTGAGATGCTCCGCACCAAGCCCGTCAGAGTCGTCGAGCACGCCGTCCGCGGCATGCTCCCCAAGGGAAGACTCGGCGATGACATGTACAGGAAGCTCCACGTCTACGCAGGTCCCGAGCACAAGCACGCGGCACAGAAGCCCGAAGAGCTGAAGTTCTGAGAATCATCCAGTCGGAGTTTGAAAGGAGAGTTTTACAATGGCTAAAGAAGCAACCTATTACGGAACCGGCAGAAGGAAATCCTCTGTTGCCCGCGTTTTTGCAACCCCCGGCACCGGCAATATGACGATCAACGGCAGAAGCATTGACGACTATTTCGGGCTTGAGACCCTGAAGGTCATCGTCAACCAGCCCATCGTTCTGACCGGTACTACCGGACAGTATGATTACAAGATCACCGTCAAGGGCGGCGGCACCACCGGCCAGGCCGGCGCGATCCGCCACGGCATCTCCCGCGCCCTGATCGAAGCAGACCCTGATCTGCGCCCTGTCCTCAAGAAGGCCGGCTATCTGACCCGTGACCCTCGTATGAAGGAGAGGAAGAAATACGGTCTCAAAGGCGCACGCCGTGCTCCTCAGTTCTCCAAGAGATAACCTCAGTTCTGCAAGCGCTGACGCACTTGCCTCCTGAGGGTCCTTGCAGCATAGCTGCTGCGGTCTCTTTAATTCGGTTTTATATGTGCTAAAGACGCTCAGCAGAAAGTTCTTCCTGCCGGGCGTCTTTGTCTTCTCAGAAGAATAAGCCTACTTTACATAGCCCGGTGACTGTTTAACGACGGTGACCGGGCTTTTTCTTATCTGCAGGCTCTGTGACCATCTCCATTGATAAGCAGGAACAGGCAGAGGCAAATTTCTATGGTCACTATCCCTATGAGATTGAAGAGAACTATTTCAATAATTCAGTCCTGGAGGCTAAGCCCAGTGAATACCGGCAGACGACCATAGCTGTGGGAAGCTTTGAGCCGAATGCGTGGGGCCTTTATGACATGCACGGCAATGTGAATGAATGGTGCTGGGATTAATACGGAGATTACGACGTTAATGCTGCCGATGATCCGACCGGGCCTTCGTCCGGAACAAGGCATGTGTATCGCGGCGACGTGACAGCCTGGCTTGAGGCTAATGGAATCAAGGGTAATTAGGAGGTCGGTATGAAGAATCTGATATGATTGTCTTCGCCACGCCTCTGTATTACTACGGGATGACCGCCCGGCTGAAGACTGTCGTTGACCGCACCTGCTCCTTCATGGACTTCACCCAGCCCGATTTCTCCATGGCAGGACGCAAGGACAAGAAGCTCGGCAGATACTTCTTTGCCGGTTTCGGTCCGGCATCTTGCAGGGCATAAAAACAGCAAGGTTACAATGGACATTTACGCAAAGGTCAAGTATAATAAGCCCGAAAAGTTATCTGCTGTCGTCAATGAGGCTCTCGAAAAGTGAATACAGGGGGCCTGTATTTTCTGGACAGGTGCTTAGTCAAGACCAGGAAATCATCAAAAAAGCCCGGAAATATACCGTTTCCGGGCTCTTTCTGTACCCGGATCCATTGGATGGATTCTCCCGGGATTAGACCGATCGTGACGGACTTTTTTATCTTCTATAAAAAATGACAGGAGGAGTATCAATGATTTACAACCGTTTTCAGGACATCCGTCTTTCCGCACTGGGGTTTGGCGCCATGCGTCTTCCGGTGATCGATGGAGATGACAGCCGTATTGATGAGGCTGCAGCGCTGCGCATGGTTGATACGGCCATGACCAATGGCATCAACTATTATGATACAGCCTGGGGATATCACGGAGAGAATTCCGAGCTTGTCATGGGCAAGGCCCTTGCACGCTATCCGCGGGAAAGCTATTATCTGGCCACCAAGTTCCCCGGCTATGATCCGGCCAACTGGGGCAAGGTGGAGGAGATCTTCGAGACGCAGCTGAAAAAGCTGAAAGTTGAGTACTTTGATTTTTACCTGTTCCACAATGTGTGTGAAATGAACATCGACGCTTACCTGGACGATGAACGGTATCACATTTACAGCTATCTGATGGAACAGAAGCGCAATGGCCGCATCCGTCATCTGGGATTCTCCTGCCATGGGAGCATACCTGTTCTCAAGCGTTTTCTGGATGCATACGGCAAGGATATGGAATTCTGCCAGCTTCAGCTGAACTACCTGGACTGGACGTTTCAGCATGGAAAGGAAAAGGTCGATCTTCTGGATGAAATGGGTATTCCCGTCTGGGTGATGGAGCCTCTGCGGGGAGGCAAGCTGGCCGGGCTGGCCCCGCAATACGAAGCGGAGCTTAAAGCGCTGCGTCCTGATGAAGAGATTGCCGCCTGGGCTTTCCGTTTTCTGCAAACGATCCCGGGTGTAACCATGATCCTGTCCGGTATGTCAGACCAGGAGCAGCTGGAGAAAAACCTTGCCACCTTCGCAGAGGACCGGAAGCTGAATGAAGCCGAGATGCAATCATTACTGGACATTGCGGAGAAGATGCTCTCTGTCGGCACGGTGCCCTGCACGGCCTGCCATTACTGTGTCAGCCATTGCCCGATGAGTCTGGACATTCCGCATTTGCTGTCTTTGTACAACGAGCACGCTTATACCGGCGGCGGGTTCATCGCGCCCATGGCACTGAGCGCCCTGCCGCCTGAAAAGCAGCCGTCCGCCTGTCTGCAATGCCGTTCCTGTGAACAGGTATGTCCTCAGCAGATCAAGATATCCGAGGTACTGGCGGATTTTTCTGAAAAGCTGGGATAAAAACCATTCCGATTGCGGGAGCTTCTTTCGCATTCGGATGTGAAGATATAAGCAATCGGGAGAACTTTCAAAGACGGCTGCGGTGAAAAATACGGCTGTCTGACAGAAGGAGGGCAATATGGCACTGATCCAGGTAAATTACACGTCGAAAGCCTTGTATCGCACAGTTCCGCTTCAGGTGATCCTGCCTGCAGACAGGTTCGATGCGGATGCGAACAGGTATCTGATGGACGATGCTCACAGGTATAAGACGCTTTATCTCTTACACGGTCTTCTGGGCAATTACACAGACTGGGTGAGCAAGACCCGGATACAGGACTGGGCGGAGGAGAAGAATCTCGCCGTGGTCATGCCCTCGGGCGACAATGCTTTTTATTTTAAGTCCAGGACGCCCTGGAATGATTATGAGACCTTTATCGGGGAGGAGCTTCCTGCCATGACGCGGAGAATGTTTCCGCTCTCTGAGAAGCGGGAGGATACCTTTATCGCAGGGCTCTCTATGGGAGGGTATGGTGCGCTGAGAAACGGGATCCTGTTTTCGGATACCTTCAGCCATATTGCGGGATTGTCTTCCGCCCTGCACATATTTGATGACCTGGCAGAGGAAGCGCATCCGGGGCTTTTTGATGATCTGAAGGAAGCTTCGAAGTCAACGTTGAATCCGGTGGTCGCCGCCCGTGAAATGTTCCGGGAAAAAAAGGATATTCCCCGGTTTTATATGGCCTGCGGAAGGCAGGATGACCTGATGAAGGTGAATGAAGACTTCAGGGATTTCCTGCGGGAACAGGGAGCCGACGTCGTGTGGGACGAAGAGGATGCAGGACATGACTGGGTCTTCTGGGACAGTCAGATCCGGAAGGTCCTTGACTGGCTGCCGCTGTAACAGCCGGATTCGGAAGGTCCTCGACCGGCTGCCGCTGTAACAGCCGGATCCGGAAGGTCCTTGACTGGCTGCCGCTGTAACAGCCGGATCAGGAAGGTCCTCGACCGGCTTCCATCTGGTGAACAGAGGCAGATACGCCGGCGCCGGCATACGGAATGAATGTATCATTGTATACAAAATGATTGACACCCCTATTCCGATGTGTATAATAAGGGATAGAGCAAAGGCGCTTGAAAAACGGACAGGTCCGTATTTTTTAAGCGCCTTTTTCATAAAAGACCCGCCCGCGGGTCCTGCCCGCCGGTTGCGGGTCCTGCGAGATGGAGAACACGGACAGAAGGTATAAAAAACGGATGACATGGAGTACAGGAATGAAAAATAGTGTGATTGTCGGTATCAACTGGGGTGACGAAGGAAAGGGCAGGATGGTAGACCTGCTGACGGATCATTTCGACCTTGTCGTGCGCTATCAGGGCGGAGGCAATGCGGGGCACACAGTCGTCAACGAACGGGGAAAGTTTGCGCTGCACCTGCTCCCCTCCGGGATACTCAGAGAGGGCGTCGTCAACATTCTGGGAAACGGGGTGGCGCTCGATCCGGAAAACCTCTGGAAGGAGATCGAAACCGTCCGCTCCAAAGGTGTAGCGGTCACACCGGAAAATCTGCGGATCAGCAATCGCGCCTCCCTCCTTCTCCCCTGGCACAGAGACCTGGATGAATTGGAGGAGAAACGTCTGGCGGACAGACAGTACGGCTCCACAAAACAGGGGATCGCGCCGTTTTATTCTGATAAATACCAGAAGAAAACGGTCCTGGCCGGAGAACTTTTTTATCCGGAAGAGCTCAGAGAGCATCTGCGTGAACTTCTGGAGTGGAAAAACCTGATCCTGACAGAAGTGTACGGGGCGGCTCCCTACACCATGGACATGCTGGAGTCCTGGATCGGGAACTACTGCGATTCGCTCAGGCCCTTTATCACAGATACCGGTGCCTGCCTGAAAGAGGCGCAGGAGAAGGGCAGGAGCATCCTGTTCGAGGCCCAGCTGGGCGCCCTGCGCGATCTGGATTACGGCATCTACCCTTATACAACCTCCTCCAACACGCTGGCCGCCTATGCCCCGATCGGGTCTGGCTTTCCGTCGGCGAAGATCGACGAGGTGATCGGCGTTGTCAAAGCCTATTCCACCTGTGTGGGCGAAGGACCCTTTGTGTGTGAGATGTTCGGGGACGAGGCGGACCGGCTCCGGGAGGCGGGGTCTGAATACGGAGCAAAAACAGGCCGGCCGCGCCGCGTCGGCCCGATCGATCTGGTCGCCACCAGGTACGGCGTCGAGGCGCAGGGGGCGACGCAGATCGCCCTGACAAAGCTGGATGTACTCAGCTACATGGACAAGATCCCTGTATGCACGCACTACATCGTGAACGGACAGGAGACGGACAGCTTTCCCTTCCCCACGGAACTGGAGAAGGCAGAGCCCGTGATCCGGTATCTGGATGGCTGGCACTGCGATATCTCCGGCGTCAGGCGCTGGGAAGACCTGCCTGCGGCTGCGCAGGACTATGTGACTTTCCTGGAAAAAGCAATCGGCTGTCCCATCACCTATGTGTCCGTTGGCGCGGAGCGGGAGAGCATTATTCTCAGGTAAGCATGCTGACACGGCTGATAAAAGGTGACAAAGGGGTGACAAAGGGGACGGTTCTTTTTGTCACCCTGCTATTTGGTGACAAAAAGAACCGTCCCTTTTGTCACCGTCCCTTTTGTCACTCCGCCTGTCAGTCACCGTTCGCTCACAAAGGCGGCGCCCAGGATCAGGACCGCACCCAGAAGCCCCGCCGGACTGAGCGGTTCTCGCAGAAGGAGGGCGGAGAAGAGGAGGGCGGAGACCGGGTCGATGTAGCTCATGACGGCGATGGTCTGTGCCCGCAGCCCGTCTGTACTGCCGAAATAGAGCAGATAGGCCAGGCCTGTGTGGACCAGACCGAGGATCAGAACCAGGACGGCGGACAGGGCGGAGAGCTTTACATTTGAGAACTGGCCGGTCGCGATCAGGTAGGGGATCAGGCAGACAGAAGCGGAGGCCAGCTGCAGGATGGTCTTCTCATAGGGGTCGACGCCGCGGATCATCTTGTTCATGATCACGACCGCCGCATAGAGAAGGGCGGCAGACAGACCGAGCGCGATCCCCCGCAGGCTCCCCCCGTGCGGGAGGCCCTCTCCGGCAGCCCCTGAGACCAGGACCATGCCTGCGAGGGCAGCTGCGGCGCAGGCCAGCTTCTTTCCCGTCAGCTTTTCGCGGAAAAACAGGGGCGACAGGAGGACCACGATCGTGGGCTCCATGTAATAACAGAGCGTTGCCGTCGCGACGGTGGTGTAGTTGTAGGCTTCAAAGAGCAGGATCCAGTTGACGCCTATGGCAGCCCCCGACAAGAGCAGCAGCCACACGGTCCGGGCCGGCAGACCCTGCCGGACCTTTCTGCCCCGCAATTTGACAAAGGCCAGCAGAAATACCGAGCCGACGGCCCCTCTGATGAAGGACAAAAGCCCGGACGTGAGCGGTATGGACCTGCGGAAAACCCCGATCGTACCGAAGATCAGCATGGATGCAGCCAGCATCAGCAGGGACCGGGAGGAAGTGTTTTTCTTTTTCGAAGTGTTTTCATTTTTCATATTGGGGAAAAGAGTTCCTTCCTGCAGTATGTTTTAAAAGCCGCGCACATTGCGCGGCTTTTTCAGTATACCTCTGTTTTTCAACACATACCACAGAAAATCTGCGGTCCTTTTTCACGACACATACCACAGAAAATCTGCGGTCCTTTTTCACGATACATACCACAGAGAATTTGCGGTCCTTTTTTCACGATACATACCATAGAAAATCCCGCAGCCCTGCACCTTTGTATTGGAAACCTGCAGAGCGCCGTTGCATTCGGGTGTTTCGCGAAAAAGCCGTGAGGTGTTTTTCGTTGCATTCGCGCCGTTTTTATGAGAAAATTTGTTTCGATTATTCCTGATGAACCCGGCAATCGATTTTTCAATGAGACAGGAGACCTATGAGAAAAGATATCAATAACCGTATCCAGAACGTGACTCACCGGATTCTGAGCGATTATCAGAACGGCCGTGAGATCGACAACATGAATGTCTTCAACCAGCCTGACAGCGCCATGGTCGTAGACATTGTCAGGAAGCTCCTGAATATCCTGTTTCCGGGATACTACAGATCCAGGACCTTTCGCAGCTATAATTATGACAGAAGGATCGCTGTGGTGATCGAGGACGTGATCTATAACCTGCAGAAGCAGATCGCGATCGCCCTGCGGTTCAAGGAAGAGTATGCAGCCGAGACGGACTATGAGCTCCGCATGACTGCCGAGGAGCTTGCGATCGATTTCCTGGAGAGGATCCCGAAGATCCGGGCCCTGGTGAATACAGATATGCAGGCCTCCTATGAGGGAGACCCTGCGGCCTTCAGCATCGACGAGATCGTCCTGTGCTATCCGGGTCTTCTGGCGAGCACCGTCAACCGGCTCGCGCACGAGCTGTTTCTTCTGGGCGTGCCGCTGATCCCCCGCATGATGACGGAGTGGGCCCATTCCAGGACGGGTATCGATATCCATCCCGGCGCGACGATCGGCGAGTATTTCTTCCTGGACCACGGCACGGGCATCGTCGTCGGTGAGACATCGATCATCGGCCGCCACGTCAAGGTCTACCAGGGTGTCACGATCGGCGCACTCTCGACCCGCGGCGGGCAGCGCCTCAAGGGCGCCAAGCGCCATCCCACCATCGAGGACAACGTCACCATCTATGCCGGTGCCTCGATCCTCGGCGGCGAGACGACCATCGGAGAAGGCTCGGTCATCGGATCCAACGTCTTCATCACAAGCTCTGTCAAGCCCGGCACCCGGATCAGTGTCAAGACTCAGGAGCTCATCATCCAGAACGGGGATGAGGATATCGAGTTCTATCTCGAGGATGACACCTTCAAGCATTCCGAGGAGACGGATACCTGGTACTATATCATCTGACAGGCGGACTGAAAAAGACCGCATACGCCGATGGGGCAGCTGCTGCAAAAACCTGCTGCAGGGAGGAGAATACATGGATTTTATCATACAGCACCAGACATCTGCTTATCTGCGCCTGCGCCTTCGCAGCGGGAGGTTTACTTCTGCGGAAAGGGACGTGCTCGAGTATGCCCTGCGCCATCTGCGGGGTGTCTCGGATATACAGTTCTTTCCCTTTTCCGGGGGCATCACTCTCCACTATGAAGGGGACCTGGAGGAGATCCTGCGGAAACTCCGTGCCCTGCATTTCAACAATGTGAAGCTCTTCGCAGAAAAACTCGGGACCAGCATTGACAGGGAGGAGCTCAGGCGCAGAAAGCTCAGCCCGGCAGTCAAACGCAGCCTGCGCACGAAGATCTTTGTGGAGACGGCGGCCGATCTCCTGCTGCCCACGCCGGTCCAGGTGGGATACCATGTATACCAGCTGGTGACCCTGAAGAACCTGTAGGACCTGCCGGCTTCCTGATTTATTCTTCATCGCGCAATACCCGTGACTTCAGCCGCGGGATACGCGCAGGACTCGCCCGCGGGTTTTGAAAGATGGCCGGCGCATTCTCGTGACTTAAGCCGTGAGTCAGCCGGCTTTTATCAAAACGGAAAACGGGAAAACGCAAAATAGCGCTTGACAAATCATGCATAAAGCGCTTTAATGAAAAAAAGCATCGAGCAGATGCAGATGTATAGCACAATTACATACGTGACTGGAAACCGTTGAAGCGGAAGTAAAACGTGAGGGGCACCTACAGAGAGTCCGGAAAGGTGAGAGCCGGGTGGTATGCTGACACGAATAATGGGCCGCTGAGGGCGTGTTGAAAGGCTGACCGTTTTATGACTGACGGACGCGCGACTGCGACTGCAGCTGCATTGACTGCAGGCTCCGTACAGGAAAAGCTGAGTATGACACGACGTGAGGGCATACGTCAGTTGCCGGGAATTTGTTGGAATTCCGCAAAGAGCGCGCAGTGGATCTGCAGATGCCTGCCATCATTTTCTGACAGCAGGTACGCAGGAGAAGTTTATGCGCGAAGCAGGGTGGCACCGCGGGCACCATGAAATGGTCGTTACGTCCCTGGCAGGATGATATTTTATCGTCCTGCCAGGGATTTTTTGCGCGTTAGCAATGAGCCATGCGCAGACAGACCGACCGACGGACAGCGAGAGCTTGCTCTTAGCTGGCCGGAGGCCGGACTGGCTGCATACGGCGAATGCCGCGACAGTGAGCGAACGAAGTTCGCGAACCTGTCGGCATGGGTCATTGCGAAACCAGGAGCCATGCGCATCCATTTTATTCTGTAATAAGGAGGGAGCAGATGAATGAGAAGGAATGCACCAGGGAAGGGGTGCAGGCGCTCGCCGCATCCGGAGACTACAGGATGGTCCCGGTGTGGCGGGAGCTGCTGTCTGATATCCGCACGCCGATCGAGGCCCTGAGAGCGCTGCAGACGATCAGTGACCACTGCTTTCTGCTGGAGAGTGCAGAGGAGTCGCGGCAGTGGGGCCGGTATACATTTTTGGGGTATGATCCCTCGATGGAACTGACCTGCACGGGACACACGCTCACGATCCGGGCGGGCGGGACTGTCCGGGTGGAAACAAAGCATCCCGGCAAGTATATCAAGCAGGTGATCCGGGAGAACCGGGCGCCGCGCGTCGAGGGGCTGCCGCCCTTTACAGGGGGACTCGTCGGATATTTTTCCTACGACTACATCCAGTACGCAGAGCCCTCCCTGTGTTTCAGGGCAGAGGACCCGTTCGGGTTCCGGGACGTGGACCTGATGCTTTTTGACAAGGTGATCGCCTTTGACAACCTGCTGCAGAAGATCCTGCTGATCGTAAACATCCCGGTCGATTCCCTGGAGTCGTCCTACAACAGGGCGGTGCTGACCCTGGATCAGATGGAGGCGGTGCTCCGCCGGGGCATTCAGAAATCCCCGGAGCCCGGGAGGCTTCTGGAGGAGATCAGACCCCGGTTTTCCCGCGCGGAGTACTGCAAAAAAGTGGAGGCGGTCAAACAGCATATCCGGGAGGGGGATATCTTTCAGCTTGTCCTGTCCAACCCCATGGAGGCCCGGTTTGCAGGGAGCCTTCTGGATACCTACCGGATCCTGCGGACGACGAATCCCTCGCCCTATATGTTCTATTTTTCCGGAGAGGTCGAGATCGCGGGCGCGTCCCCGGAGACCTTGGTCAGGGTGAACGGGCGGGAAGTGCGCACCTGGCCTCTCGCAGGCACGCGTCCCCGCGGCAGAGACTATGCGGAGGACACCGCACTGGAAAGAGAACTTCTCGCGGATGAGAAGGAGCGCGCGGAGCACAACATGCTCGTTGACCTGGGCCGCAATGATCTCGGGAAGATCTGTGAATTCGGAAGTGTCACAGTGGAAAAATACATGTCCGTCGAGCGGTATTCCCATGTGATGCACATCGCTTCCGAGGTGAAGGGACTCCTGCGGCCGGGGACCACGGCGATCGATGCGGTGGACGCGGTCCTGCCGGCGGGGACGCTCTCCGGGGCCCCCAAGATCCGCGCCTGCGAGCTGATCGACCGGCTCGAGGGCGTCAGGCGGGGAATCTACGGCGGAGCGATCGGGTATATCGATTTTTCCGGGAATCTGGACCTCTGTATCGGGATCCGGCTCGCCTTCCGGAAGGGTGGAAAAGTCTTTATCCGGTCCGGCGCCGGGATCGTGGCGGACAGTGTCCCGGAGAAGGAGTATCAGGAATGCATCAACAAGGCCAAGGCGGTCGTGGAGGCGATCCGGGCCGCCGGAGAGCTCAGGGAGTGACCAGCGATGATCCTTATAATCGATAATTACGACAGCTTTTCCTACAACCTGTACCAGATGACAGGGACGATCACTCCGGAGATCGAGGTCATCCGCAACGACGCCCTGACAGTGGAGGAGATCGGGGCTCTGGCCCCGGAAGCGATCCTGCTGTCCCCCGGACCGGGCCGGCCGGCGGATGCGGGTGTCTGCGAGGAAGTGGTCCGCGCACTGGGCGCAAAGATCCCGATCCTGGGCGTGTGCCTGGGACATCAGGCGATCTGCGAAGCCTACGGGGCTTCCATCGTGCATGCGGCGCAGCTCATGCACGGCAGGCAGTCGCTCATTGCGGTCGACGACGCCTGTCCCCTCTTTGAACAGCTGCCGGAGACAGTCCCGGCTGCCCGCTACCATTCCCTTGCCGTGCGGGAGGATACCCTGCCGCCGGAACTGCACGTCATGGCCCGCGCACAGGACGGGGAAGTCATGGCCGTACAGCACCGCACCGATCCGGTCTTCGGGGTCCAGTTCCATCCGGAATCCATCATGACCCCGGACGGCATGCAGATGCTGCAGAATTTTATCGGCTACGTGCGTACAGCACAGATTCCCTGACACTGGTTCCATGATACATATGTTATCACGCGTGTGCTTTAAAACAGGTTCCGTCACACAGGTTCCACAGCGCAAATGGCTGACCCAGGTTTTTTACAGATCCGGTTTCTACAAGTATTCCACATAACCGGTTTGCGACACATTCCTTTCAGCAACATTTCAGAGGAGGAAACCCATGATCAAAGAGGCTATTATCAAGATCGTCACAAAGCAGGATCTGACATACGCGGAGGCGGAGACCGTCATGAACGAGATCATGAACGGGGAGACGACGCCCACGCAGAACGCAGCATTTCTGGCGGCCCTCTCCACCAAGAGCACCAGGGCGGAGACCATCGACGAGATCTCAGGCTGTGCGGTCGCGATGCGCAGCCATGCGACGCCTGTCGAGCATCCCGGGCTCGAGGTCCTGGAGATCGTCGGCACCGGTGGGGACAATGCCAATACCTTCAATATTTCCACAACCTCCGCGATGGTCATCGCGGCAGGCGGTGTCAGGGTGGCCAAGCACGGCAACCGTGCGGCTTCCTCTCAGTGCGGCACGGCGGACTGCCTCGAGGCCCTCGGCGCCAACATCCATGAGGACCCGGACCTCTGCCGGAAGCTTTTGCATGACGTCGGCTTCTGTTTTATGTTTGCCCAGAAGTACCACAGTGCCATGAAGTACGTCGGCGCGATCCGCAGGGAGCTGGGTTTCCGCACGGTCTTCAACATTCTGGGCCCCCTCACGAACCCCGCAAAGCCTGAATATTTCCTGCTGGGAGTCTATGACGAATATCTCGTGGAACCGGTCGCCAAGGTGCTCGATTCGCTCGGCGTCCGCCACGCCCTTGTTGTGTACGGACAGGACAGGATGGATGAAGTTTCCGCCTCTGCCCCCACGACCGTGTGCGAACTCCGGGACGGCTTCTACAGGACGACCGCGATCACCCCGGAGGATTTCGGTCTGGTGCGGGGCACCAGGGAGGACCTGCGCGGGGGCACGCCCCGGGAGAATGCTCAGACTACGCGGGACATTCTCTCCGGAAAGATCACCGATGCCCGCCGGACCTCCGTGCTCCTGAACGCGGGCTGCGGCCTCTACGCGGGCTGCGCGGTCCCCTCTATCGGGGAAGGGGTGAAAAAGGCCGCAGAGCTCATCGACAGCGGAAAGGCCCTGGAGGTCCTCGATGCATTCATCGCCGCCTCCAATCAGGGGGCGGAGTAAAAATGCCGCATCTGCCGGCCCTGGGTCTTCTGCGGAGTAATTATTCTTCATCGCGCAATACCCGTGACTGCAGTCGTGGGATACTCGCGCAAAAAGGAAACTCGCTTCACCGTGGGATATACAAAGCTGACGGACGATGCAGGCCCGGAAGATACAGGTGTGGGAATAAGGCAGGGGAGAAAAGAAAAGGCAGGGGAGAACAGAAGAGGCATGGGAGATATTCTTGAGATGCTTGCGGCACATGCGCGCGAACGTGTCGCGGAAAAGAAAAGGCTATGTCCGCTGACGGAACTGAAAGCCCGGCTGCGGGACGAAGGGGCACAGCACAGTACAGCCCTGGCGCAGACAAATGCGGCCGATGCGCATCCGGATCCTGCCGCGGCAGCCGGGTTCCCGTTCGAGCAGGCCCTGTCCGGGCCCGGGATCCATTTTATCTGCGAGTGTAAAAAGGCCTCCCCTTCCAGGGGACTGATCGCTCCGGACTTTCCCTATCTGGAGATCGCGCGCGCCTATGAGGCGGCAGGGGCATCTGCCATTTCCGTGCTCACGGAGCCCGGGTGGTTTCTGGGGGAGGACCGGTTTCTGAAGGAGATCGCCTCCGCTGTCCGCATCCCCTGCCTGCGCAAGGACTTTACCGTGGATCCCTATATGATCTATGAGGCGAAGATCCTCGGCGCCTCTGCGGTTCTTCTGATCTGCGCGATCCTGGAGGACGAGGAACTCCGGGAATATCTGGCGCTGGCCCATGCGCTGGGGCTCTCTGCCCTGGTCGAGACGCACGATGCGGCAGAGATCCGCCGGGCCCTGGAGGCGGGTGCCCGCATGATCGGAGTCAATAACCGGGATCTGCGGACTTTTCAGGTGGATATTGGCAATTCCGTGCGGCTCCGCAGCCTGGTCCCGGCGGACCGGATCTTCGTCTCGGAGAGCGGTATCCGTACGCCGGAGGACGTCGCCGCACTCTACCGGAACGGCACCAATGCTGTCCTGATCGGAGAGACGCTGATGCGCAGTCCGGATAAAAAGGCGCAGCTGGACGAGCTGCGAAGCAGATGTAACTGACCGGAGACAGGACCGGGAAAACGGGAATATGCCGGGAAAGCATGGAAAGGACCGGGAAAACGATGAGAACCATTGCAAAGATCTGCGGGCTCAGGCGCCCGCAGGATGCGGAGGCGGCCAACCGGGTCCGCCCGGACCTGGCCGGGATGATCCTCTCGCCGGGGTTCGGGAGGTCGATCGACCTGCAGACCGCCTGCAGTCTGCGCGAAACGCTGGATCCGGGGATCCGCACGGTCGGCGTCTTTGTGGACGCGGGCGAGGAGGAGATCCTCCGCTTCGTGCAGAGCGGCTGCATCGATATGATCCAGCTGCACGGCGCTGAGAGCGACGAAAGGATCCGGAGGATCCGCAGTCTGACAGACCTGCCGGTCATCAAGGTCTTCCGGATCCGGGAACAAAGAGATCTGGAGACCGCCGCCGCTTCTGCGGCGGAGTGGATCCTGCTCGATAGCGGAACGGGCAGCGGGCAGACCTTTGACTGGGACCTCCTGGAGACTTTCCTGCGGGAGCACGATCCCGGCCGGCAGCAGGGAAAGGCCCCCGGCGGACGTAAGCAGCCCGGCCCCGACCCGGTGACACCTCTTTTTCCGGGGGAACATCCATGGATCCTGGCGGGCGGACTCTCACCCGAAAACGTGGCGGACGCTGTGCAGCGTTTTCATCCCACCGGCGTGGATGTCAGCAGCCGTGTGGAGACGGACGGATGGAAGGATCCTGTGAAGATGGCTGCCTTTGTGCAGGCCGTGCGGGAAGCCTGCGCGTGCGCGGGCAGAACAGCCATGCAGTGAAAAAAGGCGGAACCTGCAGCCGCACGGCGCGGAGAATGATTCTGAAGGAGAGGAGAAAATGCGTAAAGGAAGATTCGGAGAATTCGGCGGACAATATGTGCCGGAGACCTTGATGAATGAACTGATCCGCCTGGAGGAGGCGTATCAGTATTATAAAAATGACCCGGTGTTCGTGGCGGAACTGGACGCGCTGATGAAGGGCTACGCGGGCCGGCCTTCCCTGCTGTATCCCGCAGAGAAAATGACGGCGGACCTGGGCGGGGCGAAGGTCTATCTCAAGCGGGAGGATCTCAACCACACCGGCGCACACAAGATCAATAACTGTCTGGGACAGGTGCTGCTGGCAAAGAAAATGGGTAAGACCCGTGTGATCGCGGAGACGGGCGCCGGGCAGCACGGGGTCGCGACCGCGACGGTGGCGGCCCTCCTGGGCATGGAGTGCGAGGTCTTTATGGGTGCCATCGACTGCGAGCGGCAGAGACTCAATGTCTACAGGATGGAGCTTCTGGGTGCGAAAGTCCACCCGGTAGAGAGCGGTACCCGCGTCCTGAAGGACGCGGTCAATGAGACGATGCGGGAGTGGGCGGGCCGTGTGGACGACACCCACTATGTCCTGGGGTCCGTCATGGGACCCCATCCCTTCCCGACGATCGTCAGGGATTTCCAGTCCGTGATCTCGAGAGAGGCCCGCGAACAGATCCTGGATCTGGAGGGAGAACTTCCCGCGGCAGTGCTGGCCTGCGTGGGCGGCGGAAGCAATGCGATCGGTATGTTCTATCATTTTATCGGGGACAGCGGTGTACGCCTGATCGGCTGTGAGGCCGCGGGCGAAGGAATCGATACGGACCGCCACGCCGCGACCATCGCAAGGGGGAGCACGGGTGTCTTCCACGGGATGAAATCCCTCTTCTGCCAGAATGAATACGGGCAGATCGCGGAGGTCTATTCCATCTCCGCAGGCCTTGATTATCCGGGGATCGGCCCCGAGCACGCATGGCTCCACGAGACCGGCAGGGCTGAGTATGTCCCGGTCACGGACGAAGAGGCAGTAGAGGCCTTTGAGTATCTCGCCCGCACGGAGGGGATCATCTGCGCGATTGAGAGCGCACATGCGGTGGCCTATGCCAGAAAGCTCGTCCCGACCCTGCCGAAGGACCGGAGTGTCATCATCTGCCTCTCCGGCCGCGGGGACAAGGACGTGGCCGCGATCGCGCGGTACCGCGGGATCAACCTGCACGACTGAAGCACCACTTAAGATGGAACAGAGCAGAGCAAAGAGCAGTTTACTGTGGACTTTTGCAAAAGAGGGTCATAAAATGAAAAAAGTCAGAACAATCAGAGATGCCTTTGACCACGGGAAGGCATTTATCCCCTTTATCACGGCGGGAGATCCGGATCTGGAATCCACCAGAAGGTTCATACTCGCCATGGAAGAAGCGGGAGCGGACCTGATCGAGATCGGAATTCCTTTCTCCGATCCCATCGCGGAAGGGATCGTGATCCAGGAGGCGGATATCCGCGCTCTGGCTTCAGGAACTACGACAGACAGGATATTTGATATGGTGGCGGACCTGCGCCGGGACACAGACATGCCCCTCGTTTTTATGGGGTATCTCAATCCTGTTTTCTACTATGGATATGAGCGCTTTTTTACCCGGTGCGAGGAAGTCGGCATCAGCGGCGTGATCATTCCGGACCTGCCCTTTGAAGAGAAGGGGGAGTGCGCTGAGACCGCGGCGGCGCACGGCGTAGACGTGATCTCCATGATCGCGCCTACCTCGGAGGACCGGATCAGGATGATCGCAGGGGAAGCGAAGGGCTTTCTCTACGTGGTCTCCTCCATGGGCGTCACAGGGGTACGGTCCGAGATCCGTACGGATCTTGCCTCTATCATCGCTGCGATCCGGCAGGCGACGGAGGTACCTGCCGGCATCGGCTTCGGGATCAATACCCCGCAGCAGGCCGCAGAGATGGCGCAGCTTGCAGACGCCGTCATCGTCGGCAGTGCCATCGTACGCCTCATCGCGGAGCATGGAAGGGAGGCGGAACCCTTCATCCGGGACTATGTGCAGAGCATGAAAAAGGCAGTGAGCCGGCGCTGAACCTGTGCCGGAGACATACGGATCGGTGAAAGAACTGATTTCAGGAATATTTCAGGAAAGGAGAAAGAATCGATTATGAAAGCAATTGAGACACCCAAAGCACCTGCAGCGCTTGGCCCTTATACCCAGGGGATGGAAGCCGATGGCGGACTGATCTTTACTTCCGGCCAGATCGGACTGATCCCGGAGACCGGCGAGCCGGCCGGCGATACGATCGAGGCGCAGGCCGAGCAGGCGATCAGAAACGTGGGAGCGATCCTCGAAGCGGCAGGAGCCGGATACACAGATGTCCTGAAGACAGTCTGCTTCCTTGCGGACATGGATGATTTCGCCGCTTTCAATGCAGTTTACGCGAAGTATTTCACCGGAAAACCGGCCAGAAGCTGTGTCGCCGTAAAGTCCCTTCCCAAGGGAATGCTCTGTGAGGTCGAGGCGATCACACAGAGGCATTGACGGGGACCTGCGCACACAGGCAGGTGACCTGTATCCGGCATCCTGCAGAGAAACTGACGGGACCTTTGCGCAGGCAGGTGATCGGCATCCGGCAGCAGGATTGACAGGAAATGGAACAGAAATAATAACAGGTAAAAAATAAAAAGGGAAAACCTGATCGTGCGCGCAGTGCGTACGGGTTTTCCCTTTTTTATATTTTCTTTTTTATTTCCGGGTCCGTTTACCAGATCTCCAGGCGGTACTCCGGGGCCAGGTACATGCCGTCGCCCTCCTTTGTGCCGTAGGTCCGGTGGAACTCCTCGAACTGGACGACGACTGCGTTGGTCCGCAGGTAGGCCAGGGGATGGGAGTCCTGTTCGATGCTGTAGGTCTCGGTCTCGGTCGTGGTCAGGCAGCGCCAGTTGGAGGCGAATGTGCGGAAAAAGAGGTCGTAGTCAAAATCATCGATGTCAGCGGCGATGCGGAGCATGCATTTGACGCCGGTAAGGTCGGCGATGGCTTCGGTGTCGAGCATGGCGCCGCTGACCGGGTATCCGCTGACGGGTTCGAATCCGCTGTAATAATCGACCAGCTTCTGGGCGCGGGCGTGGAACCTCTGGTAGTCCTCCTCAGTCCACCAGTTGCGCAGGTTGCCCCGCTCATCGTACTGGCGGCCGGAGGTGTCGAAGGCGTGGGAGATCTCATGGGCGACCATGACCCCCACGTGCCCGAGCTTCTCTTCGATGGGCATGCTGTCGCTGTAGAAGACGCCTCCCAGGATCCCGGCGGGGATATTGATGGAGTTGTCGAGCGGATAGTAGTAGGCGTTGACATCCTGGGGGGCGGCGATCCACTCCGTGCGGTCGACAGGCTGGTTGACCCTGTCCGCGATGGACAGGCAGGTTTCCTCAGAGATGGCGATGCGGGCTTCGACGAGGGAGCCGCCCTCCTCCGGGCCTCTGAAATCGAGGATGCGCTCTGCCGGTTCTGCGGCTCCGAGGGCGGCCTCCTCCTCTTCATAGTCTTCCGGGCTTGCGACACGGATCGTGAGACTTTCCAGCTTTTTGACAGCCTCTGCCTTTGTCGCATCGGACAAAAAGTCCGCCCCTTCGAGCATGGTGTGATAGTAGTCGGTGATGTCGTGGATGATCTCCGTGACGTCCGCGCGGGTCCTGTCGGTGACATAGGTCTGGGCGTAGACTTCGCCCAGCTCCATCTCCAGGACGGAATTGACGGCGTCACAGGCGGCCTTTTCGTCGTCGACCTGTCCGGAGGAACCGGAGAGGATGTTGCGGACCTCGATCATGCGGTCATAGCAGTCGCTGTCGAGCAGTTCCATGAACTGCAGCGTATCAGAGACGAGCAGATAGGCTTTCATCTTTTCCAGATGGGCGTCGTCATAGAGGTCCCGCATACAGGCCAGCCAGTCCGGCTCTTCCAGGATAAAGACTTCGGAGTGCGCCACGCCTGCGCCCTGCAGCATGCCCGTCAGCGGAAATGCGCCCTGCTCCTCCTCCAGCTCCGCCAGGGTCCGGGGGTTGTTGGACCGGATGGAGGCGTCCTCCGCATTCTGCTCCTGCGTCGTCATCATGTGGGCAGCCATCTCGCACTCAAAGGCATAGCTGTCCTGCAGGATCCTGTCCCTTTCTTTTTCCGAATACCCCAGCCGCTCCAGCATGTAGCCGGCGGCGTACATGTAGCGGGGCTGGGTCTGCCAGCTGTCCGGATCCAGAACGTCGTAATACATGGGATCCTGGAAGACGAGGGCGGGAGGATTGATATAGACGGCGGTCCGGTCCGCGTCGTTGAGGTTGGCCGCAGTGAAGGCGCTGCACAGGGGAAGCGCCTCGATGGTCGTCAGGGGATCGGACAGATAGGCCGTGAATTCGTCGAGGGTCTTTACGGCCAGCAGGGGCGCCACGACTTCGCGCAGAGGTTCCACCCCCGCCCGGTCCCGCGCGTCCCAGTCAAGCCACATCCGGTAATAATCCTGCACGAGCTTCTGGCAGTGGGCGATATAGGGATCGGAAAAAACGATGTTGCTCTCCAGGATCCGGCGCAGCTCTTCGTCCACCTCCAGCTGCCGCTCGGCAAAGGTGTCATAGGAGACATAGCCGGACGGGATCGTGTTGGACTGCAGCCAGTCCCGGTTCACAGCCGCGTGAAAATCCTCTGTCAGGGCCAGTCCGTCCAGGCTCTGCGCATTGTCCACCAGGTCTGAACAGATCCAGGGATAGGCGGCTGCCTTCTGCGCCGGATCCGGATCATCGTAGGGAAGTGTCAGGAGGGGGGCGGAGGAAGCGGTCTCTGCACCCGGCACCCCGTCCTCTGTCCGGCCGGTGCCGGCAGCAGCGCCGGTCTCCTTCCCCGAAGCGTTGGAGGCATTCCCGGAGGAAGCAGTTTCCCCGGGTGCCTCGGCTGCAGACCCGAAGGAGGGAAAAATGCCGGCCGGCGAACAGCCGGCCGCGGATACTGCCGCGAGCCCTGCCGAGAGAAGGATGGCAGACAGTTTCAATAATTCCTTTTTAAATATTGTTTTTTCTTTTTTAAATATTGTTTTTTCTTTTTTAAATATTGTTTTAAAGAAGGACTGAGTCATTCGTGACCTCCGGGTAATGGGCGGGAGAAAATGATTCCCGCAGCCACAGATAATCTGTTGAAAGAAGCAGTTCGTTTCCAAAACAGTCAGAGTAAGCGCGGCAGTATTGTGTCTTTCGCGGAGTCAGCGCTTTTCCATCTGTCTGAGCTCCGGCAGGACGGTGCAGACCATCGTCACGAAGCATGCGGTGCCGCCCACGAAATTGGAGACGGGTTCCGCCATGAAGACCCCCATCGGGCCCATGCCGAAGACGGTCGGCAGCAGGAAGGTGAGGGGAACGACGATGATGACCTTGCGGAAGATGGAAAAAAAGATCGCCTGGCGCTTTTTGTTGAGTGCCTTGAAGGTTGTCTGTCCGCTGATCTGCAGAGCCTGGAAGACGAAGGCGAAAAAGTACATGTGCAGGGCCGGGACCGCCTTTTCCAGGATACTTGTGTCTGAACTGAAGACGGAGATAAAGAGCGATGGCCGGATAAGGACAAAGACCCACATAAGGGCTGTATAGCCGACACCGACGATTGTCATGATCAGGATGGCTCTCCGCACTTTCCGGTACCGGCCGGCGCCATAGTTGTAGCTGATGACCGGGGAAGTGCCCTCTCCGTTGGCGAGCACCGGTGTGTCGAGGAGCTGCCGGATGCTGGTGATAATGGTCATGATCGAAACATACAGCGCGCTGTCTGCGCCCCCTGTCGTCGACAGGACCCGGTTGCAGCAGATGGAGACGAGGGAATTTGTGCACTGCATGACGAAAGAGGACATGCCCAGGCTGACGATGTCGCCTGCCAGCTCCAGATGTTTTGTCACGAAATCGTGCAGGGTCAGATAGCGGAGCTTGAGCTCCGTGTCCAGCCGGGTCAGAAAGCGAAGCACGAAGACAGCCGACAGAAACTGGGACAGGATAGTCGCCAGTGCGGCGCCCCGCACGCCCAGATGCAGGACAAAGATAAAGAGGGGGTCCAGGACGATATTTGTGACCGCTCCGATCACCACTGTCAGCATACCGGTCCGGGCATATCCCTGGGCATTGATATAGGGATTGAGCCCTGTCGCGATCATGGCGAACACGGTCCCGAGCAGATAGATCCGCATATAGGCGGACGCATACATATAGTTGCCGGGCCCGGCTCCGAAGAGCCTGAGGAGCAGGGGGCAGAAAAGCTCTCCGGCCACTGTCAGGACAATGGCAGTGCCCAGCATCATAAAGAAGGCGACGTTCATCACCAACTCCGCTCCGTCCCGGTCGCCTCTTCCGCGCTCGATCGAGCACAGGGGCGCCCCGCCCAGCCCGTAGAGGTTCGAGAACCCCGTGACCAGGATGATCACAGGGAAGCACAGACCCACGCCGCCCAGCGCGGCTGTCCCGGTCTCCGGGATCCGCCCGATGTAGATCCGGTCCACGATGCTGTACAAAAGGCTCAGGACCTGGGCGACCAGCATGGGGAAGGATGTCTGCAGGATATTGCGAAAAACGCTTCCGTTTTCAAAATCGACCTGTTTCATAGTTTTAGTCTTTTTTCTGTTTTATTGTATCAGTTCAGCACGCAGCGCCTCTGTCAGCCCGGGATTGCAGGTGCATAGGACCTGCAATATGGGGGTGCTGAACAGTTACATTTTATTTACAGCCTGTTGTCTATTATAACACCTTCTGAAAAGCGGTGAAAATGCGTCTTCTGTCTGAGCCATGCGTCTTTGCAGCAGGCAGGGTCCGTTTACTCCAGCAGTGCCCCGAACCGTGCGGCATCGGCTTTGCGGCACCGCACCCGGACGCATACCCCCTCGGGCTCGTACTGTTCGGAGAGGAGGACGCCCGCGCTGCGGATCTGCTGCAGAAGGGCCCCTTTTGAATAAGGGATCCGGAAGGTGCATTCGGTCCGCTGCTCCCGGAGCGCATCATCGATCAGGTCCAGGATCTCGGATATGCCGATCCCTTTCCCGGCTGCAAGGTAGAGCACGTCCCCGCGGCGGTAGGGGATCTGTGCGGGGACCGGGCGGTCTGTTTGAGACATCTGCAGATCCACTTTATTATAGAGATAGACGACGGGAATATGGCCGGCGCCGATCTCCTCCAGGGTCTTCGCAGTCACGGCGATCTGCTCCCGGTAGTCCGGATCGGAAAAATCGACCACTTCCAGGAGAAGATCGGCATAGCAGGCCTCCTCCAGCGTGGAGCGGAAGGCCTTGACAAGGGCGTGCGGCAGGTCACTGACAAAGCCGACTGTATCCGAGAGCAGAAAGGGCAGGTGCCCCGGGGCTTCGATCCTGCGCACGGCGGTGTCGAGCGTCGCAAAGAGCATGTCCGCCTGGAAGACTTTTTTGCCGGAGGCGGGGGCCGGATCGTTCCCGTATGCTTTTTCGCCGCAGTCAGAAACCTGAGAGCTCTCAAGTCCGGCAGCCGGCGCTGTACAATAGTCCAGGAGAGCGTTCATTACCGTGGATTTTCCCGCATTGGTGTAGCCGACGAGGGCGACCCTCGTCAGACCCGTGTGCAGCCGCCGGCTCCGCTGCGTAGCGCGCTCCCGGTCCACGATCTCCAGTTCCCGCCGGAGCTCGGTGATCCGATGCTCGATCCTGCGCCGGTCCAGCTCGAGTTTCTGCTCTCCCGCACCTTTGTTGGAGAGCCGGCCGCTGCCGCCGCCCTGCCTCGAAAGAGAGGCCCGCATGCCTACGAGGCGGGGAAGCATATACTGAAGCCGGGCGGATTCCACCTGCAGCTTCGCCTCACGGGTCTGTGCCCGGGAGGCAAAGATCTGCAGGATCAGGCCGGTCCGGTCCAGTACCTCGGTATCGAGTTCCTTTTCCAGGTTCCGCATCTGCATCGGGGTCAGCGCCTCGTTAAACAGAACGATATCCGCATCGCAGACTTCGACCTCCCGCTTCAGTTCCGCCACTTTTCCGCTGCCCAGAAAGGTCGCGTGCGTGACCTGCGCCGCGTTCTGGAGCACGGTGGATACGACGGCAAGGCCGCAGGCTTTTGCCAGGCCCCGCAGCTCCCCGATGGAGCGGGCATATTTTTCTGCGGGGAGTTCTGTATTGCAGCCGGCCAGGATAGCCCGCGCAGAGGAAGCAGCAGAGAGATCCTGTGCGGGCCCCGCGGGCCTCTTCGCGGCGGGTTCCCGGTCCTGCCTTTTTCCCCATCCGGTGGAGAGATCTACTTCCCTTGCATCCTGTGTAATCTTTTTTTTCATATAAAATCTTCTGAGTAAAAAGTCTTCTGAAATTAAAAGTCTTCTGAAATTAAAAGCCTTCTGAAATTAAAAGCCTTCTGAAATTAAAAGCCTTCTGAAATTAAAAGCCTTCTGAAATTAAAAGTCTTCTAAATTTAAAAGTCTTCTAAAATTAAAAATCCTGCGTCTTCTGAAAAACCGCCCTCATGCAGCCTCTGCTGTCTCTGCGCGGGGGATGTGTACATTTATCAGGTATTTGCTCCAACCTTTATAACACACAAACCCTCTGCAATCAATGCGGACGGCGTGAACCATAACCGGGAGGGGCTGCAGTTACGCGGGCAGTGCCGTCAAAGAAGACAGAACATCTGGACAAACCAATTATATTGTGTTAAATTAAATTGGCTTTTATAGATGTGGAAGATCTATCAAATAACAGTATTTTACTAAAAAATGGCTGCTGCCGGAAGAAAAGAAAAATGACATCCCGATGTCATTACGACAACATTCCGACAGGAAGGACATACGGGACGGCGGATTTCCGGATGATCCCGGGTGTGAGAAATGGAGAAAAAATGGGGGAAATCGAACAGAGAGAATCAAAATATGATTGTCTGCGGCTGGACAACCAGCTCTGCTTTCCGCTGTATGTCTGTTCCAAGGAGATCATACGGCGGTATAAACCTTATCTGGATGAACTGGACCTGACCTATACGCAGTACATCACCATGATGGCGGTCTGGGAACACCATGAGATGAACGTCAAGGAACTGGGAAAGTGCCTGTTTCTGGATTCCGGAACACTGACGCCTGTTTTGAAAAAACTGGAGAGCAAGGGCTATCTGGAGCGGAGCCGGTCTCACACCGATGAGCGGAACCTGATCGTGACGATCACCGAGGAGGGAAAAAAGCTCAGGGAGCGCGCCCTGGGGGTGCCCGGCAAGATGGCCTGCTGCGTCAATCTGTCCGGAGAGGAGGCGGAGACACTGTACGTATTGCTGTACAAGACCCTCCATAACATCATGCAGGATTGAAAAGCGCGCCGGAATCGTGGCAGGTTTCGCAGAACTGTGCTATCATAGGAGTACTGCACATTTGCAGGACAGCCGACGTGACGCAAAGCGTATTGACAAAGCGAAGCTTTGACAAAGCGAAGCTTTGTTGTTGCCGCGTGCGACGTTACAGCGATGCGAAGCTTTGCTTCCGCCCTAGATAGGGTGTGAACGGTAACGGCCCCGCACATCCCGGCGGAGACGGAGCCCTTGTCACGGTGGTTTACAGCAGTTTTTTCAGATGATTTATTATTTCAGATGATTAATAATTCAGATGAATGAATTCAGATGATTAAATTTAGTTGATTAAATTCAGATGATTAAATTTAGATGAATCAACAGGAAAGGAACATCATGTCCAGATTTACAGATAAGCTGTTCGGAACGCACAGCGAGCGGGAGATCAAACGCATACGTCCGCAGGTCGACGCGATCGAAGCCCTGCGGCCCGCGATGCAGGCGCTCACCGATGAAGAGCTGCGCGCGAAGACAGAAGAGTTTAAAAAGAGGCTGCAGGAAGGCGAGACACTGGACGACCTTCTGGTAGAAGCCTACGCGGCTGTCCGCGAGGGCGCGCGCAGGGCGCTGGATATGGAGCCCTTCCGTGTCCAGGTGATCGGCGGCATCATCCTGCATCAGGGCCGCATCGCCGAGATGCGGACCGGTGAAGGCAAGACCCTGGTCGCGACTATGCCCGCCTATCTCAATGCGCTCGAGGGCCGCGGCGTCCATATCGTCACCGTCAACGACTACCTGGCCAAGCGTGACGCGGAGTGGATGGGCCAGGTCTACCGTTTCATGGGCCTGACCGTCGGCGTCGTCTTGAACAGCATGACCCCCAAGGAGCGCCAGGAGGCCTACCGGTGCGATATCACCTATGTCACGAACAACGAACTGGGATTCGACTACCTGCGCGACAACATGTCGATCTACAAGGAGCAGCTCGTTCTGCGGGAACTCCACTACGCCATCATCGACGAGGTAGACTCGGTCCTCATCGACGAGGCCCGCACGCCCCTGATCATTTCCGGGCAGAGCGGCAAATCCACCAAGATCTACGAGGCCTGCGATATTCTGGCGGGGCAGCTCAAGCGCGGCGCGGACGTCGAGGACCTGTCCAAGATCGATGCCATCATGGGCATCGAGCGGGAGGAGACGGGCGATTTCATCGTCAATGAGAAGGACAAGCTCGTCAACCTGACCGCCGAAGGCGTGGACAAGGTCGAGAAATTTTTCCGCATCCAGAACCTGGCGGATCCCGAGAACCTCGAGATCCAGCACTGCATCATTCTGGCCCTGCGCGCACACAACCTCATGCACCGGGACCACGACTATATCGTCAAGGACGACCAGGTCCTGATCGTCGACGAATTCACCGGCCGTGTCATGCCCGGCCGCCGCTATTCCGACGGCCTGCACCAGGCCATCGAGGCCAAGGAGCATGTCAAGGTCAAGCGGGAGAGCCGCACCCTGGCGACGATCACCTTCCAGAACTTTTTCAATAAATTTGACAAAAAGGCCGGTATGACCGGTACAGCCCTGACCGAGGAGCGCGAGTTCCGTGAGATCTACGGCATGGACGTCATCGAGATCCCGACCAACCGCCCCGTCATCCGTTTCGACGATCAGGACGCGGTCTACAAGACCAAAAAAGAGAAGTTCCGCGCCGTCGTGGAGGCGGTCAAAGAGGCCTATGAGAAGGGCCAGCCCGTCCTGGTCGGCACGATCACGATCCAGGTCTCCGAGGAAGTCTCCAGGATGCTGAAAAAAGAGGGCATCCCCCACAATGTCCTGAACGCCAAGTTCCACGAAATGGAGGCGGAGATCGTCGCGGAGGCCGGCCGTCACGGCGCCGTCACCATTGCGACCAACATGGCAGGCCGTGGTACCGATATCAAGCTCGACGAGGAGGCCCGCGCCGCAGGCGGTCTCAAGATCATCGGAACCGAGCGCCACGAGTCCCGCCGCATTGACAACCAGCTGCGCGGCCGAAGCGGACGTCAGGGCGACCCGGGCGAATCCCGCTTCTACATCTCGCTCGAGGATGACCTCATGCGCCTGTTCGGATCGGACCGCATGATCGGCATGTTCAACGCCCTGCAGATCCCCGAGGACCAGGAGATCACCCACAAATCCCTCTCCAAGGCCATCGAGGGCGCCCAGAAAAAGATAGAGAACAACAACTTCGGCATCCGCAAAAACCTGCTCGACTACGACCAGGTCATGAATGAACAGCGTGAGATCATCTACGCCCAGCGACGCGAGGTCCTCGACGGCAAGAGCATGCGCGACAGCGTCTACAAGATGATCACCGATTTCATAGACTCCATCGTCGACACCTGCATCAGCGACGACATCGACAGCGACGACTGGAACCTCACCGAGCTGAACGAGCTCATCCTGCCCACTATCCCGCTCCAGGTGATCAACCGCGGCAGGCTCCGCGAGCGCACCAGGGACGGCCTCAAGCAGCAGCTCAAGGAGGAGGCGGCCGCCCTCTACGAGTCCAAGGAGGCCGAGTTCCCCGAACCCGAAGCCGTCCGCGAGCTCGAGCGCGTCGTCATCCTCAAGGTCGTCGACCGCAAGTGGATGGACCACATCGACGACATGGAACAGCTCCGCCAGAGCATCGGCCTGCAGGCCTACGGCCAGCATGACCCGCTCGTCGAGTACAAGATGGCCGGCTACGACATGTTCAACGAGATGACCCGCAACATCATGGAGGAGACCATCCGCGTCCTCTTCCACGTCAAGGTCGAACAGAAGGTCGAGCGCGAGGAGGTCGCAAAGGCAACCGGCACCAACAAGGACGACACCGCCGTCAAACAGCCCAAGCGCCGCAGCGACAAAAAAATCTACCCCAACGACCCCTGCCCCTGCGGCAGCGGTAAAAAGTACAAAAACTGCCACGGCAGACCCGGCATGAAGCTGTAAGACGCGGCACATAAGGTGACAAAGGGGACGGTTCTTTTTCCCGGCCCGTTCGGAGGAAACTACATGTTACAACTGGACCAGATGAAGACAGAGATCCAGCAGTATGAGGACACCATGCACGAGGTGCTGGGCTCCCTGGATCTCGAATACAAAAAGCAGCGGATCGAGGAGCTGCAGCGGGAGTCGGAGGCACCGGATTTCTGGTCGAACGCCGACGCCGCCAACAAAAAGATGAAGCAGCTCAAGGACCTGCAGACCACGGTCGAGGATGCAGAGCACCTCGAGTCCCAGTATGAGGACATCCTCATGCTGATCGAGATGGGCAATGAGGAGGACGATGAGTCCGTCGTCGAGGGTGTCCGCGAGGAACTGGACGAGTATAAGAACAAGCTGGAGGAGATGCGGCTGGCGACTCTCCTGACCGGGGAGTACGATGATTCCAACGCCATCCTGTCGCTGAATGCCGGCGCGGGCGGGACCGAGAGCTGTGACTGGTGCTCCATGCTCTACCGCATGTACACCCGCTGGGCTGACCGCAAGGGCTTCAAGGTCGACGTCATGAATTTTGTCGACGGCGACGAGGCGGGCATCAAATCCGTGGATTTCCAGATCAGCGGACCCAATGCCTACGGCTACCTCAAGTCCGAGCGCGGTGTCCACAGGCTCGTGCGCATTTCCCCCTTCAATGCCCAGGGCAAGCGCCAGACCTCCTTTGTCTCCTGTGACGTCATGCCCGATATTGAAAAAGACCTCGATATCACGATCAACCCCGACGACATCCGCATCGACAC
>JAFWDM010000064.1 GCA_017513005.1 Lachnospiraceae bacterium
AAAGAGATTTCGGGAATCCGTCGTGACGCTGACGACATAGATGCCGGTGCCGCCGGTTTTTCCGGCGGCGGTTTCCCCGGCAGCAGTTTTTCCCGCGGCAGTTTTCTCTGCGGCAGTTTTTCCCGCGGCAGTTTTCTCTGCGGCAGCTTCCCCGGCAGAAGCTTCCCCCGCCGCAGTCCCGATGGAAAAATCCCCTCTGTAGCGGCCGGCGGCATTTTTTCCGATCACGTAGGTGCGGGTCACGACCCGGCTCCGGTCCTCCCCCTGCAGCAGGCAGACGCGGACCGGCACGACTGCGATCCCGTCCTCCGTGCGCACCGGGTATACGCCCGCATCAGAAGCGAGGAGCCATTTCTCTTTTTCCCACGCATCACGGGCTTCGTCTATCGTCGGGGGCGCCGCTGCAGTGTCTGCCGCAGCGATCGATTCCGCCTGTGCCGTCCCGGCTGCGGACGCTTGCTCTGCGGCGCCCGCTTCAGTCCCTGCAGCCTCCGCAGCGGCAGCTTCCCCGGCCGCAGCTGCCATCTCTGCCTGCGCCTCCTCCCGCGCCGCTTCCATTTCCACCGTCTGCAGGCGTTCCGACCGGACCGCTTCCTCCGCCAGGCTCTGCAGGTCGATCCCTTCTGCAGGATCGTAGAGAAGGCTCTCTGCCGTAGGCTCATCCCCATCTACCGTATAGCGGATCTCGATGCCCTTTCCCACGGGGATCCGGTCATCCGCAGTCAGTTCCAGCCTGAAGCCGTCTTCATAGAATCCGCTCCCGGCACTGAACGAAAGAGGTTCCCCGTCTATCTTTTCCAGCGCCCGGCGCAGTGTCCGCGGATATTCAAATGTATAAAAGAAAAAAAGAAGGAGGCACGCAAGACCTGCCGTCAGCAAGGCTGCGGCGGTCTGCGTGACCCGCTTTTTGCTGTTTGCTCCGAATAAGATCATCCGGCAGACTCCTTCCGGCAGAAGCACCGGTAAATGCGTTCAAGACCCGCCCGCGAGTCCTGCGCGCGTATCCCGCGACTGAGATCACGGGTATTGCGCGATGTAGAATAAACATTTCGTTGACTGTAACGCCGGCTGCAGATCACTGCCCGGCGCCTTTGGACCCGTCCCCTACTTTCTGCCGCCGGGGCCATGCGGCCCTCCGGCTCCGGGTCCGTGGCCGCCCGGGCCATGCGGGATACCGCCGCCGGGGCCTGCCTGTCCCCCGGGATTCCCGCCGGGGCCCTGCCGGTTCTGGAGCTTCACACGGGACTCCGTGGTGCGGATATACCGGTCATTTTGGCTGCGCAGCTGCATGCCCCCGTGGGTGACATAGGCGGCCGCCCTGCTCTTTTGCGCCACCGGTTTCATCTGCCCCACGAGTACGGCATTGACGATCGCCGCGGGGATCAGTGAGAAGACCACGGCCATGAGCAGGGCCGCCGTGGAAGGATTCTCTCCGCCCAGAAGGAAAGCGCCGAATACCAGCAGGCAGACCAGAAAGACCGCCAGGAACCAGATGCACTGCTTTGCTTTGGAGATGGGAAGATTCCCGATCATCCTTCCGGTCTGGCCGTTCATGGCAAAGAGAAAGTTCTTTCCCTCCCAGTTTGTGCTCAGGAGCCAGACGGGAAAGACCGCATATTCCACCTTCTCATTCACGATCTTCTCTTCATGCGCCCGGGTGGTCACACTGGTATAGCCGGTGACGGTGGCGCGGAGGGCATCCTCCGCGGTATTGCGGGACCGCTCCGCAGCGCGCTCCGCACAGGCCTTTTTGCTCACGTCATATTTGTTGGCGAGATACCCCGGCATGTAAGCCAGGGAAAAGTCCGTGATCGCCTTATAGTCAAAAGGCTCGATACTGTCCATGAGGTCGTCCGGCATCTTTGTCGAGGCATCCACAGGGACACGGGTGAACCCGATCGTCCCTTCCCTGTCCGCCTCATAGTGCTTTGATCTGGTGATCTCGTACTCTCCCTGGCGGAACACTTCGTCCTGCCTCGCGTCGTATCTGCCCCGGGCGTCCACATGTCCGCTGTAGAGCCAGAAGGGCACATAGACGCCCTTGATCTCTTCGAGGTGGTTGGAGTTGTTAAAGGAACCGGGCAAAAGGGTCTTGCCCCTGTAATAGCCCTTGAGCGCCTCGACGGCATCCTTCTTTTCATACTGGAAGGGGATGACATAATCGGGCTTTTGTGTGCCGGCAAACTGGCCGGGGATGATCGTATTGTTTCCGCAGTAGGGGCAGCTCGTCGCTGCGGTCGTCTCGTCGCAGATCAGCTCCGCTCCGCAGGAGGAGCAGTTGTAGGCCCGCATTCTGGCCGCGTCCGCCCCCCATCCGGAAGCTGCAGGTCCGGCCTGTGCTGACGCTGCGGTTCCGGCCGGACCTGTGCCGGACGCTCCGGCGGACGAAGCCCCGGCAGCGCCCGGTGAACCCTGGGCGGAAGCTTGTGCAGCCTGCGCCTTTGCATCCGTTTCCTGCTTCGCCTGCGCAGCTGCCGCATTCTTTGCGGCGAAGAGTTTTTCGACCTCCTCGACAGTAAAGGTACTGCCGCAGTAGTCGCACTTCAGCTTCCCGATCTTTCCGTCAAAATGAAGTGGACCGGTACAAGCCGGGCACTGGTATGTGGTCACCTGCTCTGCCATTGTTCTTCTCCCTTTTCAGATCCTTCGTTTTGCGAGGTCCCTTGTCTCAACTGCCGGCCCGGTCGTTGCTGAATGCGTGCCAAAGGGCACACAGCAGCTGTCTCCGTCCTCATATTGAGACCCTGCCGGCATATGATAATGTGCCAGGGGGCCTGCCCCCTGGCACATCCCCTGGCACATCTTGCGGGAAAGCTTCCCGTCACTGTCTGGGCTTGCCGCAGCCTGCGCAGAATTTACCGGTGTTGCCGGTCTGGCCGCACTCCGGGCAGGTCCAGGGACCGCTGTCAGCCGCGGGCTTCGGAGCGCCGCAGCCGGGGCAGAATTTACCCTTGTTGCCGGTCTGGCCGCACTCCGGGCAGGTCCACTCCTCGGGTTCCGCGGGCTTGGCAGTGCCGCAGTTGCCGCAGAATTTACCGGTGTTGCCCGTCTGTCCGCAGGAAGGGCAGGTCCATCCCGCTGCCGCGCCTGCGGGCTGCATCTGAGGTGCAGCCTGCTGCGCTGCAGCCTGCTGCTGCGCCGCTGCCTGCTGCATGAGCTGTCCGACGTTCACGCCACCCGCCTGCTGGGCCATGCCCATGCCGGCGAAGCCCATCATGGCGCCGCCCGCATTCTTGGCTGCATCCTTCATGGCCTGGGCGTTTGCCTGCACTGTCATACCTGCCGCGATGGCTGCATTGCCGCCGGCCGCGAGCCCGAGCTGCAGGTTCTTGATCGCCTGCTCATCCTCTTCGGAGGCCTTGACGCTGCTGACGCCGCAGGTGACGATCTCGATGCCGTAGACCTTGCCCCAGGTGGAGGACAGCTCGTTGTTGAGTGCCTCGGAGAGCTCCCTCGTGTGGCCGGGCAGAGAACTGTAGCGGATCCCCTGGTCGGAGATCCTCGTGAATGCGGGCTGAAGAGCTGTCAGGAGCTCGGACCGGAGCTGCTCATCGATCTTGTCCCGGGTGTAGTCCCTGTCCACGTTGCCGCAGATGTTCTTGTAGAAAAGGATCGGGTCGGTCATCTTGTAGGCATACTCACCGAAGCACCGGATGGAGATGTCCAGGTCGAGTCCGATGTTGCGGTCCACGACGCGGAAGGGAACCGGGCTGGCCGTCCCGTACTTGTTGCCGATGATATTTTTGGTATTGAAATAATAGACGCGCTGGTCATGCGCGGTCACGCCGCCGTGGGCTACACGCGCCGCGAACTGCTTGAAGCTGTCCTTGATCCCCTGCCCCAGGCTGCCGGAGAAAATGCTGGGCTCCGTGGATGTGTCGTAGGTGTAGGCACCGGGCTCCGCGCAGATATCGACGATCGCGCCCTGGTCGACGATGATCATACACTGCCCCTCATTGACCACGATCGTAGACCCGTTCGTGATGACATTCTCACTGCCGCCCCTGTTCAGGAGGCCTGACTTGCCGGTGTGATGCGCGCCCTTCCTGACGAGGACATCATTCGGCATTTCAGAGCAGTAAAAATATTCCTTCCACTGATCTCCGAGCACAGAACTGAGCGAAGCCCCTGCTGCTAAAATAAGTCCCATTTTTTACCTCCTTTTTGAAACAACTACATCTGGTGGCGGACTACGGCATACTCATCCCCGTTCCGGTAATATGGACAGGTGTAGTGCGAATCCGACAGGAACCGCGCGTATTCATCTTCGTCCATATCGATCTCGCAGAGCCAGTCGCCGTATTCGTCGTCGTACGCAAGAAACGCACAGGTATCACATTCATTCTGCATTTCCGTATCCATCCATAAACTGCCCCGTTACGAATGCACAGGACATGCTGCAGGGCACTCTCTTCTCTTGTTCTCCATGTCATTTTCCGATCAGGATCTCCACCGCCTTTTCAAGCTGGCTGTCCACATTTTCTTCTTCATATTTTTTCACGTCAAGCTCGACGACATGGTCGGGTTCGATCCCCACCTTGTGGATATTGCGGCCGCCGCGGGTGTAGTAGTCCGCGACCGTGATCTTGATGGCGGACCCGTCGCCCAGAGGATAGAGGTTCTGGACAATGCCCTTGCCGTAGGTCTGGGTACCGACGAGCTTTCCGACCCCGGCATCCTGGACCGCACCGGCCAGGATCTCGGAGGCGCTCGCGGAGTACTCATTCACCAGGACGACAAGCGGGATATCGAAATCCGCGCCGGGGCAGGTGTACTCCTCGCGTTTGCCATCCTTGTCCTCCATGTAGAAGACCAGCCCCTTGGGCAGGAGCTCCGAGGCGATCTGCGTGACCGCGGTGACAGTGCCGCCGGGGTTGTTGCGCAGGTCGATGATCAGAGAAGTCATCCCCTCTTTTTTCAGGTCTGCGAGGTTCTCGTCGAACTGACCCGGCGTCACATCATCGAACTGGCTGATCTGCAGGTAGCCGATGCCGTCCTCCAGCATCTTCGAAGTGACGGTCGGTACATTGATCGTCGCGCGCACGGCAGTGACCGTGACGTACTCACCGCCGCGGCTGACCTTGATCTTTACCTGCGTGCCCTCTTCGCCCTTGACCAGGTTGGCCACTTCGGAGGTGTCCATGCTCAGCGTGTCGGTCCCGTCGACCTCGCAGATGATATCGCCGACCTTCAGGCCCGCCTCCTCCGCGGGCGTCCCCGGCATGATCCCCGTGAAGACGGGTGACCCGGTGGTCTGGTCAATGCCTATATAGGCCCCGATCCCCCTGTAGATCCCCGTGGTCTCCTCCGTCATCGCCTTGTATTCCTCATTGGTATAGTAGACGGTATAGGGATCCCCCAGAGAGTCCATGATGCCCCGGTACAGGCCCGTCTCAAGCGTATCGACCGTGGCATCCTCCGGCTCATAGTAATACTCCCGGATACACTGCTCCAGCACCTGGAGCTTCTCGATCGAGTCCTTATTGAGCGCCGATCCCGTCGTCGAGGCGGGATCCCGGTCCGCGCTGACGGACTGCATCGCGCCGATCTGCATCGGCATCGCGTTCATCACCCCCAGCATGACCGCCATGCCCGCGGCAAGCCCGATCACAAAGATACCCGCGTTTCCCGCCAGCCTGCTGAAGATGTTTTTGCGGGCGGGTGTGCTGTTCTCTTTTTCTTCCATGTTCCTGTTCCCTTCTTCCTTACTGTAAAGACCATCCTGAAGCCTCGAGGTGTTTTTCGCAGTTCTTTCGCGAAAAGACCCCGGGCGGAAGGTTCGAAGACCTGCGGCTGCACGGCTGCAGACGGAGACTGCGGCTGCAAATAGTGTCGCGTTTCCCTGTTAAAGGTTACAGCACTTCAATAATCGTACTGCTCCATATATTTCATGTATTTGACCACCATGAGGGCGATCTTGAACGTGATGGCGTCCTCGAAGACCCGCAGATCCAGGCCGGTGCTCTTCTGGAGCTTGTCCAGCCGGTAGACCAGCGTATTTCTGTGGATGAAGAGCTGACGGGAGGTCTCGGAGACATTCAGGCTGTTCTCAAAGAACTTGTTGATGGTCGCCAGGGTCTCCTGGTCGAAATCATCCGGGTTTTTCCCCTTGAAGATCTCGCGTATAAACATCCTGCAGAGGGGAATGGGCAGCTGGTAGATCAGGCGCCCGATCCCGAGTTCATTATAGGCGATGACCGTCCGGTCCTCAAAAAAGATCCTGCTGACATCCAGCGCCATCTTCGCTTCCTTGAAGGAGCGGCTGACTTCCTTGATCTCGTCCACGATCGTGCCGTAGGAGATCCGGATATCCGTTATACCCATCCGGTGGAGCTGGTCTTCGATCCCGTAGGCCGCCTGATCGATCTCCTTCTCCCTGTCGATGCCGTCCACTTCCATGACGATCACGACATTGGTCTCATCCACTGCCGTGACGAAATCAGAGTTCCCTCCTCCGATATATTCCTGCGTCATCTCCAGGACATTCCTGTCCCTTTCCTGCCCGTTCTCAATGATCATGACGACCCGGTACGCATCCGGCGCAATGCGGAGCTTTTTCGCCCTGCTGTAAATATCCACGAGAAGCAGGTTGTCCAGCAGCAGGTTCTTCATGAAGCTGTCCTTGTCATACCGCTCCTTGAACGCTGCCATCAGGCCTTTGAGCTGGAAGGCGGCCATCCTGCCGACAAGCAGGGTATTGTCACTTTCGCCGCGCACGACCAGCACGTATTCCAGCTGCTGGTCCTCAATGACCTTGAAAAACTGAAAGGGGCCCGCGGACTGTGAATCCGCGGGAGAGAGGACAAAGTCGTGGACCGCCAGCGACGCCTCCGCAAAGACAGGCGACGTGGCGGCGATCTCCCTGCCGTCCGCATCCATTACACAGATATCCAGATGTGTGATTTCCCTGATTCCCTCGATCGTATTCTGCAAAACCTGATTTGATACCATTCTGCCCGCTCCTTCCGGACTCCTGTCCTGATGTCAACACGTTTTACTTCCCGGCAGAGGATGCCTCTGCTTTATTCACACTTCATCTCATGGGCCTGTGTTCGAAAAGACCTGCGGGCAAAGTCCGTCCTTGCTCCGCACATTCGCGGTCCCGGTCTTTTTTACACATTCTGCGAAAAACAGACCTTTGTGCCGCCATGTATTTTTATTTTACTGTAAAAGAAGATAATAATCCACAAAAAACGAACCGGTTTTTGTAAAATTTACACAAAAAAACACGGCCGAAGCCGTGTTTTTCAGATTCATAGCAATATGATCCGGTCTTCCTCGATGGAAATCCTGTTTTCTTTCAAGAGGTGCCCGACGGCACGTTTGAATTCATTTTTGCTCATATGCGCCTCATCCCGGATCTGTTCAGGGGACGCCTTATCCGTGAAGGGGAGCATTCCGCCGTTCGCGTTCATCATGTTGACCAGCGTTTCCGCATCCGCTTCGATCTGGAGGTAGCCCTTCTCGCGGATGGAAAGGTCCAGTTTGCCGTCCGGTTTGACGCTGGTCACCCGCGCCTCGACCACGTCTCCCGCCCTGAGATCCCGTACAAGCTCCCTGCGGGGAATGAGGGCGGAATAAATACTGTCTACGGCGACAAAGGCGCCGAAGTTGCGGCTGGTCTCATAGACGATCCCGGTCACCTGGTCGCCCGTCTGATAAGGGCTGTCGGTGCGCAGCCAGGGATATACATTCATTGTGGCGCACAGGCGCTCGCTCTTGTCGATATAGACAGCGACGAGAACCGTCTGGCCTTCCTTGACACGTTCACGCGGCTGTTCATGGTAGGGGAGCAGAAGGTCCTTGTCCAGTCCCCAGTCCAGAAACGCGCCGATGCGGCTGACCTGAATGACCTTCAGATAACCGACCTGATGCAGGGTCAGCTTCGGCTCTTTACGGGTAGCGATCAGCCGGTCCTCTGAATCTTTGTAGAGGAAGACCTCCAGCTCATCGCCGATCGCCGCGCCTTCCGGCACCTGTGAACGCGGCAGCAGCACGCGTTCGTTCGGAACATCTGCGGTCAGATATACCCCGAAAGGTACCTGCTTATCGATCCGCAGGATCTGTTTCTCTCCAATTTTCAGCATAGTTTCCTTTCCGATCTATTGCATCCCGAAAACAACCGGCCCGCCTCCTCACTCCTGTCTGTTCACAGGCACAGGCCGGGTACCGTCTGTCCGAAAGCATATATCTGTTTTATGAAGAATAGAATAAATCTGTCGCTGTGCAGATCCGTCCCATAAGTCTGCAGAACAAGGCTCCCGCCATTTCTGTCAGTCCTTTCTTCAGTATGCGGCTTCCAGGATCGCATACGGTTTTCCGTCATCCGCATTCAGACTGATGCAGACTGTCCGCGGCAGATCGTCCCCGGTCCTGCCGTCCGGTGTGCCCTCCTCTTCCTGCCTGTTCTGCTGCAGGCCGGCGGCGGAAGCGGCTCCGTCCGGGTCCGTGTCCGAAAAGACCACGGGGGTGATCCTGTCCCCCAGGACTGCCTGGCGTCTGTATTCGATCCGCAGTACAGCCGGATCCTGACCGTCGGGAAGGAATCCCTCCGCGATCCTGACATACTGTCCATTGTTCATGTGCCGGTTCGTGTCCAGATGATATTCCTTCACGACGACGGGCGTTCTCATTTGTCCGCCTGAAGCCGGTACAGTGATCTTGCGGGCGTCATACTGCATATCCAGCCGCTCTTCGAGAGGATATGCGCGTGTAATGCCGGCAGGAATGCGGACCGGCCGCATTGTCTTGGTGCTGACGAGCGACCACACGGAATTTGCGGCTGCCAGGAGCTCCCCGTCCTGTGTTTTCATAAAAAAATTGCGCAGCCCGATACTTCCCTTCATCTCATAGGGAAAGGTTCCTGTCAGGATCCTTTCTCCCAGACGCGGCATCCGTCTGATCTCCACGCGCCAGTAGACGATGATCCACGCAAGGCCCTGCGCGCGCAGCTGTTCAACGCCGATCCCGCCGTCCTCCGATTGAAAAGTCGAGCAGTCCTGGAAATAATCGATCAGTTTTTCCGCCGTCAGCCTGCCCTGTGCATCTGTCTCGCTGTAGCGGATCCTGCTTTCAAAGCTGTACATGTATCTGAATATCCTTGTATCTCCGTCCGCAGTCCATCCTGAAGTCAGGGCATGGCTGCCTCCGATCTGTCAGCGGGAGGAGGAAGGACGGATCACCCGTGTTTTCCCTTCCTCAGGATGCCATTGGCGTCAAAGTAGCACTTCCTGCCATTGATGGTCTTCCAGCCCACTGCCTTTACCATGGTCTTTTTGTCGAAGTAATACCAGCTGCCGCTGATCTTTCTCCAGCCTTTGATAAATTTTCCCGTCTTTTTGTCCGCATAGTACCAGTTTTTCCCGATCCGGATAAAACTGATCTGGCGGACTCCCTTGCTGTTGAAATAATAGGTGGCGCTCCCGATCTGATGTCGTCCCGCCGGTATGCGGGAATAATCTTTCAGGAAATAGTAGATCTTTCCTCCGATCCACTGCCACCCCCTGAGGAGATTTCCGGTCTTTGCAGAGGCATAATACCATTTCTGTCCGACCCGGAAAAAACCTGTCACCCGTTCCCCGGCGGCATTGAAGTAGTACTTTTTTCCGCCGATCGTGAGAAAACTGCTCCTTACACGCTTTCCGTCCGACCCGATGAAATACACCTTTGTACCCACGGTCTGCCAGGTGTTTTTTGCGCCTGAAGTCATTGTCCCCTGCACACCGCCGGTCCGAAGCCGGATCGTTGCGCGCCTCCCGCGGCTTCCCATCTGCCACGGGACATGGTATACATTGTTTGTGTGGGCATCCACGACCGGCATGCCGGAGGCATTCGTTCCTACACACAGAGCGACATGGTCGTAGGTGCCGTTTCCATTCCAGTCGTAATAGACCGGATTGCCTTTGGAGACAGAGGCATTCGATGCCGTCATGAAGGCTCCATAGGCTTTAAAATGGCGGATATGGCCCATCACGTTGATCCAGTTCACGGATTCCGGATACCAGTCACTCGTCCTGGGCATACCGCCTGCATACAGGCATTGGGAGACAAAGTTCGCACAGTCCACGCCTCTGTACTCCCGGTAATTCCTATTATAATTCTTCCAGTATTTATCCGCATACGCAGCCGCTGCGGCTGCTTTGTAGGTATAGGTGCCGGTGGCTGCGGCATACAGCTGCGCGTCCAGTGCCGCATCTTTTCCAAGTGCAGCTTCCGTCACGGCAGTTCCCGCCCCGGACACATCCCTGTCTTCATCGACAAGGAAGGAAAAAGCCCCCTCTGCGATCCGCGCATACCCCGCGGTCTGTGCGTGCACATCCGTCTGAACGGCATACCGGGTTTCGGGGGCCTCCTGCGACTCCGTCACAGGATCAGCACCTTCGCTGAGCCATGTAAAATTGATATCCGTTCCGTTGATCCCGGAAGGCATCCAGATGCCTGACGCATCTTTGCACATGCAGAGGGTGAAGGAATAGCTGTAGGCGGAAGCATTGACCGCATCCGGATCTTCGGATGCGCCGTATCCCATCGTCACCCACTCCTCCACATCAAGCTCCAGAGCACCTTCCTGCTCCCTGCAGGACCGTACACAATAGCGGGGGATCACTTCCCGGACTTTTGTCCCCTCCGCGATCATCAGCTGTGCATACCTGCTCTGCAGATCCCATTCACGATCCGCACCGTCCGGCTGCGATCCGTTGATCCGGTCTGTCATGTACTCTGTCTTGGAGTTCTCATACACAGACAGTGCCGACTCCACTTTTTGAGCCGTGTCAGCCTGAAGCCCGGAATACAGTACGTCCGTATCGGAACACATCCCGCGCGCATTTGCGAGGACCTCCTCATCTGTCAGGTTTCCTGATTCCCGGTAAAAAGCTGCGACCGCATCGTCAAAATCCGGTGCTTCCACATCTTTTCCGGCCGGTGCCGCCATCGCAGTCAGACGCATGCCCGCCACCAGGGCTGACACAGCCGCTGCAGCTGCGATTCCGGAACCGATGATCCTGACAAAGTTCCTGACATATTGCGTTATTGTTTCCAAACCTCACTCCTGTCTGTCTGGCAGCAGTCTGTCGGGATAGGCCCGCCTGCCGGAAGACCGCGAACGCCCCGGCATGCTGCCCGGGGGCTGCGGCCGTCCTCTTCGGTATTTTCCCGGACTGCCCGCTTCGATCGTCCTCTGCTGATTGAATACCTCCGTTTCCTCCGTCCTGAATCATCATTCAAAAATTTCATGCAGCATCATTCATTTTCCCGTACATGAAACAAAGCATTCCAGATCGGGGAGGAAAACCCTGCTCCATGTCTCGGGGAGAGCCATCCGCGATACAGTAATGCGTTGTCCGGCATGATGAAAAAACGAATAATCAGGTGTCCTAACATTATAACCTTGTACAGGCGGTCTGTCTACCTGTAACAGCTCCTAAATTTATGTAATATTTATGTAACAATCTGTCCACGCCTCTCGCCCATTTTTTCAAAACGAGCCCGCAAGTCCTTTTTTTATGCGGTTTTTGACGATTCTGTGTCCATCCCATCATCCATTCATTCTGCCACACCATGTGCCACACCGCCCGCCGCACAGCCGCGCGAACAGGACACCGGCCGCCCCCGCGAAGAGCTCCTCTCCTGTGCTGAACAAGACGGACAGGAAGGATTCTGCATGATCGTAGCAGAGGCGTACACACCCGTGAAAAACGCCTCACGCGGCGATGGCCCTCTCATTCGAAAAGACCATGCCTGTCTATTACTCGGATGATTCAAGCAATATCAAGATTTCCACGCAGTCTTCCAGCGTACATACGCACGCCCCCGCCCCGGTTTTCGGGCTGGTCTGAAACACGGCCGGCGGTTTCCGGATCTCAGGGCAGGATCAAAGGAGAGGCTGAAGCCGGGGCATCCGCCATATGTGCAAAGCACAGAAGGATATGCTGCAGCCGGGGCATCCGCCAAATGCGCAAAGAAAAAGGGTTTTATCATCCTTCCAATGATAAAACCCTCACTGAGCTGGGCTAGTAGGATTCGAACCTACACAATGACGGAGTCAGAGTCCGCTGCCTTACCGTTTGGCTATAGCCCAGTATTTCGCAGTCGATGTATCTCTCGGCTACGAATAGAGATTATAGTGCATGCTTGTACAAAATGCAAGCACTTTTTTAAAAAAATATATCTGTCTTTTTAAAAAATATCCGTAATATATCCGACCATTAAAAAAGTCACCTGTCACGCTGAAAAATGGAATAGATCAGCAGGAGCATGGGGTAGAGTTCCAGTCTGCCTGCCAGCATGTCGAACATGAGGACATATTTGCTGGGAAGGGAGAGGTGCCCGAAGTTCGCAGTCGCGCCGACAGCCGACAGGCCCGGTCCTATATTATTGAAGGTCGCCGCCACAGCCGTAAAGATCGTCTCCAGGGTCTCCCCGCCGTCAAAGACGGTGACGAGCAGGACGGAGGCGGAGAAGAGCACGACATAGATCCCTACGTACATGACGACGCCCCGGACAGTCTCGCGCTCGACGGGCTTGCCGTCCATGCGCACAGCGGTCACGCTCCTCGGATGGACATAATGATGGATCTCCTGCAGGCCGGCTTTGACCAGGATGACGATCCTGGAGACCTTGATACCGCCGCCGGTGGAGCCGGCGCAGGCGCCCACGAACATGATCATGACCAGAAGCAGGCGGGAATACTGCGGCCACAGGTCAAAATCCGCCGTCGCGTATCCGGTCGTCGTGATGATGGACCCCACCTGGAAGGCCGCGTGGTGGAAGGCGAGAAAGAGGTTGTCGAACATCCCGCGGATATTGATGGTGATCGTGATGATCGCGAATGCGATGATCCCGAAGTACCAGCGGATCTCCGACAGTCGGAAGGCCTCCTTTTTGTCTTTTCCGAGAAAAAGAATGAAGTAGGCGCTGAAGTTGACGCCGAACAGGATCATAAAGACCGTGATGATGGCCTGCTGCGGGATCGGATAACTCGCAATGCTGTCGCCGAGGACACCGAAGCCTCCCGTACCGGCGGTGCCGAAGCTCAGGCACAGCGTATCAAAAAGCGGCATGCCGGCGATGAGGAGCAGGATGATCTCCGCCACTGTGATCCCGAAATAGATCTTGTAGAGGATCATGGCGGTATCCCGCAGCTTCGGCACGAGCTTGCCCACCACGGGGCCCGGGCTCTCCGCCCGCATCATATGCATCTGGCTGCCCATCCGGCGCCGCCGCATGGGCATGATGGCGAGCACAAAGACGATGACACCCATGCCGCCGACCCAGTGGGTGAAACTCCGCCAGATCAGGCTGGCATGGCTCAGTGCCTCTACATCCGACAGGATGCTGGAACCGGTGGTCGTAAACCCGGAGATGGTCTCAAAGAGAGCATCGGAGTAGCTGGGGATATCTCCCGTCAGCACAAAGGGCAGCGCCCCGCAGATACTGATGACGATCCAGACCAGGGCGACGCTGATAAAACCTTCTTTGGTAAAAAACTCTGTTCCGGAATCACTTTTCAGATTGATCAGAAAGCCAAGGGCAAAATAGATGGCCGCCAGGGCCAGATAGATAAAGCCCGCCTGTTCCCGGTACAAAAAACCTGTGACAGCAGGAATCAGCAGGAAAACCGCCTCAAATTTAAGTACAAGTCCGGTCGTACGCCGGATGATGGAGTAATTCATGCAACCATTCCCCCGTTAGGAACTGTTCGGAAACGACCTGCGCAGACGGCGCAGGATGTACAGGTGATTCTGTAACAGGTCCTTACTGCTAAAACGTGTGAACCGTCCCGGCCTGCCTGCTGTGGCCTGCCGGGAAGCGTCCCGGCCTGCCGCCGCGGCCTTCCGGGAATTGACCCGGGTCTGCCTGCAGACCCGGTCAGTCCGTCTCCAGGATATCGCGGATATCCTGAAAGCCGATCTGTTTCGTGACCACGATGACGCGGTCGTTCACTTCGATCCGGGACTGGCCGTTCGGAATGATGACATGGCGGTTCCGGTAAATGCAGGCGAGCAGGACGCCTTTTTTGATCGGCAGGTCGATCAGGGGGATGCCGATGACAGGCGCGCCCAGATGGATCAGAAATTCCAGGGCCTCCGCCTTGTTTTCAATAATATTGTAGAGCGTCTCCACATTGCTGCCGATGGAGTTTGCCATCGCGCGGACATAGCGGATGATAAATTCAGCGGCGATCTGCTGGGGGTTCATGATGCTTCCCAGATTCATATCGTCGATAATGTCGTCAAAATTGATCCGGTTGACCTTGGTGATCAGCTTGACCTCCTTTGCGGAGCTTCTGCGGGCATAGAGGGACAGGAAGATATTCTGCTCGTCCATGCCGGTCAGGCTGACGAAGGATTCACAGTTTTCGATCCCCTCCTCCAGCAGGATATTCTGGTTTGCGGCATCGCCGCAGATGACCCTGGCACCGGGCAGGTCTGCCGTCAGGACCTGGCAGCGCGCCGGATCCTTTTCAATGATCGTGACGGCGATGCGGCTGTCCAGCAGGATCTTCGCAAGATAATATCCGATCGTACCGCCTCCCACGATCATGCAGTTGGAAACGCGGGAGCTCTTGAGGCCCACCTTCTCGACAAAAATGCGGGCGCTGTGCGGATCCGCGATAATGCTGATCGTATCCCCCGCCTGCAGACGGAAGGCGCCTCCCGGGATCGTGACATCGTGGTTGGGGCCGCGCTCGACCGCGCAGACCAGAACATCTCCCTTGATATCCCTGGAAATGTCGGCCAGCGTATGTCCGTCCAGCGGGGAATTTGCCGGGACGCCGAATTTGAGGAGCTCGACATGCCCGCGGGCAAAGGGCTCGATCTTGATCGCAGAGGGGAACTTGAGAAGACGGGACGCCTCGATCGCCGCCGCGTACTCGGGATTGACGGTCAGGGACAGGCCCAGTTCCTCACGGATAAACCCGACCTCCGTATTGTAGATCGGATTGCGGACACGGGCGATCGTATTACAGCCGCCGGCTTTTTTGGCGATCAGACAGCACAGAAGATTCAGCTCGTCCGAGTCCGACGCCGCGATCATCAGGTCTGCGTCCTCGACGCCCAGTTCCTTCTGCACCGAAAAGCTTCCGCCGTTTCCGACGATCCCCATCACGTCAAAATGGCTGGACACCTCATTGACGACCTCCGGGTTTTTATCCACAACACTGACATCATGTCCTTCTTCACTGAGCTGGCTGGCAAGCGCGGAACCCACTTTGCCGCAGCCCACAACGATGATTTTCATAAGCTGTTCCTTCTTTTATTCTTCTGTTATTTCCCCTGCTGTTTTTTCTTCCCCGTGCGGAGGATATCCCCGGCATTTGCCTGATCCTCCAGCAGGACGCGGATCAGCTCCCCCGGGTGGGGTGCGCTCTGTACAGGCTCCCACGCTTCATTCCACATCTGCAGGACCCTGGTCTGTGTATCATTTCCGTCCGGACGCATGATCTCGATGATATCCCCGACGGAGAATTTGTTCTTCTGATGAATGAGGGCGACCCCGCCTGCACGGCGGACATCTCCTTCTGCAGTCCCGCCCGCACGGTGGACACCTCCCTCTGTGGTCCCTGCCGGGCTCCCCGGCGGGACCGGACCCGCTTCCTCGACGATGCCCAGGAAGACCGCGCCGCTCTCATAGGTATTGTTCGTATAGACCATGGATGAAGCGTCAGGACGTCCGAAATAAAAGCCCGTGGTGAAGTCCCTGTAGGTACATTTGCGGATCTCCTGCAGATACCAGTCCATACCGGCTTCATACCGGGCATCTGACGCGAGGTAGTCGTCGATGGCGCGCCGGTAGGCGCGGGTGATCGACGCGACGTAGAGCGCAGTCTTCATGCGCCCCTCGATCTTGAGGCTGTCGACCCCGGCCTGCGCCAGCGCAGGCAGATGCCCGATCATACACAGATCGCGGGAATTAAAAATATAGGTTCCCCGCTCTGTTTCCTCGACCGGGAAATACTCTCCCGGCCTGGTCTCCTCCACGACGGCATACTCCCCCGGCGGATAAGCGGGTGCCTGTCCGGCGGGACCTCGCTCTGTTTCCTGCAGAAAGGGGGCCGGAGCGCCGCCTTCTGCTTCTTTTTCGCCGGGCGTCGTACCGCCGCGCTTTTCCAGCGAATACTTCCATCTGCAGGGATGCGTACAGGCCCCCCGGTTGGCATCGCGTCCGGTAAACCAGGCGGACAAAAGACACCGCCCCGAATAGGAGATGCACATAGCCCCGTGAATGAAAGCCTCGATTTCCAGGTCCGCAGGCGTATTTTCTCTGATCTGCCGGATCTCCCGCAGGGAAAGCTCCCGCGCGCACACGACGCGCGAAGCACCCAGCGCATGCCAGAACCGGAAGGTCTCGTAATTGGTGCTGTTGGCCTGGGTCGAAATATGGACGGGGATCTGCGGGCAGTACCTGCGGGCAAGGGAAAACATACCCGGATCCGCCACCAGAACAGCATCCGGCCCCATCTCCTGCAGCTGCGCAAAATAGGCTCCTGCTTCGTCCAGATCCTGATTGTGGGCATATATATTCGCGGCGACATGGACCTTCACGCCGCGGGCGTGGGCGTAGGCGATGCCTGCCCGCATATCCTCCGGGCTGAAATTCCGCGCTTTTGCGCGGAGGCTGAAGGCCTCCCCGCCTATATAGACCGCATCCGCGCCGAAATCCACCGCCGTGCGAAGGACCTCCAGGTCCTTCGCCGGGATCAGGAGCTCCGGCCTGCCGCGGTTAGTATTCCATCTTTGGCTCATAATTGTAGTTGTGTCTTCTGTTTGCAAGCTCGTCAAATGTCCGCAAATGCTCATGCGTGCATGGCATTTGCGGACTCCGGACGAACCGTTTTCATCAGATTTTTACAGAAACAGCGGCGCCGTCTCCCGCGGACAGAAGAAGGGTCTCCAGGGCCGGATCCTCCATCAGCGTTCGCAGGTAGGTCCGCATCCGGCTGTGGATCGTGCGGTTGCGGCGCGTCACGATATAGCGGGAGGAGAGAATCTCCCCTTCCTGCAGAATATTGTCGGTTATCAGCAGCCCACCCGCGCGGAGCAGGCGGCACACCTCCGGAAGGTAGTGTATATACTGGCCCTTCGCGGCATCCATAAAGACAAGATCAAAAGAGGCATCCCCGCCAAGTCCGGGCAGGATGTCCAGGGCATCGCCCTCGAGAAGCTCGATCTCTTCTCCCTGCTCCAGAAGCTCCTGCGCCTCCCGAAAATGGGCTCTCGCCTGCGCGGCGCGGACCGGATCCTTTTCGATCGTCACGATCCTGCATCCTTCCGGCGCATAGTTTTTCATAAACAGGGCGGAAAAGCCCACTGCCGTGCCGATCTCAAGGATGGAGGCCGGCTTTTTCATCCGCAGAAAAAACCGGAGCAGGTCCTGGGTCTGCGGACGTATGACAGGAACGGAAGCTTCCAGGGCTTCCCTCTCCAGACTGCGCAGGTACAGGGGGCCCGGAGGGGTCATCGCCTCGATGAAGGCCTCCATGCGCAGGGGATCCACCTCTACATCTCTGCAGCGGAGCAGGCAGTCCTTATCCCTGCGCTCACTGTCCCCAGACATCCCTGTTCTCCTTTTCTTCAGACGGAAGCGTATCCTCCAGCTCACCAGTCACCGGCTGGCCTCCCGCAGAACCTTCCTGCCCGTCGGCATTGGTCCCGGTCTCTCCGCAGATGCGCCGGAGCATCTGCTCCATGGTCATATCCGAGGAGAGGATGTAGGTGCCCGGCAGGATCGACCCGCTGTAATCAGACAGCCTGGCCTTGACCGCGAAGGCGTACCTGCTGCTGATCAGCCTTTCGTCCTCCAGAAGCTTTCCCACTGCCATGGCCGAACCGGCATCCTCCTCCGTGATCGTTACCATCTCACTGTGCGCCTCACCGGGCGTATCCAGTGCCTTCTGCACAAAAAGGCCATACCCTTCCGCATAGGCACGCCCCGCCCACACGAGTATAAAAAGCAGGCAGATCACCGGGATGGCATACATGACAAATCCGAGGACTGTCTCGGCGATCTGTGTCCGCCGGAACTCTCTTTTCATAAAGCCTCATCCGAACTGTGCCGGGGATATCCCCGGGCAATGCGCCGCATCCGATCCCCGCACGCGGGTCCTCAAGAGCGCGGACTTCGCGGACTGCTCCGCAGCGGCTGCCGCTGAAGTGTCCTTTACACCTCGAGGATCATGGGAAGGATCACAGGCCTGCGCTGGGTCTTTTTCCAGAAAAAGTCGCTCAGGCCGTCCTTGACGACGTTTTTATAGCGGTTCCAGTCGGAAACGCCTGTCTCTAAACAGTGATAGATCGCCTCCTCGGCTACGGCGGCTGCCCCTGTCATCAGGTCGTCCGCCTCCTTGATATAGACAAACCCCCGGGAGGTGATCTCCGGCCCGGACAGAAGCTGGCAGCTTCCGGATTCCAGCGCAAAGGCGACGATCACGATCCCGTCCTCTGCAAGGTGCTGGCGGTCGCGCAGGACCACATTTCCCACGTCGCCGACGCCGAGCCCGTCGACCAGGATATGGCCGACCTGTACCTTCTCCCTGACGGCGGCACCGTCCTGTGAAAGCTCCAGGACGTCGCCGGAGCGGAGGATGAAAATATCATCCTTGCTGTAGCCGAGTTCACGGGCGATCTTTGCCTGGGCCTTGAGATGACGGTATTCGCCGTGGACCGGGATCGCATATCTGGGCTGCACGAGGTGATAGATCAGCTTGACGTCCTCCTGGCAGGGATGGCCGGAGGCATGCACATCCTGTGTGATGACATCCGCACCCTTGGTCAGGAGCTTGTTCACGACGGCTGTGACCGCCTTTTCATTGCCCGGGATCGGGCTGGACGAGAAGACGACTGTGTCGCCGGGGCCGATCGTGACCTTCCGGTGCATGCCGTCCGCCATCCGGCTCAATGCCGCCATGCTCTCTCCCTGGCTGCCCGTCGTGATCAGGACTGTCTTCTCTCCGGGATAGTTTTTCAGCTGGTCGATATCGATCAGCGTGTTCTCCGGGATCTGAATATAGCCCAGCTCAGAAGCGACAGCAATCGTGTTGACCATACTGCGGCCTTCCACGATGACCTTGCGTCCGTGCTCGTGGGCTG
>JAFWDM010000065.1 GCA_017513005.1 Lachnospiraceae bacterium
CAGTGGATGCCCCTGCCCGCTTCCATGCTGGCGGACGAGATCATCAAGCCCACGATCGCGTTCCTCAACATGGACCATGAGATCATCTGGCACAAGCCCGTTGACCCCATCAAGGGCACCTTCCAGTGGCAGGATGAGATCGTCGATGTCTACGACAGAGGCGAAGGCAAGGGCGCAGTCGTCAAGACCAAGGTCCTGGTCCGCGACGAAGCCGGCCAGGCAGTCTGCACCAACTACTCCACCACCTTCTTCCATGAGGCAGGCGGCTTCGGCGGCAAGCCCATGCCCAAGAGCGACATCGTGATCCCGGACCGCGAGCCCGACTACTGCGAGGATGATTACGTCACCGAGACCCAGAACCTTCTCTACCGTCTGACCGGCGACACCAACCTCATCCACGTCGACCCCGAGTACGCAAAGAACATGAAGTTCGACGAGCCCATCATCCAGGGCCTGTGCTCCTTCGGCTTCTCCTGCCGCATGCTGGTCGGATACCTCATTCCCGGCGAGCCCGAGAGAGCAGCCCGCATGGCCGCCCAGATGTCCAGCCCCCTGCTGCCCGGCACCCCCGTCCAGCTCCAGGTCTGGAAAATTGACGACCACAAGGCCTACTTCCGCTTCATGAACAAGAACACCGGCAAGGCCGTCCTCAACCGCGGCGTCTTCGAGTGGAAATAACATGACAAAGGGGACGGTTCTTTCTGTCACATTTGAGTCAGTCGGTGACAAAGGGGACGGTTCTTTCTGGCACATTTGAGTCAGTCTGAAACGCCCCCGGTGACTTACAATCATATAAATTACAATCATATAAATACTGAAGGGAGATTACAGATCATGGGTTTCGTTTATACAGAAGAGCAGGAGAGCATTCGCGCGCTGGTAAAGGAGTTTGCAAAGAATGAGCTGGAGCCCCGCGCCCCGAAGATGGACCAGGAAGAAAAGCTGGATCCCGAGATCATCCGGATGATGCAGGAAATGGGCCTGATGGGCATCGGCATCCCGGAGGAGTACGGCGGACTGGGCATGGGCGTGATGGAGAAATCCATCGTCGTCGAGGAGCTGGCCAGGAAGTGTGCTTCCACCGCCGAGCTGATCTCTGTTCAGAACATGGCCTATATGGCGATCCTCAAGCACGGCTCCGAGGAGCTGAAGCAGAAGTATCTGACCAAAGCAGCCCAGGGCGCGATCTGCGCATTCGCCCTGACCGAGCCCTCTGCCGGCTCTGACGCCGCGAACATCAAGACGACCGCAGTCGTGGACGGCGACGAGTACGTCATCAACGGCAGCAAGTGCTTCATCTCCAACATGGGCCCCGACGAGGGCGACTTCGTCACGATCCTCGCAATCACAGATCCCGATGCAGGCGTCAAGGGCTTTACCGCCATCGTCGTGGACCGCGATGCCCCCGGCTTCTCCCTCGGCAGACGCGAGGAAAAAATGGGCATCCGCGCAGCGGACGTCAGCGAGCTCTTCTTCGAGAACTGCAGAGTGCCTGTCTCCAATACAGTCGGTGAGCCCGGCAAGGGCTTCAACTACTTCATGGAGTCCCTCGACGGCGGCCGCATCGGTATGGCCTCCCAGGCTCTGGGTATCGCAGAGGAAGCCCTCGAGCTGGCTGTGAACTATGCAAAGACCCGTGAGCAGTTCAAGAAGCCCATCGCCAAAAACCAGGGCCTGCAGTGGTACATCGCGGATATGGCGACCAAGGTGGAAGCCGCCCGCGCTCTGATCTACGAAGCCGCGACGACCTATGACAGGGGCGAGAATGTCTCCAAAATCGCCGCGATCGCCAAGTACTACGCCGCCGAGATCGGCGTACAGGTCGCCGACAAGGCCCTCCAGATCCACAGCGGCTACGGCTACATGCGCGACTATCCGCTCGAAAGAATGTATCGCGATGCCAGGATCGTCCCGATCTACGAAGGCACCTCCGAAGTACAGAAGATGATCATCGCAAGGGAGACCCTGAAATGATCTTCCGCATACCTGCAGCAGGTTTTTCTGCGTATCCCGGGCATATATGTTCTGCTTATCCAGGGTATGTTTGGTCTGCGTATCCAGGGCGTGTTTAGCTGCGCCTTTTCAAAACCGCTGTATGCTGTTACAATGCAGGAAACCGGTCACAGTTCAGGCCCGCCTGAAGCCTCGAGGTGTTTTTCGCGGTTTTTCGCGAAAAGCCCGAGTTGAACGGCGTTCGCCCCTTTCGAGGAGCGGCTTTAGCATGGGCGGGCGCAAGGTACAGCCCTGGACAGGGCTTGAGCTATGACGGAAATCGCCATATCCACAGAGCCCGGCAGCAGCGGAAGGCTGACAACTTTTCCAGAGAATACGCAGCGCTGCAGCATGTGGATCGCCGGACAGCATCGTTGTTCTTTTTCAGATCTCTCCGGAAGGACCCAGACTATGGAAGTAAAAAAAACAGCAATCCCCGTCCCTGCGCCCGGCTTTCCTCTTCCCGGGCAGCGGATCCTGCGCTCTGTCCTGGCAGTGTGGCTCTGTATCCTGATCTACTGGCTCCGCGGGCGGCAGGGTTCCCTGTTTTACTCGACGATCGCGGCGCTCCAGTGTGTACAGCCATATACAGCCAGTATGCTGCATGTCGGCAGCAACCGGATCCGCGGCACGCTGGTAGGGGCCTTCTGGGGAACCGTCACTCTCTTTATCGCACTGACTGTCATCGGCGGCCAGTTCGAAGACACGCTCCTGCACTACCTCCTGCTGGGCATTTTTACGGGCATCGACCTCTACAGCACCGTTCTTTTAAAGATCACGGAATCCTCCTGGTTCTCCACGGTCGTTTTCATGAGCATCTGCGTGACCCATATCGGGGACACAAACCCCTGGATCTTTGTCTTTAACCGGACCCTGGATACCACCATCGGGGTCTGCGTCGGGATCGCGGACTGTTCGATCCATCTGCCCCGGGTCAGGGACACCCGCACCCTCTACGTCTCAGGCGTCGACTACGTGCTCTTCCGGGAAGACCGGCGGCTCGCCCCCTATACAAAGGTCGCGATCAACCGCTTCATCCACGAAGGCATGCAGTACTCCGTCTCCACCAAACAGACACCCGCAACGGTGCGCGAGCTCCTGGCCGGGATCAACCTGCGCCTGCCGATCATCGCCATGGACGGGGCCGTCCTCTATGACCTGAATACCTCCAGCTACCTGGTGACCAGAAAAATGGAGGAAGACCTCGCCGCTCTCATCACAGAATTCCTGCATCACGAACATATGCCTTTCACTGTAAATACGGTGGAGGAGGACCTGCTTGTCATTTACACCAGAGATGATTTCTCTGCAGGCGCCGGCGGCCCGGCCGGTTCGGGCACCCTCGAAAAATCTTCTGCAGATACCGGTGACGATACTCCTGCAGGCACATATGATGCTTTATCCACCGGCGCCGGGACGAGGCCTGATGTCTCTCCCTCCGCGCTGGCCGCCCTCCGCCGGCTCAACCTGAAAAAGCGCAGTTCGCCCTATCGCAATTACGTGCACGCCGACACCGATGTGACAAAGAACGTCCTCTACATTCTCGTGATCGACCGCAGGGAAGCGGTCGACCGCCTCTACGAGTCGCTGCAGCGTCAGCCCTGGTTTTCCCGCTGCCGTGCCGCTTTTGATACCTTTGCCTGCGAGGAAGGGGAAGTGATCCTGCGCATCTATACAGCGGAAGCCACCCGGGCCTCCATGCTGGAACACCTGCAGCAGCGCGTACATGCGGACCGCACGGTCACATTCGGAAATGTCGCGGGGGAATGCGATGTCCTGATCTCCGATGCCGGGGACAGCCACCTGGTCCGGGAGTTGAAAAGGCGCTTTGCACCCGTCACCCTGCGGGGCTGGAAAAATATGATCCGGCTCTAACATAAAAAAAGGAACCGGGAGTCTGAAAACCGGTTCCTTTTTTCTTTTACGCAATCTCCGCAAGGATATCCGCTACGTACACGCCGCTGGCAAGAGGCAGCGCCTCTGCCCGAAATGATGCAATTCCGGCGATTTTCAGGCAATTTCCGCAAGGATATCCGCTACGTACACGCCGCTGGCAGAGGCGTGGGAGAGGGAGTGGGTCACACCGCTGCCGTCTCCGATGACGTAGAGCCCCGGATGGTTGGTCTCGAGGTTATGATCGAGCCGGACCTCCATGTTGTAGAACTTGACCTCCACGCCATAGAGAAGGGTGTCATTGTTGGCTGTACCCGGCGCGATCTCATCGAGGGCGTAGATCATCTCCGTGATCCCGTCCAGGATCCGCTTGGGCAGGACGAGACTGAGGTCGCCCGGCGTCGCCTGCAGGGTCGGCCGCACAGTGCCCTCCTCGATGCGGGAGGCGTTGCTCCTGCGGCCTCTCTCCATGTCTCCGAAGCGCTGCGCGATGACCCCGCCGCCCAGCATGTTGGACAGGCGGGCGATGCTTTCCCCGTAGCCGTTGCTGTCTTTGAAGGGCTCCGAAAAATGCTTCGATACCAGCAGGGCAAAATTCGTGTTCTCCGTCTTTCTCGCGGGATCCTCGAAGCTGTGGCCGTTCACTGTGACGATCCCGTTCGTGTTTTCGTTGACCACGATCCCGTTGGGATTCATGCAGAAGGTCCGGACACTGTCCTCGTATTTCTGGGTGCGGTAGACGATCTTGCTCTCGTACAGCTCGTCTGTCAGGTGGGAGAAGACAACGGCCGGTAGCTCAACCCGGACGCCGATATCGACGCGGTTGGACTTGGTCGGGATCTCCATCTCCCGGCACACCTTTTCCATCCACTTGCTGCCGCTGCGGCCGACGGAGACGATACAGTAGGCCGCCTCTGCCGTGCCCCCGTCATAGTGGATCCTGTACCCGGGTCTCTCATCCGTTCCCGTCTTCTCGATATGCTCCACCAGCGTGTTGAAATGAAAATCCACGTGGTCCTTCATCTCATCGTAGAGATTTCCCAGCACCACATAGTTGATATCTGTCCCCAGATGCCGCACTGAAGCGTCCAGCAGATGGAGCTTGTGCTGGATGCAGACCTTTTTAAAAGCCGTTCCGGCGGTCGTGTAGAGCTTCGTTCCCTCACCGCCGTGCGCCAGGTTGATGGCATCCACGTACTCCATGAGCTCCAGCGCCTTCTTTTTCCCGATGTATTCGTAGAGCGTCCCGCCGAAGTCATTCGTGATATTGTATTTCCCGTCGCTGAACGCGCCGGCCCCGCCAAAGCCCGACATGATCGAGCAGCTCTTGCAGCCGATACAGGACCTGATCCTCTCCCCGTCGATCGGACAGCGCCGCTGCGCCAGCTCCTTTCCGCCCTCGAATACGCCGATCTTCAGATCCGGCCTCTTTTTCATCAGCTCATACGCGGTAAAAATACCTCCCGGTCCGGCGCCGATGATCATTACGTCATATTTGTGTTCCATGTTTTTCCTTACAAACTCCCTGCCCCGCGGCAAATCCACGGGTACCGCGCTGAGAAAACCAGGGTCACCGCAAAGCCCCGCACTGCTGCAGCCTGCTGGTCCTGCGCGCGCTCACTTCCCGTTTATCTTTACGAGGCCCTTTTTATACCGGTCCGAGAAAAGATCAAGGACGGCCCGCAGGGTATCCTCGCTCTCGATCCCCGAATAGGTCTCCGCATTGGGATCATCCGGATCCTCATCCACCCGCAGAATGACGATGCCATCTTCGACCGCCCCGGTCCCCTGGGCGTCGATCTGCCGCAGGACAGCATAGAAGCCGCCCTCGTACTCGATCCTGTCGAGATACTCAAAAGGGATATACTCGCCGTTCGGTGCCTGAAGTTTGATCACTTTGCAGGTAAATACTTTGTTGTATGGAATCTCGTTGCTCATTTTTTAATCTCCTTTGTCCCTTGTGTGGCTGTGCCGGGCACTGTGCAAACAGCAACAGTATACAACAGTTCCCCGGCAAAGTCCACCGACATGATCAAGGCTCTCCCGCCCGGCGTTACGCGAAAATGCCCCGGGACCCGGACCGCCTCAACAAATATGCCCCATTTCCCCGAGGGAAATGAATCTCTGTGAGGGGCCCCCTGTATCCCCTCCCGAGGCCCCCCCGTCCTGCGCTTCTGCATCCCCCGGGACGCGGTCCGCCAGGAGATCGATCCGATGAATCACCAGGGCGTCTTCAGGCAGCGCCCGGCCCTTCCTGCGGAAGGCTTCCCCGATCAGCTGCTCCGGACGCAGATTCTCGCCCACACGGGAGCAGACGCACATATAGATGACAAAGGGGACGGTTCTTTTTGTCACACCCACTCTCCCGGCAGGTCTCACAGAGGCTCCTGCATCGCAGCCGGTTTCCGCTTTTCCGTCTCCGCCGGTAAAAAATGCACAGTCCGACAGATCCACATCTCTTACGCGGAATTCACAGTCCGACAGATCCACATTCTCTATGCGGAATGCATAGATCAAAGGTTTCATATCCAATGTGCGGAAGCCTTTTTTCGTCTCCTTTGTCCAGGGGATCGTATCCTGTGAGACAAAATCCTGCAGGAGATCCTGCCAGCCTGCAGGGGGCGTGAAGCTTTCCCGGAAGCGGACCAGGTACTGCGCGGCCGCGACGACGGACATGGCCTTTTCCGGCTTTTTCGCAGTCCCGCCGCCCGCCTGAACCATCTCGCCGATCTGCCGGAAATCCAAGATCTCCAGTCCCTCCGGCATGAGGGGACGAAGCTGTGCCAGGGCATGTTCCGTGGACACGGGCGCACTGAGCTCCATGTCTATATACTCCCCGCTGCTGCTCAGGCCCAGTCCCAGAGGCATCGCCGTCGACATGATCATGCGGGGCGTGATGCCGTCCGAATATCTGACTTCGATGTCCGTGCGCCGCAGACATTTCTGCAGAAAACGCATGAGTTCGAGATGGCCGATGAATTTCATCGATCCGTATTTTGCCACCCGCATGCGGACACGGATACACAGCCCCTCCTGCGACGAACCGGGAATGGCATTTTCGGATGATTCTCCTGCGGCCTCCGATCCTTCCACTGCCCCCGCCTTTTTCTGCATAGGGGCAGGGTCTTCTGCTTCAAGAGATGCCTTGGTCTGCGCGGGTCCATCAGCCTGCACCGACTTCTCCGTTTCTGCAGGCCCGTCAGCCTGATACAGCCCCTCTCTCCCTGCAGGCCCGTCAGCCTGAGGCGGCTCCTCCGTTTCTGCAGTTTCCGGCCGTCTGCACACTCCGCAGCCATAGGAGGCCGCCCCGCAGCCGCTGCAGGCTTCCCGGCAGTCGGGCGTGAGCTCTCCGGCGTGTGCCTTTTCCCACTCCTTCCACAGAAATGACCGATGGACGCCGGCATCAATGAAGTCCCAGGGCAGGATCTCGTCCTTGCCCCTCTGCCGCAGGGCATAGAAATCCATGGAGATCCCGGCCGCGGCGGCAGCCTCCTCCCAGCGGGAGAACTGCCAGGTCTCCAGCCAGCTGTCAAAACGGGCGCCCCGCCGGTAGGCTTCCAGAATGAGGCCGGCAACCCTCCGGTCTCCTCTCGCCAGGACCCCTTCCAGATAGATCATCTCGGCATCGTGCCAGCTGTACTGGACACTCCGGTGGTTGCGGGAGGCATAGATCGCATGATTCACTGTCGCCGCAAAGCCCAGATAGTCTCCCGGCCGATACATGGGTGCCCACTGGAAAGGAGTAAAGGGCTTGGGGACAAAAAAGGAAGTGCTCACGGTGATCCGGCACCGCCCGCTGCGTTTCTGCTTCGGAACCTCATCGTAGTAGGCCGCGCAGATCCGGTCTGCCAGCTCCGCGATCTCCACGCGGTCCTCCTCCGTCTCCGTGGGCAGGCCCAGCATAAAGTAGAGTTTCACCCTGCTCCAGCCGCCTCGGAACGCCTCCCGCGCCCCGGCCAGGATCTCCTCCTCCGTGATGCCTTTGTTGATCACATCCCGCAGGCGCTGTGATCCCGCTTCCGGCGCAAAGGTCAGGCTCCCCCGGCGCACATCCTGGACCCTGGCCATCAGATCGAGCGAAAAGGCATCGATCCGCAGAGACGGCACATTCAGCTTTACCTTTTTTGTACTGTACTTTTTCGACACGTGCTCCGCGATCTCACGGATACAGGAATAATCGCTGGAACTCAGGGAACTGAGCAGGATATCGTCCTGCCCCGTATTTGCCAGCATCAGGTCCCCATAGGTCCGGACCGTCTCCAGCTTCCGCTCCCGGTTGGGCCGGTAGATCATCCCCGCCTGGCAGAAACGGCATCCCCGGATGCAGCCCCGCTGCAGCTCCACCGCCACGCGGTCCTGTGTCACGGTGATAAAGGGAATCAGGGGTTTCGTCGGATAAGGGGCGGCCACGGGATCATCCAGGTCCGCCTGGACCTGCCGCCGCACCCGCGCAGGGACATCCGGGTACTTGGGCCGAAAGGACGTAATGAGGGTCTCTTTCCGGTCTTCCTTTTCTCCGGCGCTGGCGTCCGCCAGATCTCCACCGTAGCGCACTTTATACAAGGAGGGCACATAGATCCCGGGGATCTTCGAGGCTGCGCGCAGAAACGCCTCCCGCCCTGCTTTCCGCTCCTTCATCTCACGATAGAGGTCGAGCAGGGCGTCGTAGGAGGTCTCCCCCTCCCCGATATAAAACAGATCAAAAAAATCCGCCACCGGTTCCGGATTGCAGGCGCAGGGGCCGCCTCCGATCACCAGGGGATCCTCCTGCGTCCTGTCCTTCGCCAGAAGGGGGATCCCCGCCAGGTCCAGGATCTGGAGGACATTTGTATAGCACAGTTCGAACTGGAGCGTGATCCCCAGAAAATCAAAACCGCGCACCGGATCCTGTGATTCCAAGGCAAACAGAGGGATCTGATGCTCCCGCAGTACCTGTTCCATGTCTGTCCACGGCGCGAACACCCGCTCACACCAGGTATCGCTCCGGCGGTTGAACATCTCATACAGGATCTGGATCCCCAGATGGGACATTCCGATCTCGTACAGGTCCGGAAAGCACATTGCAAACCGGACGGGAATATCCCTGTTCTTATAGACCGCATGCATCTCGTTCCCGAGATACCTGGCAGGTTTTTGTACCTGCAGCAGCAGTTCCTCCGGCAGTGCCAGTTTTCTCATCCGCCCTTTCCTCTCTCCTGTTTCTACGCTCTGTATTTATACGCCGTTTCTGCTTTTTCGCTCTCTCTGTTTTATACGCTGCTTCTGTCTTTTATACGCTCTCTGTTTTTATACGCTGTTTCTGTCTTTTATACGCTCTCTGTTTTTATACGCTGCTTCTGTCTTTTATACGCTGCTTCTGTCTTTTATACGCTTTCTGTTTTTATACACTGTTTCGGTACTTTCCGGTCTCTCTGTTGTGAAGCCTCACACTGCTGCCGATCGCTTTGTTTAACCAAAAACAGCTCTGATCGATCGTCCCGCGAATGCGCCGGCAGTCTTTCAAGGCTTTTCCGGTGATGTTCCGCCTTGTCCCTGAAACCACCGTGTCCCTGAAACCGCCGTATCCCTGAAAAAGAAAAGACAGGCCGGGGAATATCGTCCCTGCCTGCCTCTGAACGACTGTGTATGCTTCCCGTCACTTATACATGACTGCGTATGCCGCCTGCCACTCATACACGACTGTGTATGCTTCCCGTCACTCATACCATTCTCCGTGCTTCAGGATCCTGAATTTCCGGAAATAGGTAAAAACCGCTTTTCCGAGGATCTTCTCCTTTCGGACATAGGTGTAGGGCTCTGCCTCCTCAATGGTTTCCGCCAGATCTGCGAACACGGCATTCTCCGCCCAGTACCGGGCATCCTCGGACCAGTTCCGGTTGTCTCCCAGCATCAGGTAACACCCCTCCGGGACGTGAAATTCGAACCCGTCGTTCAGCACATCCCACTCCTCCTTGAGGTAGCCTTCCCGCAGGGGTTCCGTGGAGTCATCTATATAAATATTTCCGCCCTCGATCCGCACGGTCTCGCCCGGCAGGCCGATGATCCTCTTGATGTATATCTTTTTTTCATCCACCGGATAGTGAAAGATCACGATGTCCCCGCGCGCAGGCTCACTGAACCAGTAGCTGAACCGGGCCCCGATGAGGCGGTCATGGGTCATGATCGTATCTTCCATGGATCCGGAGGGGATCACCGCATTGATGATGATGAACTGCGTCAGGAACAGGGCGACAGCGAACATGAGGATAAAGGATTTGACCCAGCTGATCACTTCCTCAATGATCGCGCTCCGCCTCGCCTGCCGTTTTTTGCGGGCCAGGCTTTCAGGGCCGTACTCCTCCGTGCTCTCCGGGGAACCTGCCTCCTCAGACCCGCCCCGGGCTGCAGAGACATCCGGGGTCCCATCTGTTCCTGCTTCATCCTCACCGGCCCCGGGCTCCCGGGCCGGATCGGCAGGTTTCCCGGTTTTCTCTCTGCCGTCTTCCGTCCTTTTTTCCCCTGTCAGATCCCCTGCCTCATTCTCATCGATGCCTCTTTTTCCAAAGTCATTTCCGGCAGTGTCTCTGTCCTTTTCCACAGCTGCTGAACCAGCGTTCAGCCTGATTATTTCTTCCATAAAAAAGCAACCATTATCCTGAAAGCGACGTCAAATCTCCTGCGCCGCACATTTCTCAATTGTCATCTCACAGGGACTTCAGCACCTCTGTCATATGAGCCGCAAAGGCGGCATGTCCCTTCTCCGAGAGGTGGACGCCGTCAAAGGCAAAACCAAGTTCCCAGGAGGAGGCGTCCGCAAAGGCGATCCGGCGGGAAGCCGCCAGCGCCCGGTAGTACTGGGTCAGCCTCCTTCCCTCCTCGAAATAGATCTGCGCATAGGACCGGTCCCCGCTGACATAGGGTTCTCCATAGGACAAGTCCGTGAGAACGATCCGCGGAGGCGCGATGAGAAGGAGCCCTGGGCCGGCACTGGCCCCGCCCGTTTCCGCATCCTCCAGGGTCCCTGGAAGAGAATAGCCCGCCGCCTCCTTCGCTGTCTTTCTCACGAAATCCAGCAGCCTGTTCATATGCCCGACCGTCCTGGCAGCATCCGGCGCCAGGGTACCCAGAAGATCATTTGTCCCCAGCATGACTCCGAAGACATCAAAAGGCATTCTGCGCTGTATGACACCGCGCAGGTAATCCCATTCATAGCGGGATGTCGGAATGGAGCGTCCCGGCATGCCGTCCGCATCGATCTCCCACTCGCCCGCAAGGTTATCCTGCAGGATCGTCGTCCATCGGGCCGCGCGCGGATACCGCCCGCCCATGAATCCGGCGGGATCATATCCGAAGGTATTGGAATCCCCGTAAAAGAATGCTTTTTTCATCTGGTTTTCCTTCTGCGCCTCCTGCTCCCGGACCTGGTCCCTGTTCCGGCCTTTGTCACGGTTTCTGCCACCGCCGGTCCGGCCGGTTCCTCCCCCCGGTGCTCTGCCCCGGGATCGGGAGATCCTGCCCCGGCAGAGGGCTTCTCCGGTTTCTTTTTTCTGTGCTTCCGCTTCCGCTTCATCCCGTCACTGCCCGCAGGCATCCTGGCCTGCAGGAGCGAGGCGATGACCTTGTCAAACTGGATCTTGAGGAAAGCTGCCACGGGAACGGCAAACAGCATGCCGACCAGACCGCCTGCCGAACCTCCGATGATGAGGGCGGCGATCACCAGCATGGGATGCACATCGATACTGCTGCTCAGAAGCCTGGGGTTGATCACATTTCCGTCCACGGTCTGGATCAAAAAGAGGACGACCAGCGCGACGAGGAGTCTGCGCAGATCTCCCGACAGCAGGCACACCAGGATCGTAGATCCATAGGCGACGACAGGACCCAGATAGGGGATCAGGTTCCCGATCCCGCTCAGCACTCCGATGATCACGGCATATCTGACACCGATCACGGAGAGCGCCATACTCACCAGGACCGCCATGATGAAGGCATCGATCAGCTGTCCCCGCACATATCCAGAAAAGACTGCATCGGCGTCTCTGGCCAGGATATGGAAATTCCTGCGCACCTTTTTACCGCCGACAACAAGCAGAACGCGGTTCCAGTAGCGCGTCAGCCCCTTGCCGTCCAGAAGAAAATAGACGGCAAAAATAATGGCAAACACGGTGCCCGTCAAAAAACCGCCCACATGGCCGACCGCACCGGTCAGGCTGCTGCTGATCCCGCTCGTAAAGGACGCGATCCGCTGGCCGATCTCCTTGAGAGCGTTCGTGACCTCGGCGGAGGAAATGTTCAATGCGTTCAGGCGGGCCATAAGCGTCTGCTGAAAACTTCCCAGCGTCCCCGCAAAGGACTGCACCACCACGACCAGGTCCTCGACACTTGCCACCTTCAGGCTGTGGGTGACTGCGGAGGCGACCACTGAAAGGACCAGGCCGATGGCGATCAGCGTCAGAACACAGGTGATTGCCACTGCGGGCGCCCTGCGCCCCTTTCTGCGATCTCTGAAATATGGCACCCGCCGGAGCCTTTTTTCAAAATAGGTGACGACCGGCGACAGGATATAGGAGAGAATAAATCCCCAGAAGAGCGGCATCAGGAGCATGCCGACCATCCGGATCCCGTTCCCCGCAAGTACCAGGATCTTTCCGGCGTTATCCGTCAGACGCAGAAGGATATAGGAGACAAGGACCGTCGCCACCACATACTTTGCAATCAGACCGTACTGCTTTCTCCTCGTCCGCAGCGTCCTTTTTTCTTCCTCCTCGAGACGCAGCCGCTCCTCATAAAGCGCCTGCTCCTGTTCCTTCGAGCGTCCTGCCTTCGCCGGGATGTCTTTGCCGCCTGCGGTTCCCCTTCCGGAAGCCGCAGGATCCTTTCCGGAGGCCGCCCCGCCGGTCCGCAGATACGCCGGCAGCGCGCTGCCGTTCGCTCCGGCCGCAGGCCCGGCGGATGCCTTCCCTGCCGTGCCGTATTCCGAACGGTCCGCCTCCTCCGGACGGTTCCCTTCCAATGACCTGCCGCGCTGCCTGTCCCTGTCCGGTTTCATTCCCATCGTTACGATACTTTCCATTGATTCCCCCGATGTCAAGTACAAAACCGCAGCCGCTTTCCCCTGCTGCCGTTTCCTGTTACTGTACACGCCCCCTTGAGGTGCGTGTACAGTAACTTGCGAAAATCCTATTCCAAATCGCTTACGCGATGGGATTTTCGCCGCAGGACTCCGGTTTTTGTGCGCCTAAGCGCACAAAAACACGTCGAATTCGGTGCCCCGTGAATTGTAACCGCTTCTTTCTTCTGGTACACAGGATCCCTGCGCACAATCTTTCCTATTGTAGCATGCGCGCTTTTCAGAAACAAGTTTCTCCTCACCAGGCCCTTTTTCCCCGGACATACACCGCTTCCACGCTATAATCGTCCCGCAGCACCGTGATGTCCGCGTCCTTTCCCGCCTGCAGGGAGCCTTTTGCCGCCTCCATCTGCAGAAGCCTGGCGGGATTGCACGTACAGGAATTGATCGCGGCCTGCCAGGGCACTCCCGCTCTCTCCACCAGATTCCGCAGTCCCTCATTCATCTTTAACGCAGAACCTGCCAGCTTTCCGGTCCGGCCATCGTTCTCTACAAGGCGGGCACAGCCGTCTGCACAGAGCTCGATCCTGTTTCCTCCGAATACAGCCCGGGTTCCCGGCAAAAGCCCCTTGACCCTGAGAGAGTCCGTGACCATCACGGCGTGATCCGGTCCCTTTGCCCGGAAAAAATCATAGACAGCCGCCCAGTCGGAATGCCTGCCGTCACAGATGATCTCCCCGTAGACATTGTGAAAACGCAGGGACGCCCCGACGATCCCGGGCGCCCTGTGATGAAAGGGCGCCATCCCGTTGTACACATGCGTGACGCTCCTGACGCCGTTGGCAAAGGCCTCCGCGGCCTGTTCATAAGATGCCCCGGAATGTCCCAGGGAAACTGCGATCCCCCGGTCCGTGAGCAGTCTCGTCATGGCAAATCCCGCATCGTGCTCACATGCCATCGTGACGATCCTGATCTTGTTTCCGGAGGCTTCCCGGAGCCTGTCAAACTGCGCCGGATCCGGCGCCGTACAGAACTCTGCCGGCTGGGCTCCCCTCCATGGCCTGTCGATCCAGGGGCCCTCCAGGTGGACGCCCAGGATCCGGGCGCCTTCATACTCTGCGCGCGCCGTCGCCGCCACGTTTGCCAGCGCCGCCGTCAGGACCTCCTCGGACTGTGTGACCGTCGTCGGAAGAAATCCGGTGACGCCCTCCTGCACGAGTTTTCCCGCCCAGTTCCTCAGTCCCTCCTCCTGCGCATCATTCGTATCGAATCCGTACCCGCCGTGGGTGTGCACATCGATCAGCCCCGGGACGATCCGGAGTTCTCCGTAATCCACATCCGGCTTTTCTTTTCCATAGGGATAAATACGCCTGATCCTGCTGCCGGATATCTCGATCTGCGCCTCCATCCAGTCGTTCAGCACCCAGACCCGTCTGCCCTGAAGGATCATCCGTCTGTCCTCCTGCCCTGTATGCCTGAGGAACTGCAGCGAAATGATCTTTACAGTTCATTCTGCTACAGTTCCTAATGCCTGTTTCTGCCCGCTTTGCCTGCTCCGGGTTTTCTCCCCCCTGCCTCTTTCTCAACTCTTCTCTTCGCCCCGGATGACACTCCAGCCGTTCTCTGCTCCGCAGCCGGTCCCTTCCTGCTGTTTTTCTTCCCGGCAGACGCCTGCTCCGCAGCCGGCATCCTCCTGCCCTTTTTCTTCCCGGCAGACGTCTGCTCCGCAGCCGGCATCCTCCTGCCCTTTTTCTTCCCGGCAGACGTCTGCTCCGCAGCCGGCATCCTCCTGCCGTCCCGCTTCTTTTCCTCCCCTGTTTTCCGGAGGGCCATTTTCCGCGGAGGGATCAGGCATTTTTCGCCGAACCCGATGAGATCCTCCCGGCCCTCCCGCAAAAGCGCCTCTTTCACAAGGTCATAATTTGCAGGGTCGCGGTATTGGATCAGGGCCCGCTGCATGGCTTTCTCATGAGGATCGCGTGCGACATAGACGGAATCGAACTGACTGAGGTCTGTCCTGCCGGCGCGCCTGTCCTGCCACAGATCTCCTGCAGGGGACGCCGCAGCTTCTGAAGGCCCGCGGGAAGTCGGATCCAGTCCTGTATAGTACATACAGGTGGAAACCGTCCCGGGTGTCGGATAGAAGTCCTGCACCTGCTCGGGCATGTATCCCATGTCGCGGACAGCCTCGGCCAGCGCGATCGCATCCTTCATGGTGCTGCCCGGATGGGAGGAGATCAGGTAGGGAACGATAAACTGCTCCTTCCCGCTCTTTTTATTCATCTGCTCAAACAGGCGGACAAATTCCCGATAGACCGCCGCGCCGGGCTTGCCCATCCTGGCCAGGACATTGTCGGAGACATGCTCCGGCGCGACCCGGAGCTGGCCGCTGATATGATATTGGCACAATTCCCGCAAAAAAGTCCTGTCGGGATCCGCCAGCAGATAGTCATAGCGGAATCCGGACCGGATAAAGACCTTTTTGACACCGGGGAGCGCCCTGAGCTTTCGTAAAAGCGCCAGATAATCCCGATGGTCGACCTCCAGGTTGGGACAGGGCTTCGGAAACAGGCAGCGCCGGTGTTTACAGGCCCCCTGTGTCAGCTGTTTTTTGCAGGCCGGTGCGCGGAACTCCGCCGTCGGTCCCCCGACGTCGTAGATATTGCCCTTGAAATCAGGCTCCTGCAGCATCTGCCGGGCCTCCCGCAGGATCGACTCGTGGCTTCTGACCTGCACGATCCTTCCCTCGTGAAAAGTCAGCGCGCAGAAATTGCAGTCGCCGTAGCATCCGCGGTTTGAAGTCAGGCTGAACCGGATCTCGCCGAGCGCGGGGACCCCTCCGGCCGAATCATACATGGGATGCCAGGTCCGCATATAGGGGAGCGCGTATATATCGTCCATTTCCTGCATGGACAGAGGCTTCGAGGGAGGGTTCTGGACGACGAAGGTATGGCCTCCATAGGCCTCATAGAGCCTTTTTGCCTGAAAAGGATCCGTGTTTTCATACTGCAGAGCAAATCTCTCCGCATAAGCCCGCCTGCCCTCCCGGGAAGGCGCACTTACCGACTCGTGGTCGGGGAGCCGGATCGCGTCATAGATGTCCCCCTCATTCCTGGTCTTGTAGACCGTGCCTTCTATGAAAGTGATGTCCCGGACCTCCAGACCGGATGCCAGCGCGTCCGCGATCTCCACGATACTGCGCTCGCCCATCCCGTAGGAGATCAGGTCCGCGCCCGCCTCCAGCAGGATCGACCGCCGCACCTTGTCCGACCAGTAGTCATAGTGCGACATCCTGCGCAGGCTCGCCTCGAGACCGCCCAGGATGACCGGCGTCTTTTTAAAGGTCCTGCGGATCAGATTTCCATAGACCACGACCGCATTGTCCAGCCGCTTTCCCATGACCCCGCCGGGACTGAAGGCATCCCTGCTCCGGTGTTTTTTATTGACAGTGTAGTGGTTCACCATCGAATCCATATTTCCGGAGGATACCAAAAATCCCAGGCGGGGCTCTCCCAGGACCGCCACACTCTGCGGATCCCGCCAGTCCGGCTGGCAGATCATCCCGACCGTGTACCCGCGCGACTGCAGGACACGCGAAATAATGGCCGACCCGAAACTCGGATGGTCCACATAAGCGTCGCCGCAAATATATACAAAATCAAGCTGCCCGATCCCCCGTGCGGCCATATCCTCCCGGTTGACAGGCAGAAAATCCCGTATTCCTCTTTCCATATATTTTATGTTTTTACACCTGCCTCTTCCATTCCGTCCGGAACTATCCATCCGGAACAATCCTTCCGGAACCGCCAGCGCAGACCTCCCGGCTGGAGCCTTCAGCGCGGTCCTCTTCGTGAACCCCCGGTGCGGTCACGGCTTCTTTACAGCCCCTTTCCGGAGTCTTTCTTCCTGCTCCCTGTACACCTCATCTGATCCGGAAGCTGTACACTGTCTCCGTATGCATATGCTGTCCCGCGCGAAGGACCGGTGACGGGAATCCCCAGCACTTCATGGCATTGGGGAAGAGCTGGGTCTCCAGACAGATCCCGTAGTGACGATCCATGCGGGAACCCGCCTTGCCTGCGCGCTCACTGAGCCCGTTTGCCGTATAGACCTGCACGCCGGGGAGATCCGTCCTCATCTCCATTTCGATTCCGGTCACGGGGCTGTAGACTACCGCTCCCCGCATTCCGAGAACAAAGTTATGGTCAAAGCCGCCGAACAGCTGCAGCTGCGGGTGGTCTGCGCCGATCACATCACCGATCTTCTGCTCCTTGCGGAAATCGAAGGGAGTCCCCTCCACGCTCAGGAGCCTCCCGGTCGGCAGGCCCCCCTTGTCGTTTTCACAAAAGCGCCCGGCACAGAGCTGCAGTGTGTGTCCCAGGACAGCGCCTTCCCCGTTCAGATTGAAATAGCTGTGGTTGGTCAGGTTGACGAGGGTATCCTTGTCCGTGTCCGCGTCATAAATGAGGTGCAGGGCATTGTCCTCGTCCAGGACAAAGGTGACCGTCACATCCAACGTTCCGGGATAATTGGCATCGCCGTCCGGAGAGGTCATGCTGCAGACCAGCGCACCGTCCACATCCTTCATCTCCCAGAACTTCCTGTCAAATCCTTTGGAGCCGCCGTGCAGGTGATTCTCCCCGTTGTTTTTCTCCAGTTCATAAACCTGTCCGTTCAGGGAAAAGACTGCGCCGCCCAGCCGGTTCCCTACACGCCCGATCGTCCCGCCCAGATGGCCTCCGCTCGTGGCATATTCATCCGGTGTATCATAGCCCAGTACCACATCGACGCTCTTCCCGTCTCTGTCAGGTACCGTCACCGCCTGGATCGTCGCTCCGAAGTCCAGAATCGTCGCCGTGCATCCATGTCCGTTCTCCAGACGCGCCGCTGTCACGGCTCTTCCGTCCGACAATGTTCCAAAAGGGGAAAATGTGATCACTGCCATAACTGAACCTTCCTTTCTCTCTGTGCCTTTTTCCGTTACTCAGAGTGCCGTTGATCTCTGCTCTTTGCAGTTTCCTATAGTCATTTTCTCATAAGCGGTGTTTTCTGCGAATGTGCTGCAGCAGTGCTGTGCACCCCTCCAGTACATCCTTCCAGGTCGCGTCAAAATCCCCCGTATACCAGGGATCCGCCACCTCCTGCCCGGTCCTGCCGGCATAGTCCAGAAGCTGCGTGATCTTCCCCTCCGGGTCCCCGCCGTAGATACGCTCCATATTGCGGATGTTGGCCCGGTCCATCCCGATCAGGTAATCATATTTCGCGTAATCCTCCCGCGTTGTCCTCCGCGCCCGCTTCCCGCCCGGGTCGATCCCGTGCTCCCGGAGCTTGGCCCGCGCCGGCGGATAGACCGGGTTCCCCCGGCCGCCCCAGATCTCCTCCAAGCTGGTGGCGGCGGATTCGATCAGGAACGCATCCGAGAGACCGGCCTTGCGGACCAGGTCTTTCATCACAAACTCCGCCATCGGCGAGCGGCAGATATTGCCGTGGCAAACAAAAAGGATACGAATCATAAAATTTAGCCCTTTCTAACGGACCTGTTTTGCCGAAAAATGCCGCGATTTACCGCGATATACTTCCGGTATACCGGAGACTCATTCTGTCACGAAAACGGGTCAAAAATGCAAAATCCGGCAAAATGCGGCAAGTCGAGGACACCAACAGTAGTCAAATAGTAGTAAAAACGGGGAATTCTTACTACTGGGGAGTTTAGAAGATTAATGGCCAATATTCAGTTAGCACAAATTGTAACAAGACCAAATTTCTTCACACTTTTTGTACGTTCAAAGACAAACTACACCTTTACCCAATTAATAGATCCATAGCCCTTTGTGGTAGGATCAATTATCTCTTTATATCTTATATCAATGCTTGCACTTGACAAATTGGAATTGGTCAGCTCTGTTATATTAAAGATGCTTCCAACTAAGTCAGCGCCACTTAAGTCGGCTTTATTCAAATCAGCACCTCGAAGATTTGCCCCTGCTAAACAAGCCCCTCTTAAATCTGCTCCCCTTAAGTCAGCTTCTCTCATATAAGCATTTCTCAGATTTGCTTTGAGTAAATAAGCAAAGGTCAAGTACGCCTTTTCAAGACTTGCCTCTGACAAATCCGCTTGTTTTAGGTTAGCTCTCCTTAGGTTAGCATCCCTAAGATTAGCTTTAGTCAAAACAGCCTCACTAAGGTGAGCATTATTCATACAAGCGCCTCTCAGATCAGCACCACCAAGATTAGCTTCCCTCATATTTGCACCTTTCAAGTTAGCTTCGATAAGGTTACTCTCAGACATAATCGATTTATACAAATGGACATTTCTCAAATCAGCTCCCCGTAAATCGGCTTTTGTTAAGTCAGCTTTTGTTAGATGAGCGCTTTTTAGGTAGGCTCCAGCCAAGCAAGCTTCTTTCAAGTCGGCACTTTTGTTTCTGCCACATATCAGTATTATTCCTTCGCTCCTAAACTTTCTAACTAAAATATCCAAATTTCCCTTAAAAGGAATTTGTATTACATGAGCAAATGCTGCTGCAATGTGAAACACATTGCGAAAAATATTTTGAGACCTAAGAATTTTAGAATTATCGGCATCTCCTGATTCAACCCTTGGTTTTAATGCCACATACGCTTCCGTTTTGATTAAAGCAACTATCATTTTTTCTATATTAGCATGCACGGTCACTTCATCCCTATTATTAAGCAATAGAGGCAGATATTGACGTACTGTAGCATCTAATTCCCTTTCTGCTAATAAGCCAATAAAACTTTTCGCATTTTCATCTGTTAACTTGACAAGCTCAACGTAAATATATTTTGCGAGGAAATATTGATAAAAGGTTCTATGAAAAAAACCAATTGTTTTCCCATTGTATGCGCATATATAGAATGAAAATACCCATTTATCAGCGAGGTCTTTTCTTAAGTAATAGGCTGTAGTTGTATCAGTACAATACACTTTATAAGCGAGCTTCATCAGCCCTTGTTCTATCGATTGAATCTCTTCATCACCAGTAATATGTCTATTCTTTAACAGATTTGTAAAAAGATTATCATATAACTCAACAGTATTTGAACTTATAGTTTTAAAACGATTATGTACTATCAGCCGAAACAATAATGGCACCCCAAGAAGATCATTTAGGTTTTTCTGCTTTCGAAAAGCGTAGAAGTCTTCTTTATAATCATTATACTCTTTATGCTCATCCAACCACCTATTCTGTTGTTCCTCTGAAATAGGCAATAGCTTATAATGTTGGTAACTTCCCGATAAACTGTCTAAATCGTATGCTACAGCAATCGTCCTTGATAAAACAACAATATGTATTCTATTAATAAAAGCAATGTCATTTACGCTTTCCATGAAATCATAAATATTCTTGATATTAGTATCTTTGCGTTTTGCTTCATCAATGAACTCATCAAATCCGTCCATAAACAGAAGCGAGCCTTGGCAATGTTGAAACGTAAACTTTTCTTTTCGTTTTGCTTTCCAAACTAGTGCATTTTCTAATTCAACTTCTCCATCAATAATAATTTTGCGATTCTGTCCAGTGTTTAATGAAATCGCCAATACATTTTGAGCTTTTCCCTGAAGAAATTTTCCTTTGCAGAACTCAATAACTGCCTTATCACACAATAGGGATTTGCCGTGCCCAGGCTCACCAGAAATAAGAATGGTGCCATAATCAGCATCATTAAACCAGTCATTCAGAAATGATAAAGCAGGAACCCGTTTAGATCCAACTTTTATGTAGGCATCTATATAGGATCTTTCGTCTGATGCGCTCCCCACAAGGTTTCTATATGGCCCCTGCTTTTCTGCACTAAACCTCTCTATCACATTTTGATAATAGGATTTGAAATCAACCGATTCTGTTCTATCACCTCCAATTTTTTCAACAGCTCTTTTTAGACGCTCCAATTCTTCATAAGTTATTTTGTTTATTTCGTATTGTGAATCTGCATATAAGTTTAATAAAGCCCTAACACCAACAGACACTTCTTTGGTTTCTTTTGCTAAGGAACTGTAAATAAATAACTTCATAATTTTATGTGAATATGATATACTATATTCATGGATAAAAACATTCTAAAAAAACGCATTCAAACAGTTGCGTCCATGTTAGACGAAAGACAAAAGAGGATCTATCTCGCAGC